>CAYNIT010000232.1:0-7386 GCA_964397205.1 uncultured Phaeodactylibacter sp. | reverse complement strand
GCACAAAATAACTTCGCCTATTCTAGGTAACTTGTTATTGCGCGACCCCTAAGGGTGTGTTGCCTGTACCGCCAAGAGCACCGTTTTTTTAATCTCGGTACACAAAGGTAGCAACAAAGGCAAATAGGGCAAAATAGGCGAGGCTTGCTATTGTCCCCCAGTAGAGAACGGTGATTTCCCTGGGATAGTATATCAGGTAGCCGACAACTGAGATGACGAAAACGGCGGTGAACAGCAAATTGCCCACCCGCCAGCGGCGCGTACGGCTGGGATAAGCAAACTTAATGGGAATAAATTGCAGGGCCGCAAGGCCTAAGATAAGCGCTGCGTACCCCCAAACTGGCATAGTAAATATGAAGATCATATAGAAAGCCACCATATTCCACATGACCGGGAAGCCAACGAAATAGTGGTTGTCGGATATCATGCCGGACTTGCCGTAGTATATGGCGGAAGTAATCAGGATGACGAAGGCTAGGGCCAGCCCTGCATCGGCTGGCAGCAATCCTGCTTTGTAGATCATATAGGCAGGCACTATGGCGTACCCCGCGAAGTCAATGACGAAATCGATGCTTTTGCCGCTCATCTGAGGCAGGACATGCTCCACCCGGTAGCGGCGCGCCAGGGTCCCGTCTATCCCATCGATCAACTGCGCTGCCAGCAACCAGAGCATGGCGGAGCGGAAGTCGGTTGTGCCCGCTTCGACCAGCGCCATAAAAACCGCAACAATACCCGTAGCTGTAAATAAGTGAACTGCCCAGGCTTTCAGCCGGTCGGCAGGCGAGTAGTTTTGCTCCATATAGCCGCTTGAGTATGATATTCCAGCATATATACCTATTTTTTGCGGAATTATGGCGAATCTCAACCAAAATCCCGGGTGCTGGCAGGTTCTGCGGCCTACTGCCGGCCTGCTGGCTCTGCTATCGCTGGCCGGATTTTACCTCCACTACTACACAGACAAGCCGGTCAGCTGGCCCGCTTACCTTTCCATGATGTTTTTCTACACCCTCATATTCGGGCTGGGCACTTACGCTGCCGGGCTCCGCCGGAGGGATGACAGCGACAGTTTTTTGCTGGCGGGGCGGCAATTGCCCTTGGTCCTGGCCATTTTCACAATGAGCGCCACTTGGGTAGGAGGAGGATACATAAATGGCACGGCAGAGTATACCGCCGGCTCTGGCCTGGTTTGGGTACAAGCCCCCTGGGGGTATGCGCTGAGCTTGATTTTGGGCGGTTTGTTTTTCGCCCGCCGGATGCGGCGGCGGCAGTACCGCACCGTGCTCGATCCCCTCGAAGAACGCTTTGGCAAAAAGATGGCGGGGCTATTTTTCCTGCCTGCCCTGGCGGGAGAAACGTTCTGGACGGCGGCTATTCTGACCGCTCTGGGGACTACTTTCGGGGCCATTGCTGGTTTGGACACACCTTCGGCCATTGCACTTTCTGCCGCCATTACCATTGCCTATACCGCGCTGGGAGGCCTTTGGGCGGTAGCGCTGACCGATTTTCTGCAGCTGATTCTGCTGTTGCTCGGCCTCAGCCTGAGCGTACCCTACGCCCTGGAAGCCGTAGGCGGCTGGGGCCCCGCTTGGGCAAAGTACCAGGCTGATTTTGGGCCGGCTGCCAGTTTCTTGCCCAGCCGGGAGGCGCTGGGAAGCTATTACTGGAACTGGTGGGATTACGCATTGCTGCTCACCTTTGGGGGGATCCCCTGGCAAGTGTATTTCCAGCGCGTTTTGGCTTCCAAGGACGAGAACACTGCGGTACGCTTGTCAATACTGGCGGGCTTTGTCTGCCTCCTGGCAGCTATACCAGCCGTACTTATTGGAATCGCAGGGCAAACGGCTGATTGGGGAGCAATGAGTGCTCCGGCACCGCCCGATGCCGCCTCTACCCTTCCGTGGGTCATTCGCTACCTCACCCCAAGCTGGATCGGCATCGTCGGCTTAGGAGCAGTAGCGGCTGCGGTGATGTCCTCCGCAGACTCTTCTATTCTTTCGGCTTCGTCTATGGCGGGCTGGAATATCTACCGGCCGCTGGTCCAGCCTAAAGTAGATACAGCCACGCTGCGGCGGCTGGTGCAGCGCATGATATGGATTGTCGGCATCGCGGCAACGCTTATCGCTTTGAACATACAGAGCGTGTACGAGCTATGGTTTTTATGCAGCGACTTTGTCTATTGCCTGTTGTTCCCGGCGCTGCTGACGGCGCTTTACGACCCGCGGGCCAACGCCAGGGGCGCGCTTGCCGGTTTCGTCGTAGCTGCGGCACTGCGTTTCGGCGGCGGGGATGCAACGCTGGGTATTCCAGTTTTGCTGCCTTACCCTATGGTAGAGAATGGAGTGTCGCTTTTTCCCTTCCGGACGTTGGCAATGGGGGGCGGCTTGATCAGCATTGTGCTGGTATCCAGGCTTTTCCCGGATCGCTAGTGGGCCATACAGTCCGCAGCGGGCAGAGGGGAAAAGTTGACGAACGCTCCGGAGTTGAGCTTCCAGCAACCGGGAGTAGCTGCTTCCTTGACGCGGTGGATTTGAGTATCCTGACAAAATGCCGAGCATTTTCAGGCATGCCGAGGCGGTACAACCGGCTCCAATAGCTAGCGGGAAGCCGTAGCATGAAGATTTCACCAAAACCGCCAAGGACAAGACGTGGGTGTGACAGTATTTCCCCCTTAGCCCACTAGATCTTTCTCTCCAGCAGATCCTTCAGGGCTTCCGGCAGGCGAGGGAAGCGAAAATCAAAGCCTGTGCTCCTGGTCTTTTCGGCAGAAACCCGGGCGCTATCCAGCACAGCATCCGCCATTTCTCCCATCGCTAATCGCAGGGTAAAAGCCGGAGCGGGCAGGATGGCCGCGGTTTGCCCCAGGGCCGTTTTCATCTCCTCTACCAATTCCTTGTTTCTCACGGGATTCGGGGCTACTCCATTGTAGAAGCCCGCCATTTCTTCATTTTTTAAAGCGTGCAAAAACAGCCGGCAAACATCCTCGATGTGTATCCAGCTGTACCACTGCTGCCCGTCTCCAAAGTAGGTACCGGTATAGAATCGAAAGGGGATCAGCATTTTCTCCATAGCGCCGCCTTGGGTAGATAGGACGATGCCAATCCGGATGCCTGCGGTACGCAGGCCGGTGGCTGCCACTTCCTCGATAGCCGCTTCCCAAGCCTGCGTGCTCTCCGCGAGAAAGCCTTCGCCCGGGGCAGCAGCCTCCGTCAGCCACTCTTCGCCTCGGTCACCGTAGTAGCCGATAGCCGTACTGGACAAGTAAGCCCGGGGAGGTTGTTCTAATTTTTGACAAGTCTCGCGCAACAGGCGTGCCGACTCTACCCGGCTGTCTATGATCAATGCTTTGCGGGATTTGGTCCAGGGTTTGTCAGCGATACCCGCGCCGGCCAGATTGATGATGTAATCCGCCCGCTCCACCGCTTCCTCCTCGATGGTTTGAGCCTCTACATCCCATTGGTAGGTTGGATACGGAGCATTGGGGCGGGCACGGCGGCTGAGGTGCAAGACCTCGTAGCCTTCCTCTTCCAGCATTGGGCTGAGGTGGCTGCCGATCAGGCCGCTGCCACCGCCGATGAGCACTGTAGGCATAGTAGTCGGTTGCGTTTTCTGAAAGAACAAGTGCTGCCGGGCAAGGTTCAAGCAAGCGGATTTGCCAGCATTCGTCGATGCAGAGGGGCAGCCAGCAAAAAAATTATAATAAGCTCCCCGAATCCTTTATTTTAGGGCGAGTTTAAACAAGATCTAATACGATTTTCTACCATAAAACTTGAAATAAGCGGTATGACCACAACTCGCTTGCCCCTTCTTTTCCTCATCCCTTTGCTGCTGTTCAACTGCGGCGGAAACGATGGGGAAAAAGACGACAGCAAAAGCATCACCTTTAAAAAGCAAGACAATGCAGTGTACGCACGCCTGCCCGCCGAACCCGACCGGCTCAACCCAGTAATAGCCACCAACCTCTACGCGCGGGTCATCAACGAACAGCTTTTTCTCAGCCTGCTGCAGTTCAACCCCCGCAGCCTGAAGCTAGACCCGCAGCTGGCAGTAGCCCGGCCCGAGATCGAAGCATTAGAGACCGGCCCCTACGCCGGCGGCGTCAGTTACACTTTTGAAATACAACCCGAGGCAGTCTGGGACAACGGCCAACCTATCCTGGCTTCTGATTTTGTTTTCACGCTAAAAGCCTTGCTCAACCCCAAAGTCCCCGCCGCCCACGTTCGGCCCTACCTCGACTTTGTGCAGCAGGTAGAAATCGACCCCGAAAACCCCAAACGATTTACAGTATTTACGGACGGCAAATACATCATTGGCGAGACGGTGGTCAGCAACATACCTGTTTTACCGGAGTACGCCTACGACCCCGAGCAACGCCTGCGGGCTTTTGCTTTTTCTGACCTGGCCGATGCCGACAGAGCAGCCGAACTGGCCGAACAGGAACCTGCCCTACAGGCATTTGCAGCGGATTTCAGCAGTTCTGAAAGGTCAAGGGAAAAAGAGGGCGTAGTCGGTTCCGGCCCTTACGCCTTCGTATCCTGGGAGACGGGGCAACGCATTGTCCTGGAGCGCAAACAGGACTGGTGGGGGGATGAGCTCAGCGATGATTTTCCACTTCTTACTGCTCAGCCGGAGCGCTTGGAGTTCCGTATTATTCCCGATCAAACGGCTAGCCTCGCTGCATTGAAGGACGAACAGGTGGATGTCATGACACAGATCGATGCCAGGGATTTCGTCGACCTTCAAGACAATACTATGGTGACTGACCGGTTTGCTCTGCATGCTCCGCCCTCTTTCATTTACTACTACATAGGCATGAACAACAAGGCTCCCAAACTGGCGGACCGGCGCGTGCGCCGGGCACTGGCCCATCTGGTAGATGTAGAGGAGTTGATCGAAAAGGAGTACTACGGCCTGGCTCAGCGCACGGTGGGCCCTTTCCACCCTACCAAGCCCTATTATCACGATGGCTTGAAGCCCATCGAATTCTCTCCCGAAAAAGCACGTGCTTTACTGAGGGAGGCAGGCTGGGAAGACAGCGATGGGGATGGTGTAGTCGATAAAGTCATGGAAGGGGAAAACGTACCGCTGGAATTGGAGTTCAAGTACAGCAACGCCAGCGATTTTGCCAAGCGGCAGGCGCTGCTCTTCCAAAACGCCGCGCAGCAGGCCGGCGTAAAAATCAACCTCACCCAACTTGAGTTTACCGTGCTGATCAGCGACACTAAGAAAAGAGATTACGAAATGTACTCTTCAGCCTGGGGGCAAGACCCCATCGTTGACGACCCCAAGCAGTTGTGGCATTCCGAAAGCGATACGCCCTCGGGTGGCAACCGGGTCAGTTTCGTCAATGCCGAAGCCGACCGGCTCATCGAAGAAATCCGCGTGACGCTGGATGAGGAGAAGCGAAATGAACTCTATCTGGAATTTCAGGAATTGATCTATAAGGAACAACCCTACATTTTCCTATTTTCGCCTTTACAGCGAATCGCGATCAGCAAACGGTTTGAGGCGGAGCCCTCTGCCCGGCGCCCTGGTTTTTTTGTCAATGAGTTCGTAAAGCAAGACCTGGCGCCAAAGTAAAACAGGCCGAAGCAGAAGCCGTTTGCTACAAAGACGGCAAACCAATCTGGTTATGGCATAGCTGATTTGGCTTGTCCCCTGCCCACACAAAAACTACTACATCAAGCTGCCCGGCAGCGTGGCTGAAGCAGCTGTCCCGTACTAATTAGAATTAAACCAAAATTGAATGAAACCGATCAAAATCCTCCCATTTCTCTTCATCACCGCCCTCTTTATCGGAACTGGCTGCCAAGGAGATGGCCAACAAAAATCCGATAAGGGCAGCTACGAACTGGGCCGCCCTCTGCAGGAAGCCCAACTGCAAGTTGATGCAGAGCCCGACCGCCTGAACCCACTCCTGACCAACAGCAACTACTCCAATACGGTGCTGGCCAATATTTTTTCTTACTTGCTGGATCTTGACCCCCTCACCCTTGAGGTACAGCCCCGGCTGGCTGTAAGCCGGCCCGAAATACAGCAGTTGGAAGAAGGCCCCTACGCCGGGGGCGTTTCCTACACCTTTGAAATACAGCCCGAAGCGGCTTGGGACAACGGCAGCCCGGTCACGGCAGAAGATTTTATCTTCACCCTTAAGGCGGTCTTCAACCCCAAAGTGCCGGCTACCATATTCCGGGTGTATCTCTCTTTTATAAAGGCGGTGGAGGTGGACCCCGATAACCCTAAACGCTTCACAGTCTTCTCGGATAAGCAGTACATCATAGGAGAAGAAGTGATTGGCAACGCCATACCCCTTATGCCTGCCTACCACTACGATCCGGATGGCTTGCTCGCTGATATTCCCCTGAGCGACCTGCTGGATCAGGAAAAAGCTAAGGCGCTGGCGGCATCCAACCCCAACCTTCAGGCCTTCGCCGACGCCTTTTCCCAAACCCGTTTCAGCCGAGAGCCCGAAGGAGTCACAGGCTCCGGCCCCTACCGCTTGGCAAGCTGGGAAACGGGCCAGAAAATCCGCCTGGAGCGCAAAAAAGACTGGTGGGGCGATAAAGTGGCGCAAGACAACGACATGCTGAAAGCTTATCCAGAGGCCTTGGTGTTCCGGCCGATTTCCGACCCCAATACAGCCGTGGCCGCCGTCAAAGATGGGCAGATAGATGTAATGGCCAATGTACCTCCCAAACAATTTCAGGAGCTGCAAGCAACGGAATTCGTAAAAGAGCAATTCAATTTCCATTCCCCCTCCTCCTTGGTGCATACCTTCATTTATGTCAACACCCGCCTGAAAAAGCTTAGCGACAAAAAAGTACGGCAGGCGCTGGCTTACGCGCTGAATGTGGATGAAATCATCAATACGGTATTTTCGGGCTTGGCAGTGCCCTCCACCGGGCCGGTCCACCCCTCCTTTTCTTACTATAACGACGAGATAGAGCCCATCCCCTACAATCCGGAGCGCGCCCGCGCTTTGCTGGAAGAGGCCGGCTGGACAGACAGCAACGACAACGGCATCGTCGACAAGGAGATAGACGGAGAGCGGCGGGAGCTCAGCCTGGAGTACAACTACACTGCGGGGCGGGATATTTCCCAGAATGTGGCGCTGCTGCTCAAAGAATCCGCCAAGCAAGCCGGCATTGAGATCACTTTGAACCCCCAGGAGCACAGCGTCAATATCGAAAACCTCAAGCGCCGGGATTTCGAGCTGGTAGGAGGCGCCAAGAGCATTCAGCCCGTTCCCTGGGAGCCCAAGCAGGACTTCCACTCGGAAGGCGACGACCGCACCGGTTTTGCCAGCCCGGAGACCGATGCCATGATCGACCGCATTCAGTCTACCTTTGACAAAGCTAAGCGCAAAGAAATGTACCTGGAGCTGCAGGA
>CAYNIT010000231.1:0-7417 GCA_964397205.1 uncultured Phaeodactylibacter sp. | reverse complement strand
CCCTCCGTCTTGGACTTCCTTTAGTAAAGCTTGCGCATCGGTATAAGAAATACGGCCATCTCCCCTGCCCTGCGTCATGGCAGCAGCTTTGTCCAGTAAATCGGCATCGTAGCGGATGCCGTCTATGGTGCGGTAATAACTCATAGCTCAATGGTGTTGATAGGCTTCTAAGTTGCGGGGAAAATGAATAAAATGCAACAGATGTTATGGGAAGCCTGCACGCTTAAGGTCTTCCAGTAATCGGGCTTCTTTGTTCAGCTTAGCCCACCTTTTCAATCGCCCGGCAATCCGAGAGGCCAACTTTTTACGGCCCTGCTGCAACAAGCAGTCTGCCCGGTGAAAATAGGTGCGGTCCAAGTGGAAGCCTTCCGTAGTGCGGTAGTCAAATTCGAGATCGGCCGGCGGCTCCGCTGGCGCTCTGGCTATATCCAGGGCGCGGTCCAGATAAACCAAAGCCGAATCGCAACGCCCAAGCTTTTTAGAAGCGGCGCCTATATTGTTCAGCAACCCCTGCCGGACAGGCCGATCCTCCAGTTCAATCTCCAAACCTCTTTGCCAAATATTGCGGGCGTTGCGATAATCCCCGTTCCGATAAGCCGCCATGCCTTGGTACAGATAAACATTGCCGAGGTTCCGGTCTATTGTTTTCAGGAAAGGATGCCCGGCTCGAAAAAATCGCAGCAATATTTTTTTTGCCGCCAGGAAGCTTTCTTTCGCCTTATTCCTGTCTCCCTGCTGCAGATATATACTGCCAATATTGTTGTACCGCACGGCAAGGCCTGGGTACGGTTTTCCTCTTTTGAATAAGCGTTTGTCCTTTCTCAGAGCCCTTTGATATAGTTTCTTAGCGTAAGTGGCCTGCTGGAAGGAAGCGTAAGTGCTGGCAAGATCATCGAGCAATCCAGGTATACACGGGTTGCGGCGGCCGTAGTACCGGCGGCATTGCTTTAGCGCACGCTTGAGATAATTGATTGCCGCTTGATTCAAAGCTAGAGATTTACACAATTGCCCCATTTCCCAGTAGCGGTTCATCCGTCGGGGATCAACTTTTTTCCATTGCCGTTCTTCAATAGCTAGTGCTTGTTTCAAGCGATTTAAGCCTACGCCGTGGCGAGCTTGGCTCAAAAAGCTTGGCGCATTTTCTGAGGAGAATCCAGGCTGCCCGCGGCTGAGCAAAGTATACCCTTCCAAACGATAACTCTCGGCAATTACGGAATCGGGAGCAGCCGCCCTGTTATACATCAACCTTGCTTCCTGAAACCTGCCTTCCTGTGCCAGGTGCCGCCCGAAGGACTGTAAAAACCGGCTGCTATCGGGTGCCTTACCAATGGCAATACGGTACAGGGGGGATGATAAAGCGAGCCTCCTGCCCTGACAGACTGAGGGATAGCAGCAGCGGAAAAATGCAAGCCAGACAAGAACGTGAACGAGATGATGACATTCTACTTGTTCCTTTCTTCAAAAAATCGACTTAAAATACGGCAAACTGGCCAAAAAACATTGTTGTGCTTTAGCAATTAATTGACGAAATTATCAGTTATAGGTCCGATCGCGGAATCAGATATCTAAAGCAATGATGTAACTTCACGTACCATGCCAATCAATTATTTCAATATGCGCCAGTTGTACCTAGCAGTGCTTTTTGCGGCTTGCATTTGCCCGGCAACCAAAGCAAATGCCCAACAATACTACTACCAGGATGGCCAGGCCAACAGCCAGCGGGTAGAAATAGGCAATGCGGTGTACTACGCCGACTACTTAGCCGGAAGAACTACAGCAATGGGGGAAATATACCGCCCGGAGGAGTATACGGCCGCCCATAAGACTTACCCCAAAGGTACGCTGCTGCGCGTGACCAGGCTGGATAACGGGCAGTCTGTAGTGGTGAGGGTAAACGACCGTGGCCCCTACGACAGCGGTGTCATTATAGACCTCTCCAAGGCGGCAGCGATGGACATTGGCTTGCTCCGGGATGGCCGTGCCCGTGTCAAAATAGAGCCAGTCGGCCAATCTTCTACCAATCCGCCCCGTGGCCAGTTGCCGCAGCAGTATGATCGTACAGGGCGCCGTTCCTACAATTCTCCCCCTGAGCAGGAAGTCACTTCCTCGCGCAACTCCCGCCGGTCCTACCCACCGGCTGCACCAAGGACAAGTTATCGATCGGGAGAGCGTTCAAACAACGAAACACTGGGCTCCAAAGGCTATGAAGATACCGCGCCTAGCCGCTCCAGCCGCAGCGCTTACCCGCCGGCTGCTGAGAACCGAAACCGCTCCTACAGGCGAAACCAAGGGCAGTCAGCGGACAATAATTACTACCAAAGCAAATCCCCTGATGCTTACGACAGCCAGTCTTATATAGCTCGCAAAGGAAGCGATGCCCCCAATAGCTCTATTGATCAGAGTGACTTGCTGCCGGCTAACACGCAAGGCTACGCTGTGCAGCTGGCTTCCTATAAAAATGAAGCCAACGCAAAACGGCAGGTGAGTCAGCTGCGCGGGCGGGGGCTGAGCAATGTCTATATCTGGAAGCGGGGTGGCTATCATAAAGTGGTCATTGCCGTATTTCCCAACAAAACAGCTGCTCAGGAATACCTGGATGACATCCGGCGCACTTATAAAATTGACGGATTGGTGGTCAAAGTGAGGTAAACATTAAGAAACCCTGCGAGAGATGTTTCTCCCGGCAGGGCTTCCGATGAGCTGCTATCAATTGTATCTTGCTCTATTTGGCAGAGCGCACTAGGCGCAAACCGATGTTGCCGTACTGCATCTCTGGCGTTCCGTAATCCCGGCTCGTGCAGCGCATGCTCTCTTCTAGAAAGAACCAGGAGCCGCCGCGAACTACCCGAAAGTCACCGTCTGCCGGGCCCTCCGGGTTGTCCTTATCTGGAGTGCGGTAGGTATCGTAGTGGTACCAATCGTAGCACCATTCCCAGACGTTGCCGCTCATATCGTAGAGCCCTAGTTCATTAGGGTTGCGGCTGCCGACGGGATGCGTCCGTGCTTCGGAATTGGCTTCGTACCAGGCGACAGAGTGCAGCCAATCGCTGCCAGCGTACTTATAGCCCAGGCTCTTCTGTCCGCCGCGGGCCGCGTATTCCCACTCTGCCTCGGTGGGGAGCCTGTAGTTCATACCGGTCTTTTCGTTCAGCCGGTGGAAGAATTCGCGGGTGTCTTCCCAGCTTACTCCCTCAACGGGGCACTTCGGGCAATCATCAAAGAGGCTAGGGTTCTCGCCCATAATGCCAACCCATTGCTCTTGAGTGACCTCGTATTTGCAGATGAAGAAGTCGTCTACCTTTACTTGATGGACCGGGCGCTCGTCGTAAGCGCCCTTCTCACTGCCCATGCTAAAGGTGCCGCCTTTTACAAATACCATATCCGGTTCGAAAGAAAGGCCCGATTCATGGGTAGCCTTGCCGTAGGCATAAACCGGAGTTGGGCTGTCTTCGGGTGGGCTTTCTACCTGGGAAAGCAAAGGGTTGTAAGCCAATAAGCAGACCAGCGTTGCTAGTGTCGTTAGAATTCTAACCATGTAACTGTCAACTTTAAGGGATTATGAAATAGCGCGCATATTTGCCTTTGCTGTGTATGTTCTCATAAAAGGGGGTATCAGGGGGGGTACGGGGAAAGATGACAATCGGCGCTATGGGGTCTTATACGCCGGAAGGGATTTCAAAGATACAAGATTATTTTAAATTAATAAAAAAAATATTCATAAGTTTTCAACTTTATGCCCAGCTGTAAGGCCAATTATTCCCGCCACTCCACTACTTTGCCCCGGTCGCTGTTTTTAAGAATACCGGGTACCGACTCGAGTATCGCATCCTGCAGCAGGTCCACCAATTTGCGCTTCATGAAGCTGCGCCGCAGCACGATGCTGACTTCCCGTACGGGTTGAGGATTGCGGAAGGTGCGTACGTGGCGGTTATAGAGTTCCTCGCTCAGCTCGAGGGTAGCCAGCTCGGGAAGCAAAGTGTAGCCGTACTGTTTCTCTACAATACGACGCAGCGTCTCCAAGCTGCCGCTTTCAAAGCGCAGGCCAGGGTGAGTGTCCTGTTGGGATTCCCGGCAGATGTTGACAACCTGCGAACGGAAGCAGTGCCCTTCCTGCAAGAGCCACATGTCTTTCATATCCAAGTCGTTGAAATCAATCTTGTGCCGGTCGGATAAGGGGTGAGAAGTAGACATATAGACCACGAAGGTTTCGTAGAAGAGCGGGATTTCGGTGAAGCCGTCTACGTTCATGGGCGTCACCAGCAGGCCGATGTCGAGCTGATCTGCCTGAAGCTTAGTGATGATTTCCTCCGACAACAACTCTTGTATGTTCAGTCTTACGTCTGGGAAGCGTTGCATAAAACTGGGCAAAAACTGGGGCAGCAGATAGGGGCCTAAAGTCGGGATGATGCCGACCCGCAGCTCTCCTTTCACTGCATCTTGCTCGTCCTGAATCAGTTCCTCGATGCGGCTCGATTCCCGAATGATCGTCCGGGCTTGCATGACAATACGTTGGCCGATGTCCGTTGTAAGGATTGGCTTTTTGGAACGGTCGAAAAGCAGGACTCCCAATTCCTCTTCCAGCTTTTTTACCTGCATGCTCAGCGTGGGCTGGGTTACGTGGCAGGCTGCTGCCGCCTTGGCAAAGCTTTTTTGATTATCGACGGCGATGATGTATTCTAATTGAGTCAGTGTCATGGGTTTAGAAACTTACCGTTTTTTGCCGCTAATGCGCAGCCCGCCTAAATTGCCGTTTTCAAACAAATTGGCTATGGCTTGATAGAAGCGAAGGCGCTGCTCGTAAAGCTGATCACCGTATAAAGCCCGGTGTTCGGCCGCGTCGTCTTTGAAATTTTGGTAGCGGGAGCGCGTCCAGGCTTTCCAACTGTCGGTCATAGGCTGCAATTCCAAATCTGTAAAGCCTGCTGCTTGCAAGTCTTTTTCGTAGGCTTCGGCGGTGGTGATGCCGGGAGCACTAACCATTTTCTGCAGGGCTTGCTTTTCTTCGGGCTCGAAGGGTTTGAGGGTTACAAAGTCTTCAATGACAAAGGCTCCTCCCTCCTTCAGCGCCCGGTAACAGTGCTTCAGCGCTGGTTTCCGCTCGGGCAGGTGCAGAAAAACGAGCAAGGAGACAAAGTGGTCAAATTCTCCTTCCCATTCGTACCGCATGAAGTCGCCCGCTTTGAATTGCACTCTGTCTTCCAAGCCTACCCGATGGGTCAATTCCGTGGAGAGCCGGCATAATTCGGGCTGCAGCTCTACTCCCAGCACCTTACAGCCGCTGTAGTCTGCCAGGACTCTTGCAGTCCCTCCTACTCCACTGCCGATATCGTAAACGTAATCGTTTTTTTGCAAATCCAACACCTTCGACACTTCGTAGCAAGCCTCCTCGCCGAGGTAGTGGTACTGATCGAGATGCCCCAGCTCCAAGAGGTCAGAAAGCTGCAGCGGCCCCTCGGCTTTGCCGCTTTGTTCGAGGCGCTTGTACACGCTGTCTACCCGCCAGCTGTACATGCTGCCCGAAAGCCCTTGTTCAGAAAAATTGCAAAAGGGCGCACACAGCTGTTCTGCGGGCTGTTGCTCTTCAATGACCGAAAGGGCTTTCAGGGTATCCTGCACCTCCTGCAGGGTGCCTTTGCTGATAACCGGCGCACAGTACCATTCGGTTTGCTGGTACCATTCTTCCACATCTCGCCGTTCTTGCTCAAAACGGCGGCTGATGTAATCTATCTTTTCAGCTTCTCCCATTTCGCTCATGATGCGGCGGATGCTGTAGAGCATTTCCAGCAGAGCGGCTTGGTTTTTTTGGATGACCTCTTGCCGGGCGACAAGCACAAAGCAAGGCCAGGGGGTGACACAGTTGCCAACCCGCCGGAACTCCCCGCGGTCCACTATCGGCTTCGTCGTGAATTTTTCCCACATAAAAACCTGAGCCTGCCCGGATTTCAGGGCTTCCCGTGCCCCTTCCATACCACCTACCAGTTCGAATTGCAGTTTCTCTGGGTCCCAGCCTTGCTGCTGAGCGTTGACGTAAGCCATCAAGTGGGAGCCGGATTGGTAGCGGCTGATGGCAAATTTTTCATCGCGTAATTCTTCTACCTCCTGTAATTCACTATGGGCGCTGACGTGGATGCCCCAGGTCAGCGGGCTGTTGACGTAGGTGCCGATGATGCGGCTGGGGTTGCCCTGTATGATATCAGCTACGGCTCCTTCGGTCAGCATGATGGCTACGTCCACTTCGCCCGAACGTAAAGCAGCACACATAGCGCCAGTTCCACCTGGAAAGGCTTTCCATTCAAAAGAGAAGCCACGGCTTTCGAAGGATTGATGGTGATCGGTGGCGTGATACCAGGGGTAGTTGAAATGTTCCGGTACGCCACCGACCTTTAAGTGAGCAAGAGGCATAGATAAGGTTTTGAGTAAAATTATTTGTTTAGCTTTACGAGCCTGCCAAAGGATATGGAGAGGGCATTACTTCCTGTAGGCTTCGTAGCCCAATTTTTCCAGCGTCCGGTACTTTTCCGCTACGCCCTCGGCTAGCTGTTTTTTATAAGCCAGTACGCGCAGACGGACGCTTTCGTCTTGCGCACCGATGATTTGAGCAGCAAGAATGCCCGCGTTTTTTGCAGCGTTGAGCGCCACTGTAGCAACTGGTACGCCATTAGGCATTTGTAATATGGACAGTACGGAGTCCCACCCGTCGATAGAGTTGGAAGATTTGATGGGCACGCCGATAACCGGCAAAGGGGATAGGGAAGCGACCATTCCAGGCAAGTGAGCGGCTCCTCCTGCTCCGGCGATGATAACTTTGGTGCCGCGTTCGTGGGCGCTTTGGGCAAAATCGAACATGCGCTGCGGCGTGCGGTGGGCCGATACAATGGTCAACTCGAAGGGGATGCCCAACTCCTTCAGAAAGTCGGCTGCCTGCCGCATAACAGGCAGGTCAGAATCAGACCCCATGATGATGCTAATCATATCTTTTTGCGTTAATTGGGTTTTCGTTTAGCAGGCATTCAGATCGTTACTCTTAACCAAATCGGGGGTAGTAAAGTTTGGGATCGCCGGAGAAAAGAGGGGCCGGCAAAGCGGAAATCTCTAGATTTCAAAGTCCAGCCCGCGGCGCAGCAAGTCCTGATGCTTTTCCTCGGCGAGCCGCTGGTACTTTTCCTTATTAAAGCGGTACAATTTAGCCGGGCGATGGGCAACGCCTTCTTGCTTGCCGACTTCCTCCAGCACGCCCATCTTCAGAATTCTGGTCCGGAAGTTGCGCTTGTTGAGCTTGTCCAGGCCCAGCACCGTCTCGTAAAGTTGTTGCAGCTGCGACAGGGTGAAGACTTCTGGCAATAGTTCAAAGCCAATGGGTTGATACCGCACCTTAGCCTGCAGCCGCTTTTGTGCTGCCCGAAGTATATCTTGGTGG
>CAYNIT010000230.1:0-7447 GCA_964397205.1 uncultured Phaeodactylibacter sp. | reverse complement strand
ATGGTAAACCGCGCCTTTAGGTGCGGAAGGGGGCTTCGTTTTGGCACCAGCTTAAATTTGGAGCCTTGCCGTGTTTGATATCAAAGGTACGCTCCTTCTTGTTCCGTACCTACGGCACGGGGAGGCGTCATCTCATCTATTATGCTGCTGCGCTTGCTAGTCTACCGAGCTATGCTTATTTTTGCCATTAATATGTTCAGAACAGCTATTATATCAATACTAAGTCTCCTTGCCGTCGTGCCCGCACTTCGGCTGAGCATCATTTACGGCTGTTATGAACTCAACAAAGAGCACATCACAAATACCTATTGTATCAATATCGACGAGCCCGTTCTGATGTGCAGCGGCACCTGCTATGTCAATGACATCATTGCAGAGTCTTCTGCGGATGACGGGACTCAAGCTCCCCTGCCCGTGGTAGAAGATTTACGGCCGATTATTCCTTTCTTTCCCGAAGGCTTCTGCTGCGCTGCAATAATTGCAGTACGGGACGGGCAGCCTTTGCCGGCTATCTTCACCGAAAATCTTCACCACAGGCTCTACGCTGCCTCAATCTTCAAGCCTCCCCGGGCATGATCCTTTTTCCTGATTTCTGAATTTTATTGGTTTCGCTGAACCGCTCACGGCAGCAGGCAGATGTTCTGTAATGCCATTGTATTCCTATTGCAAACATTGACATTATTGTCAAGGCAGGTTTGTGCAGTCTGTGGTGAAGCGGTAAAAACTAAAACACAATGGGTTTTATCAATTACTTGATGGAGCTGCCGCTCCTCACACAAGCAAGTATTGCGGTGAGCATCATACTCGAACTATTGCTTTTGTACCAGGCCGTTCGAATGTATAGCGTAGCCCGCCGTTATCGGTATGCCATGCTCAATCAGCCTTACCCTGAGCCGGCCCGGGCAGTATGGGCTCAGCACTTGTACAGCCGGCTGGGCAAAGCGGTTTACGCGGTTCTGGGTTTCCCGCTGTCCTTTCTTTTCGGACACCGAAATTTTGACCGTTTTCAGCTTGCGACATTGTATGCCTTCATTGGCTTGACAAGCTTGGCTGTCTATTCTTTTATACAACTAAATGTCATAGGGTAAGCCGTATCAACCTTTTGGCATTCAAACTGAATAATATGCGTACAACATTCCAAATGATGTGGGGCATCATGCTCCTGTCGATGCTCGCTGCCTGCGCAAAAGCGCCTCAACAAGAAGGCAGCAGCCTTTCCGATGACTGGTCAGCGATGATGGCCGTGCACGACGAGGTCATGCCCAAAATGAGCAACATCGCCCGCCTGAAAAAACAGCTGAAAGGAGATACCACCGCCCGCTCAATGGTATTGGAGCTAACCAAAGCTGAAGATGCAATGTGGGAATGGATGCACAACCTCCGGCAAGAGTCTGATGTGATGAAAATGCCGGAGCCGAAAGCAAAAGCCTACGTGGCCAAAGAGCTTCAGCGCATCGAGGCTGTAAAAGCGCTGATGCTGAAAAGTATAGCAGAGGCAGAAGCCTATCAACCCTCAACAATAGTACAATGAACCAATTGCGCCTTTTCATACTACTTGTGACCGGGCCCTTCCTGTCTGCCTGTGAAGGCGGGCAGGAGGGCCCTCTTCCTGTCTTGGGCAATAAATACACGGTAGGAGGAGACACCGTTTTTCACGAGATCGCCGATTTCCGTTTTGTCAATCAGGACAGTCAATGGGTGACAAATGCGACTTTTCAGGACAAGGTCTACCTGGCAGACTTCTTCTTTACTTCCTGCCCCACTATTTGCCCCAAGGTAAAAAAGCAGATGCTCCGGCTGTATAATAAGTATGAGCAGGATTCCCGGGTCTTACTGCTTTCACACTCCATAGATGTCAGAAGGGATACCGTGGGGCATCTCAAGCGGTACGCTTCTAATCTGGGTGTGAAAACAGAAAAATGGCACTTTGTCACGGGGTTGCATGATGAAATCTACGAGATGGCGGATGACTACTTTAGCACGGCTAAGGTCGACGCTGAAGCGCCTGGCGGCTTTGACCACAGCGGCCTAATCATTCTCGTGGATGCCAACCGGCACGTCCGGGCTTACTGCGATGGGACCGACGCCGCATCTGTCAGTCAATTTATGGAGGATATTGACAAACTGCTCAGGGAAGAGTATGCCCCTGCCCTTGATCCTATTGTAAACTAAAAAACATGATTACCATGCATAAAAGAACATTTCTCAAACAAAGCGGGCTGTTAGCCGGTGCCGCGATTCTTTTCCCTTCAGGTTGGGCAAGCCTTGTCGCCCAGACTAGGCTGTTATCCTCTGATGACCTATTTAAGCTCCCTGAATTAGGGTATGCCTACGATGCACTTGAGCCTTACATCGATGCCCGCACAATGGAAATACACCATGCCAGGCACCACGCAGGCTATGTCCGCAAGCTTAACACAGCAGTAAAGGGGACTCCGTACGCAGAACTGCCCCTCCGGCAGTTGATGCGGCGGTTGGCTCCATCCGATACTGCCCTGCGTAATAACGGTGGAGGGCATTATAATCACAGTTTATTTTGGAAAATCCTGGCCCCTTCAGCAAATACCGTACCGCCTCCCAATTTAAAGGAGGCCATTCAAAAGCACTTTGGCAGCATGGAAGGTCTAAAAGAAACCATGCTGAAGGCTGCAAAAACGCGTTTTGGCTCCGGTTGGGCCTGGCTGGCTGCTGATGCGGAAGGCCGGCTATTTGTCACCTCCACCGCAAATCAGGACAACCCCCTGATGAAGCAGGTAGCCGATCAACCCGGCTATCCCATTCTAGGTATTGACGTATGGGAACACGCCTACTATCTGAAATACCAGAATAGGCGCGGCGACTATCTGGAGGCCGTTTGGGATGCTATCAACTGGGGGGCTGTTGGTAAGCAATATGGTGTTTCAAGCCACCCCTTTATCGTTTGGGAGACGCTGGATGAATTCCACAATATCATGGCCGCAACTTTTCACCCTCTGGAGGAAGGTGATTTACAGCCCATCAAATCCCGGTCTGGTGAATTGGCAGCAGAGGCGAAGCGACTAGCCAAAGGCCATATACCTGCAAGATTTGATGAGACAGGTGTCCAAGACAACCTAAAGGCACTGCGCAAGGACAGTGCCGCATTGCATAAGCTGGTTAAAAATGGCGGCAGCGATGAAGCCATCACCAAAGGCCTCAATGCGCTGCACGAGGTATTCCATCGCATCGTGGGCGCTTGCATGGAGGAATAATTCTTAAAAAGCAAAAAAACAACACAACATGAAAATTCAAAATAAATTCGTTTTACTGCTGGCAGCTAGTTTCATGCTCAGTGTCAGCGTGTACACTCAGTCAACCGAGACGGTCCGCTTTCTGGACGAAGACACTTATCAGCCCATTACCGGGCTAAGCTTTGAGTACGGGCAGCAGTCGGGCACTTCTGATGAAAACGGAGCCATCACTTTTACACTGCGGGAGGGAGAGACCATGTACCTGTCCCACCTCAGCTACGGCCGTTGGGAATTATCGCCTATTGCTGTGCAGGAGATGGCTAAGGCTGGTGCGTACTACCGGCGCAGCGAATCGCAACAGCTCTACCCGGTTACCGTCATTGCGGTGCGCCCCGGGCAGCAGCCTGCTGATGAGGTAGACCTAGGCTATCAGGACTACATGCAGCACGACGCAGCCGCCATACTATCGCAAACAGCAGGTATGAGCAGCATCCAAAAAGCCGGCAACTATGGCTTTGACCCGGTACTACGGGGTTTTAAGTACGATCAACTAAATGTGGTACTCAACGGTGCCCAAAGCGCTACCGCTGCCTGCCCCAATCGCATGGACCCGCCTACCAGCCAAATGGCGCCCAATATGATGGACCGCATCGAGGTGCTCAAAGGGCCTCATGCTTTAAGGTACGGCACTGGCTTTGGTGCGACCATCAATTTTGTGCCCACCAACCTCCGCTTTACCGAGGAGGCAGATATTTACGGGCGGTTTTCCTCAGGTTATGAGGGGAATGGTGAAGTGCTCCGGGGCGAAAGCCAGCTTGGGTTTTCCGGGAAGCGCTACGACCTTGGGCTGTTTGCCGCCTGGTCGCAGGGCAATGACTACACCGCCGGAGATGGCTCTACGGTGCAGGCGGATTTCCGCCGGGGCAGCTTCGGCGCTAATCTGGGCCTGAAGCTTGCCGGCAATCAGCAATTGCGGATTTCGGGCCTGTACAATATCGCCCGGGATGCCGACTTCCCGGCCCTGCCCATGGATTTGCGCGAAGACGACACCTGGATGTTCAATGCCCGCCACGATATCCGCTTTGAGGAGGGTGCCCTGCAGTCCTGGAACACCACCGTATTCGGCTCGTTCGTGGACCACCTGATGGACAATCGCCTCAAACCGCTTGACCCCAGAATGCTGAATGCGGAGACTGCGGCTACGACCTATAACTACGGCGGCCGTACTGAGGGGCTATGGCAGTTGAAAAATGGCCGGCTGTATACCGGTGCTGACCTGCGGGTGGAAGGTGCTTCCGGCATCCGGGTGCGCGAATTCCTGATGGGGCCAAATGCAGGGCGGACTTTCGAAGACGATGCCTGGCAGGATGGCCAAATCGCCAAAGCAGGCCTGTTTGGAGAATACCAGCAGCGGCTGGGCGCCTACCAACTGGTACTCTCTACCCGGCTGGAGCTGAATACCGCTTCGGTTGAAGAGGCCAGCCCGGAATTTACGGAAGTGTACACGGATACAGAGACAACGCAGTTCAACCCCAGTTTTAGCCTTGGGGTCAGCCGGCAAATCAGCGGGGAGGCAAAATTGGGCTTATTCCTCGGGCGGGCACAGCGCAGCGGTAGCCTTACCGAGCGCTTCATCAACTACTTCCCCGTAGGAATAGACCCCTTCGAAATGCTGGGCAATCCGCAGCTTTCGCCAGAGGTCAACTACCAGGCTGACCTGACCTTCGAGTGGCGCACGGAAGCTACGGCCCTTGAGGTCGATGTGTTTGCCGGGTATTTGCAGGATTATATTTCCTCCGTTATTGACCCCACGCTTTCCCCTCGGCTGCCTATGAGCCCGGGTGTACGGCAATTCATTAACATCGAAGAGGCCTTTAAAACAGGTTTTGAAGCCAACTGGACACAGCAGCTAGTGGCAGGGCTTCAGCACCAGATGTCCATTGCTTACACCTATGCGCAGGATATGGAACGGGACGAGCCGCTGCCCGAGATTGCACCGCTGGACTTCCGCTACGCGCTTCAGGGTGCCTATTTCGGGGGGAAATTGCTGCCAGAAGTCTCTTTCCGGCATGTGCTGGAGCAAAACCGCGTATCCACGGAGTTTGGAGAAATGGTAACCCCTGCGTTTTCTTTGATTGACCTCAAGCTGGCTTATCAGTTCACAGAGGCTTTCCGACTGAGCGCTGGTGTTAACAACCTGCTGGACGAAGCCTACTATGAGCACCTCAACCGGTCGGTCAGGGGAATGAATAGGCCAATTCTAGCCCGGGGCCGGAATGCGTATGCTTCCCTGAATATTACCTTTTAAAACAACTGTAGGGCGAAGTGGCCGTTGAAATTAGCAGCGGCCGCTTCGCTATTTGACCTGCCTCTCTATATTTCGCACAACGCAGCTGACACGCCGAATATTCAGTACGCTTTTATGCGAGGTCTCAATATTCTTGCCAGAAGCCTCCTTGTATCAGCATCAAGCCGCAGGCATACGTCCGCTAACGGTGATAAATATCAGCCGGAACATTGACTGCTGCCCTTGCCGAATCGGTAAATAGCAGACAGCTTGAGCAAAAATGCTATGCCATGAAAACACGGTTAATTGTAATCGCAATCGTGGCAGGATGCAGCCTTCTTAAGCTACAAGCACAACCGCAGGGGCTGCTGCAACAACTGCCCGAAGAAGAACAAAGCGCCATTGAAGCCATCGCGCTTTATCCACAGGAAGAACGGGCGGCCGTACTTCAGGCTGCGATGCACCCTGAGATACTCGTCCGTATGGAAAACATCCGGCGAAGCACGGAAGTGGCATTCCAAGAGCGGATCGCCGAATTGACGGAAGAGGGGCAAGAGAAAGTGTACAATCTGATTCGTTATCCCGATTTGTTGGATAGAATTTGCGTACGGGAAAAACGCTGGCCGTCCCGCGAGCTGTCGGCCTTGCTAGCATCATACCCGGAGGCCATCCAAAAAGATGCGGAATATATTAACCGGAAGCACTTTGAATTGCTTAAGGAAGTTCATTTTTTGTATGGGGAAGCTGAGCAAGCCTTTGAAGACGTGCTGTGGAATTACCCGGAGCATGTCCGGGCTACGTACCAAGGACTGGCCAAGTTGCCTGAGGTAGTCACCACCTTGGCCGAACACATGAACATGACGGTCCTGCTAGGCGACATCTACCGCCGGCACCCCGCTCAATTGGAACATGAGCTGGACTCACTCAATGTGGTAGTCGCAGAACAGCAAGCACAGGAGGTCAACGAGTGGAAACAGCAACTGGAGGAGAACCCGGAAGTCATGTACGAATACGAACAGGCAGCACAAGAATTTGCCGAAGCGCAAGGTTATGAAGAAGACGCTTATTCCAAGCCGCTAGAGGAGCGCTATACCCAAGATATTTACGTGCATCATACTTGGCAGCCCTATCCCTATTGGTTCGGATGGCCAAGGTGGTACACCTACGAATGCTGGTACCCCTACCCATGGTGGTACCACTGGGGCTTCTACTACGGCCCGCGGCGGGTGATCGTCATAGTGGGCTTGCCTTCCCACAGCTTTGTCCACTGGCACTTCGGCCATTACCGGCATTTCTATTACTACCCCCACTTCACAAACCATGTGATCAAACATTACCACAGCCCGCGCTACGACACAAACATACGGACGGTAGTCCGAAATTGGGAACGCCAACACCGGCAGGAGCTGCCGCAGGGCTGGTTCGAAGAAGACGGCAACCGGGTCAACCGGATCCGGGAATTCGGCAAATTTAAGATGGACTACCAGAAAGCGGTGCGGACAGCCAACGGCCAAACACCTACCCAACGAGCGTTTCTCAGAGAAAATGCCCGGGAGTACCCCACTTTAAAACCAGTATTGAAGCAGCAGCCAGAACCAGCCCGGACCGAAGAGCAAACCAGGCGAGACTACGAGCCTGGCCGGGATTACTGGCTCAGAAAACAATACGAACCGAAAAAGCAAGAAACGCGAGAAAGAACCATCGAAAGGAGAGAACAACCTCCGAAACGCATGGAAATTGACCGTGCGAAAGAACGCCATGAGAATACTTGGGAACGCATAAAACGAGAACCGAAGCGGGTGGTGCCGCAGCA
This sequence comes from uncultured Phaeodactylibacter sp., assembly GCA_964397205.1. Lineage (GTDB taxonomy): Bacteria > Bacteroidota > Bacteroidia > Chitinophagales > Saprospiraceae > Phaeodactylibacter. The sequence continues at coordinate 138 of CAYNIT010000230.1, read as the reverse complement.
GCGGACCATTCCTCAGCGGGAAACGCCTAAAACGCCGCAGCAGCGGACGGCGCCAAGCCGGAAGCATCAGAAGCAAGCGCCTCAGAAGAAAGCCGCTCCCGCCAGAAAGCAAGGAGATCGGAAGAGCGTCGTGTAGGG
>CAYNIT010000229.1:0-7492 GCA_964397205.1 uncultured Phaeodactylibacter sp. | reverse complement strand
CGGCGAAAAAATAGCTCGCCTGAAATGAGGACCTTATTTTTCTCCGGCCCCTAAAACCAGCCCAAAAATTCTGCCTACTTTTGCACACCAAAGCAGTTCCCCGGACGTTTGGAGTAATTCCCAAAACAACGACAAAGCAGTTATGAGGAAATTTGGCGCCATCCTGATTATTGCCTGTTTGATCACTCCCCTCTACGATTTACCCGCGCAGCGCAGCGACCGGCTGCAGCGCAAACTAGAAAAATTGCGGAAGGAAGCCTGGCCGCCCGAGCACAGCTACTCCCGCATCAGCCTGGGGTACGCCATGCAGCGGATTTTCAAACGCCACTGCGAATACTGCGGCTTTTCCACTCCCAAAGGCCGGCGCCGGGACTATGTGCCGCGGGATATCAGCAAATTTCTGGGCCGGCGGACGCTGCGCACGGATGTAGAAACCGCGGATATCCGGGGAGGCGGCCTGCTGTACTATATTTTCCGGGAGCATGAACTGGAGCAGCCCTTCGATGAGATCGACTTTAGCCCGAACCGGGTTTTCCATCTGGATTTCATGGAAAACCAGTTTGTGATCAACCCAGACCCCAACTTCGATGCTTACTTCCTGCACAAGACCTGCAGCGGGTACCTGCGGGCGGCCCTAGAAGCCGGGATAGAGCCGCCCTACACCAGCTTTCGGGCAGCCCTTGATACCGATCACCGGCGAGCTTCTTCCGTGGTGGCTTTGTCTGGCTCCTTCACTTCCCCCCTGCACCTCGTATTTGAGGCCAACGATCATCAGACTACGCGAGCCCTGCTGCAGCTCTGGCAATTCTACCAACAGCATCCCTCCTTCATCGGCAATGCCTACTACCTGCAGGAGTTCGAGGGCGTAATGCTCAAACACCTGACCTCCGCCGAACAGAATTACCGGCTCGAGCGCGAGGGGGCTTTCAACTTCACTGGCCCTTTGCCTGCCCGGCTATCCACCAGCTTGGGATTGGGCAACACCGGCCAAGCTACCTTCGCCGGCACCGATTGGGAAACCCTAATCTACGCCGAATTTGACTACCCCCGCGAGCGCCGCCAACTGTTCAGCCCGCTGCCTGGCCCGGCGGAAATCCAAGCGTACCTCAGCGGCATAAAACCGGTTTTTCAAAAGGCGCAAGATTTGCCTCTGATGATCGAAGGCATCGAGCACAAGCACTTCCTCATCGTCGAAGGCATACCGGCTTATATGGCCTCCAACTTTTGGGTCATTGAAGATGTAAAGCCGGGGGTATACGATGGCAGCCCCAAGCTCAAGGCGGAGCCCTACTTTGACGAAGACAGCCAGCGCGGAGGCTGCCGCTTTACCGTAACCGGGCGGCCGCTCGCCAGCAACTTCCAGGGGCCCATCGATGAGCGCCCCAGCAAGCTGAACGTGCACTACCGTATTCGAAGCAAAGAACCAGTGGGCGGGCAGTATCTGTATTTCGACATCGACGAGGAAATCCAGACGAGTTCCCATCCCATTGCCGGCATTAAGGAAGGCCGTTTTGACCTCGCGAAAAAGGACGGATGGGAATTCGCTTTCCAATGGAAATTCGCGATCGAAATCGAAGACCGCTACAATCCAGTGAATTTCAAAGCACAGCCCTACATCGGCAACTTGTTGGCGCGCCGCAGCGACAAAGAGCTGAATGTGCGCATCGTCGAGGTAGAACCCGATGCCCAGCGCAAACGGTTTTACGTTACGCTGGAGACGCAGGAGACTTACCCGCTCGGCCGCATCGACAACACCAACATGCAGAACTATAACCTTTCCCTGGACATCCACCTGGAAAGCGCCCGCACGGCCATCACCAGTGTTCGGCCCCTAAAGGGCATACTGCGCTTCCCAGCGCTGAAACCCCTGGCGCCACCCCCCGAACTAGAGCCCGAAGGGCCTCCTCAGCGCCAAAGCCAATCTGCTTTCCCCACCTCAGAAGGGGAGCCCGCAACCCCTTCTCCTACGCCAAGGGTGCAGCCCGATAGTGGAGGCAATCAATAAATCAGAGGCAACACATGCAACAGGTCACCATCAAACGAAAAAAAGAAATTGCCCTTCGACGCCGCCACCCATGGGTATTCAGCGGGGCCATCAAAGGGGATACCGATGCCATACAGGAGGGCGAGACGGTAGCTATCGTCGGCGAATCCGGGCAATTCTTGGGGGTGGGCCATTTCCAGCGGGGCAGCATCATGCTGCGGGTGTTGTCTTTCCACCCAACGGAAGCCGGGCAAGCATTTTGGACCCAAAAATTGCAAGCTGCCTGGGACTGCCGTTCCCGGCTCGGGCTGACGGGCCGCCAAGACCTGGAAGCCTTTCGCCTGGTTCATGCCGAAGGCGATGGATTGCCGGGGCTCGTCATTGACCTGTACAAAGGCACGGCTGTGGTGCAGTGCCATTCCATTGGCATGCACCGTTCGCTTGCCTTTATCGTTGAGGCACTGGGCGAGGTGTTGGGCAACCGGCTCAAAGCCGTTTACAACAAAAGCCGCGCTGCCCTGCCCTCAGATTACGCGCAGCAGGTATCCGACGGCTATCTCTACGGAGCGGCACAGCCTACCGTCATTCAGGAGTACGGCCACCATTTTCTGGTGGACTGGGAGAGCGGGCAAAAGACAGGCTTCTTCCTGGATCAGCGGGAGAACCGCCGGTTGCTGGGGGAGTACGCGGCAGGCAAGAAGGTGCTCAATGCCTTCTGCTATACCGGAGGCTTTTCCATTTACGCCCTGAAAGCCGGTGCCCATACCGTAGAGTCGGTAGACATTTCCGCGCCCGCCATGGAGCTGACGGAGCGCAACGTACAGCTAGGCGGGTTTGAACAGCAGCGCCACATCAGCCATACGCAAGATGTCATGTCCTTTTTGAAAGCAGCCCCTTCGGATTACGACCTCGTGGTAGTCGATCCGCCGGCTTTCGCCAAAAACATAAAGAAACGCCATCAAGCGGTGCAGGGCTACAAACGGCTGAATGCCCTGGCTATGCAGCGGATCAATACCGGCGGGCTGCTGTTTACGTTTTCCTGCTCGCAGGTGGTGAGCCAGCAATTGTTCTACGATACCATCGTAGCGGCTGCCATGGAGTCAGGCCGGCAGGCAAGGGTACTCCACAAGCTGGCGCAGCCACCGGACCATCCAGTAGGTATTTTCCATCCTGAAGGGGCTTATCTCAAAGGGCTGGTGCTTTATATAGAGGCTTGAATCAATCCGGGAGCGGCCCCTGCTTCCGGCGCATCACCGGCACATCCTTGACCACCATTTGCAGGGTGGTGTTTTTGATGCGCTCTTCGAGCAACACAATTTTCCCCCGGCGCAAATTCTCCAGAATATCAGGCTTGAAGTGCCGTACAGTGATCAGCTCCAGGCCGCGGTCCATCACCACCTTGAAATCGCCCTGAATCCGCTCTGCGAAACGGTCTGCTTTGTCGTCGATATCGTTGACGCAAAGGCTGAAGCTGATGGCGGAGTTTTGCATCAAATTGACCTGCAGCCGGAGGTCAGCGATGATGTTGAACAACTGGCGGATGTGGTGCTCAGCTACGAAGGAGAAGTCGCGGGTGCTGATCTGCAGCAGGGCCTGCTCGCCCTCAATGGCTACCATTGGCGGGTAATTGTCTTCTACCTCATCGGATATGAAGGTGCCCTCTCCGTCGGGATCGAGGAAGGACTTCACCAAGAGCGGAATGCTCTTGTTTTGCAGCGGTTTGATGGTCTTTGGGTGGATGACCTTAGCCCCGTAGTAGGTCATCTCGATGGCTTCCCGGTAGGACAGGCGGTCGAGTTTGGCAACATTTTCGAAAACGCGAGGGTCAGCAGTGAGGACACCGGGTACGTCTTTCCAGATGGTCATGTCCTCCGCATCCAAGCAGAAGGAAAAAATGGCGGCGGTGTAATCCGATCCTTCCCGCCCCAGCGTAGTGGTGAAGTTTTCCGAGGTGCTGCCGATGAAACCCTGGGTAAGCACAAAACCGCCCTTCTCCAGCAGGGGCAGCACGCTGCGTTCGGCGCGCTCCTCGGTTGCCTTCCACTGCACCCAGCCTTCCCGGTAGATGTTGTCAGTAAGAACTACATCCCGGGCATCCAGCCACTCGGTCGGCAGTTGGGAATGGTTGAGATAGGCCGCGACGATTTTGGAAGAGACCAATTCGCCAACCGATACGATCTGATCGTACATGTAGTCGTAATTGTCGTAGGGCGGCTCTTCCAATACCCATTCTACCTCCACGAAGGTATCATTGACCGAAACGATGGTATCCTGGCCTGCCTCGCCCATCAGTTCCTCGATCAGGCGGTAGTGCTCTTGTTTGATGGCACCGAGCAATTCAAAAGCTTTGCCGTTCTGTGCGGCATGCGCCTCCACTACTTCTTCCAGTGCATTCGTAGTTTTGCCAATAGCCGAAACCACTACCACAAGGCGTTCCCCTTGGTGCTGTTTAAGAATTTCAGTGACATTCCGGACAGCATCCGCATGCTTCAGGGAAGAACCGCCGAACTTAAAGACCCGTACTGGCCGCTTCATAACCTTATTTTTAAAACCTAAACTTTACAGCGCGCGAAGGTAGGAAAAAAGTACCTTGAGCGCACAGCAAGCTCAAGTAATATGGGCCTGACCTCAGAGCAGGCAGTGTGGTAACTCGGGCTATACCGGCGGAGGCCTTCGCTGCGGGCGATCCATGAGGGGGCGATCCGGCGGATCGGGCAGCAGTGGCGTATGGGCTACAGCTGCTGCAACGCCTCTATGATGTCAGCCTCTGCACAGGGGTTCAGATACACCTTTACGACTTTTTCAGCTGCCCGTTGGAAGCAGCTCCGCCCCAGGAACAACTGCCCATCTTTTATGGCCAACACCACCACTTCGGCGGAGGCGCGGGCGGGAATGTTCAGCGCTGCAAAATGATTGCCGCCCCAGTACATACGCACCACTGCTTTGGTCCCCTTGAAAGACAGAAATGCCAGCTGGTGATCGAAGCGCTCCACTACAGCTACCGGATGGACGCTGAGCATCACTTTGTTGGAGCGTGGCGGCAAAAAGTGGCTGCAGCTGTACCAGTTGAAACTAGGTATCGAAAAGGTGTGGTAAGCCCTTCCGTTGATGTTGTGGAGCTTGACTTTTGATTTTTCCAACATCCTCCAATCAAAACCTGGCTGCGCCGACAGTGCCCGGACGGTAGGCACACTCCCTTCGAACAAACGCAAGCCGAGGGGATTGCGCAGGTGCTTCCCGAAGGGCAGGGCCACCTCCAAAGGCTGCCGCAGTTCTAAGGGCCGGCTGCCCTGCTGTGCACTGAGCAGAAATTGGCCGCCGGTCTCCAGCACCCGATCTTCCGAAATAGAAGAACGGTTGGCGAGGACCATCTCCGCGGGTTGGAATATTTCAGTGAGGTATACGTCAACAGTTCCCTTCGGGCTTTGACCGCCGTAGTCAGATAGCGAGTCAGGAAGAAAAGTGAGCCGGGTTCCCTGCTGCCCCACCACCGTGGAAAGCCGCTCTGGGTTAAGGCGGAACAGCTGAGGCTTAGGGCCCTTATTCCGCAGGAATTCTTCTAGGGAACGGAAAGGACCGCCTTCCAGAGTCCGCACCCAGGGTGTGTGGCCTGTCGTCATATCGAAAAGGTTTTCTCATAGATTATTCAACAAAGCATCTGCTCAGCTATAAAGTTGAGGGGTTTCATCCATTGCATTATCCGCGCAAAACCAGCATTTTTCACTGGCTTAGCCTCTAGGCCGAAGGTAACAAGCCAGCGGTTTCGGATGGCGGCCTGCGATCGAAGCCTCGCTTTTCAAGCCTGGCCAATTGGGGTTTTAAGCCGGGGAAGCAACAGCATCGTAGTCCTGTCTGTTCTATCGGTTGCCTTTGATAGTCCGCAGGAATGACAGCCGCAGGAGGGTTGATCAATGGATGAGGGGATACTACATGAAGTTGGTATCCCTTTGTACGGCCTTACCCTTTGAAAAGTTGCCGCATCCTACACCATTTTCTGCCCTTTTGTCCTGCGCCCAACTGCAGTGGTTTAATGCTTACTGAAGTTCGTGATGCTGTGAGAACGGGGAAGGGAATGGTAATTCCTCTTTTTCCATTAGACCCTTTTTACTGATGCCTGCGCTGCCTGGCCCGTTTTCGCAAGCATTGGCACTTTCGGGATTTTTTTTGAAATTGGCGAAAAAAGATGAGGCCACTCGCCGAACGCATGCGCCCAAAGACCCTGCAGGAATACGTAGGGCAAGACCATCTGGTAGCGAAGGGAGCCGTTTTGGAGCGCGCTATCCGCTCCGGCAGTCTTCCTTCCTTCATCCTGTGGGGGCCGCCGGGCACTGGCAAAACTACTTTGGCCAAAATTATTGCCCAAGAATTGCAGCGCCCCTTCCACACCCTCTCTGCCATCAACTCCGGCGTGAAAGATGTGCGGGAGGCCATACAGCGGGCTAAGCGTCAGCACTTCTTCAACAGCCCCAACCCCATCCTATTCATAGACGAGATCCACCGCTTCAGCAAATCGCAGCAGGACTCGCTGCTGGGAGCGGTCGAAGAAGGCACCCTAACGCTCATTGGAGCTACCACCGAGAACCCTTCCTTTGAAGTCATTCCCGCGCTGCTTTCCCGCTGCCAGGTGTATGTGCTGGAGCCCTTGAGCAAAGACTTGCTCGTACAGCTGGTAGACAAAGCTATCCGGGAGGATGAGTTGCTCAAAGCACAGGACATTACCGTTGAATCCTACGATGCCCTGCTGCGCTACTCCGGCGGGGATGCCCGCAAACTCTATAATATCCTCGAATTGGTCACCAACTTTGGCAAAACCGAGCAACCCGTTGCCATCACAGATGAACGGGTGCGGGAACAGGTGCAGCAAAACATCGCCCGCTACGACAAATCGGGCGAGCAGCACTACGATATTATCTCCGCCTACATCAAGTCCATCCGGGGCAGCGACCCCAACGCGGCAGTATACTGGCTGGCGCGCATGATAGAAGGCGGGGAGGACGTGAAGTTTATCGCCCGGCGCTTGCTCATTGCAGCATCGGAGGACATCGGGTTGGCCAACCCTAATGCCTTGCTGATGGCCACTACTGCTTTTCAATCCGTACAAGCCGTTGGTTTGCCCGAGGCGCGCATCATCCTGTCCCAAGCCACGATCTATGTAGCTAGTTCCCCCAAGAGCAATTCGGCCTATATGGCAATCAACCAGGCACAAGCCTTAGTCAAAAAGACCGGTAATTTGCCCGTGCCGCTCCACCTGCGCAACGCTCCTACTCAGCTTATGAAGGAACTGGATTACGGAAAAGACTATAAGTACGCCCACGATTACCCTGGCAACTTCGCCGAGCAGGATTTCCTGCCGGATGACATCAGGGACAGCAAGTTGTTCGAGCCGCAGGACAACCCTGCCGAAGCCAAGATGCGGAAACAGCTTAAGGCGTGGTGGAAGGAGCGGTACGGGTATTAAGGGGTCGCGCAACAATAACTTACCGATTTAGACTCGTTTTTTTGCACGCT
>CAYNIT010000228.1:0-7508 GCA_964397205.1 uncultured Phaeodactylibacter sp. | reverse complement strand
AAGTAAAAACCCCGTTCCAATAGCATTACTTCAGGCGAAAATCATTAGCTTGCTGCTCTGAAAGCAAATCTGTTTTGCCCTAAGGCTTCACCGGTTATACTCGGAACGGAGAGGTTTGGGCGTAAGGCACAAACCCGACGCACGAGTGTATGCCGACCCGCCTGCCTTTGCATGTCGGGCAGGCACGAAGTCATGTTTGGCCCCGATAGCTATCGGGAAAATTACTTCGTCGTCGGTATAAACCATTTCCGGTGCTTAAGACAATGGATAGTTCATCGCCCGGCCAAAAATAACAGGAGTACTCTACTACGGACATCTAGAGGGCCACTCCCTTACATCCCCAATGACTGCTACGCCTTTTAATCAATAATTTACATTCATGACTGCGACCACCGTAAAGTTCAACAAAACTGACCGCCCGGAATTTTTCCGGGAGCTTCGAAAGCGTATTAACACTTACTTTGAGGAAAACAACATCGACCGCTACGCTAACGGGCGTATGGTTTTCAAGACCGTTTTTATGGTCCTCCTCTACACGGTGCCTCTGGGAATACTGCTCAGCGGTACGCTACAGTCCACCAGCCTCATCGTGCTGATGTGGGTACTGATGGGCCTGGGCATGGCAGGCATAGGCTTATCCGTAATGCACGACGCCAACCACGGGGCTTACTCGCGCAACCCCCGGGTCAATCAGGCACTGGGGGCGCTGCTCAATTTAATCGGCGGCTACCATGTCAACTGGAAAATACAGCACAATGTGCTGCACCACTCTTACACGAATGTGCATGAATTTGATGAGGACATCAAGAAAGGCATCATCCGCTTTTCCCCCAATCAGCCGGCGCACCGTGGGTACTACTTTCAAGCGTTCTATGCGCCTTTCCTCTACGGCCTGATGACGCTGGTGTGGGTATTCGTAAAGGACTTCGTACAGCTCATCGACTACAACCGGCGCGGGTTGTTGAAAACGCAGGGGCTGAGTTTCTCCAGGGCAGTGGCTACCGTAGTATTCAACAAAAGCTGGTATTTAGCTATTACGCTTGTGCTGCCCATCTTAGTGCTTCCGTTCGCCTGGTGGCAAACGGTGCTGTGCTTTTTGATGATGCACTTTATCTGCGGCATCATCCTGGCGCTGGTTTTTCAGCCGGCGCACGTCATAGAGGAGACGCAATTTTTCAAGCCTGCGGAGGACGGCAGTGTAGAGAACAGCTGGGCCATCCACCAATTAATGACTACCGCCAACTTCGCCAATGGCAACCGTCCCCTGTCCTGGTTTGTAGGGGGGCTGAATTTCCAGATTGAGCACCATTTGTTTCCTCATATTTGCCATATCCACTACCGGGATCTTTCAAAAATCATCAAAGCAACCGCAAAGGAGTACGGTTTGCCCTACCACGAGCATCGCACCTTTGCTGCCGCCATCCGCAGCCATTTTGTCTTGCTGCATCAGTTGGGCACGGGCCGATACGATGACCGGGCTGCCCTGGCAAGCGCCTGAGAGCGGAAGCTATACCGGATATTTGTGCAAAACGGATGGCGCCGCCTAGAGGCGATTCATTCGTTTTGCGCACATTCAAGGACTGGTCTATACCTAGCTTGATTTTCTTTAAACCCGCAGAAGTCAGCTCAGCCAAAAGCGAGCATCACTGCGGTTCTTTCCTACCTCCTCAAACAACACTTTCCCACCAGTTTGAACAAAAGCTACCTCAAAAAGTGTTCATGCCATGATATAACTGATAAACGGTTTTTAAAACCGGGACAAAAAGGGGCCGTTACCACGGCGTGCGGCAAGCTTTAGAAAAAACCTATAAAATCCATTTTCAGAACATTAGCGTATTACGAACAGGAATAAATTGTATTTTAAAATAGCATAATGAATAATACCACAGGAATCCCACTTACCAAGATTGGCGTGTTCTACGACGGAAACTACTTCTACCACGTCAGCAACTTTTACAATTACGTACACGAGCGCAAAACGCGAATCAGCATCAAGGGGCTGCACGAGTTCATCCGCCACAAGGTCGCTGAACTGGAGGGAGAGGCTACGAGCTTTAACCATTGCCAAATCGTAGATGCCCATTACTTTCGCGGGCGCCTCAGCGCATCTGATATCAGCCACAAAGGCAAACAGCTTTACTACGAGCGCGTGTTTGACGATATTCTGATGTCGGAGGGAGTGACCACCCATTACCTACCGCTGCGCAACAACCACCACGGCCGCAAGTCAGAAAAGGGCATTGACGTGTGGCTAGCGCTCGAAGCCTTTGAGCAGGTATTTTACAAACAGTTTGATGTACTGGTGCTCATTGCTTCGGACGGAGACTACGTGCCTCTTATCCGCAAAGTCAACTCCCGGGGGACCCGTGTCATGGTGCTGTCCTGGGACTTTGAGTATACCGACGACTTCGGCAATCAGCGTTCCACCCGCACTTCGCAGGATTTGCTGGAGGAAGTTACCTACCCGCTGGCCATGCACGAAATCATTGACAATCGGGTAACCAAGGATACCTACTTCGTCAATAACCTGTTTGTTCCCAAAACGGATAACTATCAGAAAAAGCAGCACGACAACAATGACGCCAACAACAATGGCGAAGAGGAGGCACCGGAGGTATCCGTCCCGGATAATGGCGAGTACCACAGCAGTACGGTACTCTCCCTGAAGGAAGGGTTCGGCTTCATCGCTTTCCCGCCTAATAACCTCTTCTTCCACCATTCGGAAGTACAGAACTGCGACTACAATGACCTGCTGGTGGGCGATCAGGTGGAATTCCGTATTGGCCGTAACGAAGCGACTGGGCAGGACATCGCCGTAGACGTGTACCTGCAGGAAGAAGACGAGTAAACAGCCTACAGTATGGATACGCTTACAGACTGGTACGAAAGCGGGCAGTACTTCCAGTTCAACCAGCATCGCATTTTTTACCAGGAAGCCGCGCCGGAGCGCCCGCAGGCGCTCTTGCTCCTGCACGGCTTCCCTACTGCTTCCTGGGACTGGCACAAGCTGTGGGCACCCCTGGCGCTGCATTTCCATTTAATTGCTCCTGACTTCCTGGGCTTCGGCTATTCAGACAAGCCGAAGGGGCACGACTACCGCATCGGTGAGCAAGCCGATATAGCGGAGGCGCTGATGGAGCATAAGGGCATAGAGCAGTACCACATCCTGGCGCACAACTACGGCGACACGGTGGCACAAGAGATACTGGCCCGGGAGCGCGAGCGGGACGACTCCCTGCGGGTACAGTCTATTGTACTGCTCAACGGCGGGTTGTTCCCGGAAACGCATCGGCCGCGCCCGATCCAACAATTGCTGCTCGGCCCGCTGGGCCCGTATTTGACGCTATTCCTCGGGCGGGCTGCTCTGCGCCGTAACTTTGAGAAAATTTTTGGCCCCCACTCGCTGCCTCGGCCTCGAGAAATCGATGAATGGTGGTCGCTGCTCCGCTACAACAACGGGCGGGCGGTACTCCATCGTTTGATCCGGTATATGGAAGAACGCAAAGAACAGCGCAAGCGCTGGGTAAGTGCGCTGGTCAACCCTCCCATCATGTTGCGCCTGATCGTTGGAGCATACGATCCCATTTCCGGCGGGCACGCTGCCAGGCGGTACGAAGAAGTGGTGCAGCAAGGGGCTGATGTCGTCCGGCTGCCCAATATCGGGCACTATCCGCAGTCGGAAGCGCCCAAAGCAGTACTGGAGCACTGCTGGGCTTTCTGGGAGGCCCTCTAAACGGAGATTGATCGAAAACTCCTCCTGCTTCATCTATGGAAGTGGCATGCGGCCCAGCCTTCGGCTACCTTGTGCCTGTATTTGAATTACAAAACAATTGACATGGATCCTTTAGATGCCCCGATGAGTGATGAGCATGACTATATGCCCGACAAAGACGAGCGGATGTGGGCAACTTTTGTGCACTTAGGAATTGCCGCCGGCCTGGTCATTCCACTGGGCAACGTAATTGCCCCGCTGGTGATTTGGCTGGTGTTCAAGGACCGCTCGGCCTACGTTGATTACCACGGCAAAGAAGCCCTCAACTTCCAGCTTACGATGCTGCTGGCCTTCGCAGCGGGCCTTCTGTTGATTTTCCTGCTGATCGGCATTCCCATCCTGATTCTGGCCGGATTGTTGGACCTGGTATTATCAGTTGTAGCTGCTATTCGCGCCAACGAAGGCGAGCGCTACCGTTATCCCTTCAGCATCCGATTTATACAGTGATGCGCACTGCTTCCCCGGCGAAACCTTCGCCCGGGAAGCAGAATCTTCCTACCTTTGGCAGCGTACCAAATAGGCTGAGCCGCTTTGTCTTCCCGAATTGTGCTGCTGTTTTTATTGCTATTGGCCGCTGCTTGCCGCCGGGCTGATGCTCCAGCTTCTATTGCTTTTTACCATTGGCAGTCCGAAATCCGCATTAGTGCTCAGGAAAGGGCTTTCCTTGCTGATTTGGATGCAGAGCGCCTGTACGTCAAGTACCTGGACGTGGATCTCGAGGCAGGCGAGGCGGTGCCCAAAGCAGGCCTGCGCCTGGCCGACAGCAGCTACCGGCAGTACGATATTGTGCCCTGTGTTTTTATCACCAATCGGACTTTTCAGGCAGGCACTTCGCCGGAGGAGCTGGCGGAAAAAGTCTGGGCGTACCTGCAGCAGGTCAATCAAGAGGCTGGGTTGGTGCCGCAGGCCTACCAGTTCGATTGCGACTGGAGCCTCACTACCCGGGACGCTTACTTCGACTTCCTCCGCGCCATAGGCCAGCGGGCGGGGCAAGCCAATCTTTCCGCTACTATCCGCCTGCATCAGTACCGATATCCGGAGCAGACGGGGGTACCGCCGGTGGACCACGGTTGTCTCATGTACTACAATATGGGCGATATCGAAGACGTTAAGGAGCCCAACAGTTTGCTGAATACGGAAACGGCTGCCCGCTATCTGGAAGGAGCTGGGACTTATGAATTGCCGCTCGACCTGGCATTACCGCTGTTTTCCTGGGTACTGGTGTATCGTTTCGGCGAACTGTACCGCATACTGCCGGAACCCGATCTGAACGCACTGGCCCAAATGCCGGAGTTGGAAAAAACTGCCCCGGGGCGGTATCGGGTGCAGCAGAACGTTTACTTCGGGGGTCACTATTTAAACCGGGGCGACCGCCTACGCCTGGAAGTGCCCTCGCGGCAGGCGTTGCGGAAGGCAGCACAGCAACTGAACAAAATTGAGAACAACCGTGGAACACTCCTTTTCTACCATTTGCAACCGTCTATTTTACAACGCTACCCTACCGGTTTTCTGCGGGAGCTGGCTGCTGCTGTTGGCCAGCGCTAAGCCCGTGCAGGCCTGCGGCCCGATCGACAATTCCTATTCCTACTTCAACCTCTTTGTGCCGGAATGGATCTTCGATGAGGAATACAGCCCGACCTTTTACACTACCAATGACTTCCGGCACATCTGGAGCCGGCCGGATTATTCCGGGAAAAACCTCAGCCGCTGGCGGAAATTCCTAGGGAAAGATACCCCCGAAGCTCTGCTGGAGAAGGTCCTTTACGACCGCTATGCAAAGGGCTATGAGTCGGTATCCCGAGCAAAACTGGTACAAACGGTGCTCTTCGATGGCTCCCTTTTGCCCATAAAGAAGCAAGAAGCAGCGAAAAAATACTTGCTCTTGTCCTTGGAACTGGAAGCCCTCTCCGCTCGCCCCGCTGATCCCTGGCGCCGCCAGGAAGAAGCCCCCATGAGCGCAGAAGCCCAACAGTCCCTGATACAGCGGCTGCGGCGCGCTCACGAACGGGAGGAATTCCCTTATCTGAAGAACCGTTATGCTTTTCAGTTGCTGAAAGCTTACCGCTACAGCGGACAGCGCGATCAGGCCATTGCCTGGTACGAAGAGGCCTTTGCAGAGAAAGCGCCCCAATCTATGATTGAGTACTGGGCGATGGACCACTACGCTGGTATGTTGCTGGAGGCAGGGAAAGCGGCTGAGGGCTACTATCATTTCCTGCGCGTATTTGAATCCTGCTCCAGCCGCCGGCACAGCGCTTATTATAGCTTTGATGTTGGATCAGAAGCGGTTTGGAAGGCAACCTACCGCCTCTGCCAAAGCCCGAGGGAAAAGGCGCTGATGCACTTCATCCGGGGGACCAAGCGTGAAGTATTGGGGCTGGAAGATATGCAGGCGATCTTTAGTCTGCTGGGCAACCACCAATGGCTGAAAATGGTAACTGTCCGGGAATTGAATAAACTGGAGAGCGAAAACTTCCACTACTTCAACGAGCAGCCGGTGGCAAGCATAATGGAACGGCTGCAGGAAAGCGGCAGCCTGCTCAAAAACGAAGCATACCAAGACTACGCCGGGCAGCTGCTGCGCTTCGCCGCTACCGCCTACTACAACAATCGCTCGGATGGGTTTTGGCAAACGGCTAAAGCTTACCTGGAAATGATGACGGGCAAATTGAAAACCGCCGAGCTTACCTTATCGGAAGGCAACGGGATGGAGCAGCCCTATGAGCGCATCCGGCGGGAACTGAATCTCGCCCTTGAGCTTATGCAGGCGGAGGAAATCAGCCAGCAGCGGCAAGATTTCATCGCGCATGAGATTGTGGAGGTCTTTGAGGACGAACAAACCCGCTTTTATACCCAGCCCAACAATCAAGAATTCATCCTTGACTTGCTGGCCTATCGGATGCGGGAACAGGGCAAGGCGGTGCTTGCTGACCTGCTCAGCCGCCAGGTGATCCGCCAAACGAAGATGAATCCGTCCGCTGAAGCGGTAGACCGCCTGCTGGCGCTGGCCCGGCAGCCGGAGCATACGCAACTGGAACTACTGGCGCTTAAGCACTTTGCCGGCAATGAGGCAAATTGGAAAAGCTTCTTGCTCACTTCGCCCCGGCAGGTGAAAGAGATCGAGTACACCCTATTAGACATCAAGGGGCGCTTGCTGATGCGGGACCCCAGTCAGCTGGAAGCAGCAGTGGCACTCTTTGACTCCCTGCCGCCTGCTTATGATTTCCAGCTGCGGCACAATCCATTCAATACCCAGATCAAGGACTGTATACACGATCCGCGCTGCCAACTGCGTACCAGCGCACAGTACACTCGCGACAGCTTCGTCCGGCAGCTACTGGCCATTCGTCATGTTGCACAAACCGAAAACAGCGCTATGGACTACTACCTGCTGGGCAATGCTTACTACAATATGACTTATTTTGGGCCGGCTTATTACCTTATGAATTTCTTCCGCAGCGGTGCTGCCTACGACGGCTTCACCGATTGCTCCGTGGCCTTGCGCTTTTATAAGAAAGCGATGAAACTGGCAGAAAACCGGGAACTGGCGGCAAAAGCCTGCTTCATGGCGGCAAAGGCCCAGCAAAACCAGTTCTTCCTGAAAATGGAACAAGAAGGGGGCGAGTGGTACGGCCAGTATACCATCCGGGAGTGGGGCGACAATCCAGAGCAGTATGAGAGGTTTCAAGCCAAGATCAAAGCGCAGGGCTATAGGGAATATTTCAAACGCCTGCGG
>CAYNIT010000227.1:0-7510 GCA_964397205.1 uncultured Phaeodactylibacter sp. | reverse complement strand
GGTTATCAACAAAATTGGCTTTATCGATGCCTTCAAGGGCAAATGGCTGGCTATTGAAAAGGAGGAAAGCCGGTATCTACGCGAGCTGCGCAAAATCGCCACCATTCAGAGTATCGGCTCTTCCACAAGGATAGAGGGCGCAACCTTGACCAACGAGGAGGTAGCCACCCTGCTCGATAACCTAGAGATCAACAAGCTAAAGACCCGAGACGAGCAGGAGGTCATCGGCTATTACGATACCTTGGAGATCATCATCGAAAACTACGATACCATAGAGCTGACGGCCGCCAACATCTTCCACCTGCACAGTCGACTGCTTAAATACAGCGATAAAGATCAATCGCATAAAGGGCAATACAAGCAGCTGTCCAATAAGGTCGTCGCCAATTACCCCGATGGCCAACAGCGGGTCATTTTCAACACCACAGCCCCTTACCTGGTTAGCAAGGAGATGGATGAACTGCTACAGTGGACCCATCAGCAGTTGGAGGAGCAAACTGCCCACCCGCTGATCGTCATCGCTGCTTTTGTATACGAATTTTTGTCTATTCACCCCTTTCAGGATGGGAATGGCCGGCTGTCGAGACTGCTCACCACGCTGTTGCTATTGCAGCGGGGCTACCCCTTTATTCAGTACGTCTCTTTTGAAAACCAGATCGAGCAGAACAAGCAGGCGTACTACCAGGTACTGATGGCTGCGCAGCAGCACCGCTATTCCGAAAAGGAAGTCATCGATCAATGGATGC
Source organism: uncultured Phaeodactylibacter sp. (assembly GCA_964397205.1). Lineage (GTDB taxonomy): Bacteria > Bacteroidota > Bacteroidia > Chitinophagales > Saprospiraceae > Phaeodactylibacter. The sequence continues at coordinate 6,764 of CAYNIT010000227.1, read as the reverse complement.
TTTTCTTTCTGGAAAGTCTGGAAGCGATGGTGCAGAAGCTAGAGCAAAAGTATACCCACTACAAAAGCAAAGGCCCCTACCTCAATGAGCGGCAGAAAAAGGTGCTCGCATGCATCAAAGCCAACGAGCCCGTGAAAATCGGAGACATCGCCAGCATCATGAGCATGGTGTCCAAAAACACCATCAAAAAGGATGTACAGTACCTGCTACAGGAAGGCGCAATTGAAAAAACAGGAAAGGGCAGAGGGACGGTTTATGTGCTTGGTCCGGAAAGGGAGGAGGAGTGACCGCTGGCGTCACGGCCGAGTTACTCACGGGCTTAGCAAATTTGGCTGCCTGGAACATTCCTCCCGGCTTTGTTCAACTTATTCAAGCAGCTCGGAGGCCGTCTCCTTGGATATACTACCCGCCCGTTGCCGCTTGGTCGCTTCAGCCGAGTTGTCCTCTGCCTTAACTAAACGCAGGATATTTATACACCCCTCGGGCACTAGAGGTGAAAAGTTGTCGAACTCACCGAAGATTCGTTTTTGGAAACCGAAAGGTTCTTCTACCGTGACAAGCCAGGATTAAGAATGCTGACAAAAGTCGAGTATTTATGCGGGGTTTATAAAAATCACCTCTCGTGGCCGCGCTTAGTATAGCTGCTGTAATAGCGCCAAGGCTTGATCGTTTAATAGAATTCGCTACGCAACATAGAGACAGCACAGAGGTGCACGCCTCCCCGCTATGTGTTCTATGTGCCTTATGTGTTTCAAAAAAGCTGACATAGCCTAAGCACAGCATGCGTTTCAAAACCTACTCCCCCTTCCCAAACGGATGCCGCTGCCGATACCCCTCCTCCGTCTCAAAGCGCCGGATGACCAACGGCAGCAAGCGGTTCAGCAAGCCACAGCGGTAGCGCATAAAGGCCTGCATAGGCACCGGCTCCGCACCTACGGACGTCTTGATCTCCGTGGCGGTGCGGGAGAAGACGATGGTTTCCGACTGGAATTGCTCAATGCCCAGCCGCACGATATCGTACAGCATATTGAGATAGAGCTGATGCTTGTGGTTTTGGGCGTTGTCAAAGCCCAAGAAGTGCGCCTCCAGCTCCCGGCCATTGCGCAGGGCGGAGCAGAAACCGATGAGCTCGCTATCCTTGTAGTAGCCCAGTACGGCAAAGTCTTCCCCCATCTGCTTTTTTAGGGCAGTAAAGTAGCCCGGGCTGAGCTGCAGTAGGCTAAAGTCGGCACTACGGGCTACGCCAAGGTACAATTCGTGCATGCGCGCTTGTGCAGCAGCCATATCGGCAAGCGACATCGGCCGTACGGCTACCTCCTTCGCTTTTTTGAACGCCCGGCGCGCCCGCACCCGGTACTTGGAGACCATAGCGTCCAGGTAGTCTTCAAAACCCTTCCATTCCGGGCGGAGCCCGAGTACGAGATTGGGCAGGAACGGGAACAAGTGGTAGCCCCCCTGTGCCAGGACAGCGGGCTGTCCATTCTCCTTATCCTCGGGCAGGTCTTTGATCAAAATGGATTGCGGCCGCCAGCCCTGCCGGCTCAGCTCGCGGCTCAGCGCTTCCAAGCCCTCCTGCAGCAGCTCAAGCTGGGCGCGGCGCGGTATATCCTCTGTGAATTGAAAGGCATGTTGGCCAGTAGCCTGCGCCGCACCACAGACCAGCAGGCGGAAGTTGAGGCGGCGTACCAGCCAAAGCCGTATAGCCCGCCCCCATCGCTGCCAGCGGGGCAGACTGTCGTCCCAGCGCTGCAAGTGTTGTACATTGCGGGCCAGATTGAAATCGATGAGCTGACAGGCTGCAATCCCCAAGGGTCGGCCATGGCGCAGCAACAACAAATAAGCGAAGCCAAAATGCGCGGGCGGATGCGCCTCCATAAAACGCAGGTAATCCCTCTGTAGAAACACTTGTTCCCCCGACACCAAGCGGTCCCAGTAAACCGGAAGATCAGCAGCGCGCCGGTAAACCATCAATTCGGCCCCATCAGCATTCAGCGGCAGGCGTTGAGCAGCTGGCGGGGAAGCCACGGTTTTGCCCACGGCAGTAGCCGAGACGTTAGGAGCAACGATTTGGAAACGGCAGCGCGTCGCTGATTCGGCAGTAGTTTCTGGCATGGCGATCGTTTGGTATTCTACAGTGGCAAAAACGCCTTGGTGCGGGGGAAGGTTGCAGCCGGTTGTGATAAATCGATGGACTGCTCTATTCTTCCGAGGAAGAAGCCGATTGCCAACGTTTAATTGTTTCCATAGCCGCTCGCTCGTCTTCCCAGCCCTCCAGCGTAGCGTTGCCCAGGCCATCGTAGTACAAGAACCAGTTTTCGATGATGTGCTTCGCGCCATCGTAGCGGATGCTGAAATCCACAAAATCTTTGGGATCGATGACTTGCAGCTTGCGGTCAGCGGGTATGGCGATGATTTTCGTATCCGCCTCTCCCCCGTCCCTGAGCTTAAGGCTGCCGATGGGCAACACCTCCAGCTGCTGGCCGGTGGGCTGGGCTTCTCCAATGACCAATACATCGAGCGCGTCGCCGTCTCCTCCTCGTTCCGGCGCCATATAGGTGGAGGGGATGAAGCCGTAATTGCCAGGATAGGGGAGGAAGTCGATGACGCGCTCCTTGCCGTTCCGCTGGTCTACCAGGAATTTGCCGCTGCTTTTGTCGTACTCGATTTTATGGTTGGTGCCGGCCGGTATTTCAACCACAGCGTTGACGCCGTTTGGGGTCAGGGCAGGCAGGGCCTCGGGGCTTGGAGTATCCGCGGTTTTTTGGTCGGGCTGGCAGCGCAGGCAGCTGGCAGCCAGCAGTAGGAGAAACAGCAATTGTCGCATGTGAGGGTTTTGATTTGGTCTTGTGAAGGTAGGCTTTTTTGCCGACAGGCTGGTTGGGAACGCCGCCAATTCTCTACCTTAGCGTAGGCTAAGAACCAAGAATAAGCTATGCAAAGAATACTGTTGTTTTCCCTCTTGCTGCTGACGGCCGCCTGCCAATCTGGTACAGAAAAGGAAGATGGCCAATCGGAAGCGCCCGCCGTGGACCTGGAGGAGGTGCTGCCTGGTACCTGGGAGTCGGTCTCTCTGCGCGTGGAAGTCAATTCCGCGCAGGGGCAAGATACCAGCTACGTTTTTGAAGTCAAAGAAGAAGAGTGGGTGCGCCGCCTCGGGATGAAGCCCGTCAAGACCTACTACCTTCCAGAAAAAAAGTACCGCCAGGAATTTACCAACCGCTCCGACAGTTTGGTCAATACCTCGCGGGGCATCTGGAACGTCTTCGGCGATACCCTCATGATGATCGCCCCCGATGCCACCTACCAGTACACGGTTAAAGTAGAAAACGGCTTGGCAGAGTACCGCACCCTGATGGATTGGGACGGAGACGGAGCAGTAGATGATGCCTACCTGGGCCGGCAGCGGCAAATCAGCCGCGGGGTAGAGGATTAGAAGTCCCGGAAAACCCGCTCAGCGTTGCGGTTGAAGTTGTCCATCACCCCGTTGCCGTCGAAGTAATTGCTGCCCTCGATTTCGTTGGGTGCGTTGCGGTACAGCTCCCGGAGCCACTGCGGGTTCTGCCGCTCGCCTATAGCCGTAGAGTGCAGCAGCACAAAATTGCCCGGTGCCAAGGATGGGTTGTAAAAGACGAACTTCACGTTGTTTTGGTTGGTCGTCGGAAATTCGTAGTAGGTCCAAATTTCGTAGGGGGGGGCTGTGGGCTCCTGATCGCGCAGCTCCGTATCATCAGGCTGCCCGTACTTCAGGTAGACGTAGCCGCGGTCAGTCTCAAACCCATGCCGGAAGCCTGAATTGTAGAGCTCGTCTACCGCGCGGGCAACTTCCATGTACTTGTTGTAAGCCGCTGCCGGGTCATTCGGCGATTCGCCAGCCCAGTAATTGAACAGGTAGAGGCGCTGCAGGCGCAGGCTATCCTTTTTGATGATGCCATCCACAAAGTCCACATCGGTTTGCGGCATATTAGGAGTCAGGGCGCGCAGGCTGTACTCCAGCGCTTCGGCATCGAGCTGCTGCACGAATTCCTGTTCAATATCGAAGCCTTCCATATCCATCGGTTCCTCCTCCAGAAAGGGGTTGCTGCGCTGGAAGAAAACTGATTTGCGGCTGAGCAGCTCCCGCTCGCGATTGCGCACCTCCACGATAAGCCGGTAATTGCCCGAGGGGATCTCGCTGATGTCGATTGACTGAAGCAAAGGCACCACCGGGGCTGGCTTGCCTCGTTTGTAGGCCAGAGCTACCGTATTTTCTGACTTGTTGACCAGCTCCTCGATGGTGTAGCTGATCACGAAGTCCTCTCCGATCGCTTGATCCGTATTGTAGATTTCATTGTAAAAGTAAAGGCGGGAGGCATTGCGCCCGTAGAAATTGTAGGGCAGCGGTTCCATCAGCAGCTCGTTCTTGACGAACATTTTCTGCCCCTCCGATATTTCGCCCTCCACCCGGCTGTAGCCAGCAAGCAATTCCAGGTCTGATTGGGCCAGCGCCTGCTCTGGAAAATCGATGGTGATTTCCGTGTTGAACTCCTTGGCATTGCCCTCCTGATTGACATCTTTCACCGCCACCACCAATTGGTAGGTGCCATTGTCCAGGCCGAAGCGTTTCAGGTCAATAAAGTCAATCGGCTGCTGTACCTGCGGGCTGTTCAGAGCGTACTTATCGAATTTGACAATTTCTTCGCCCTGCTTAAAAAGCATAACCACCTCCACGCTAGCCTGCAGGCTGCTGTCTGCTGTAGGCAAGTAGCGCACCGTCCGCCCCGAGATGTGGAGGTACACTTCAATGTAAGGTTGTTCTGGCGTCTGGAAAGCCGCGTAGGAAACGCTGGCATCAATGCTCCGGAGGTAGGAAACGCTGCAAATAAAGCACAACAATAGGATCAAAAGCCTTTTCATCATCGCATAAATTGGTGGGCGAAAGAGCTACCTAAGATACGCAGCATCGGGCACAATCGCAACCGTTCAGGGGTATAGTTCTTCCTGTAGGAAAGGAATCAGTGCCAACAGCAGCGGCTGCACATAGAGGGCTGTGCGCGTAACCAGGCCATTGCTCAGCAATCCTACCGCCCCTCCTTTAGCTTTGGTACCGCTTTCATCAAACAAGCAGTCCATTACCGGGCCCAGCTCTTCGCCAGAACGAAGGGCACGGACAGCGGCGGATGGCAGCTGAAAAGTGGCGCTGCGCGTACAGCTTTCCCTTTGTCGGTGCTGCACCGCCATCCAGCCGAATGCCTCCATACCGGCTGCCGTGGAGTGCACACCTCCTTCTATGGCTACCCAGAAATCAGCCTCCGGCCGTTGTGCTTTGATGAACCCAATGCGGTTGCGCGCCCCCAGCAGGGTTTCTTCATCCGTCATTGGCTGATCCCGGACACCGGATGGCGCTGCAAGCCCCTGTAGTTGCAAGGGCGCGCTGGGAAAAGCCCGCCGGAATGCCTGCTCGACGGCACCGACCTTCACGGGATTGCGGGAAGCGACCAGTACCTGCATTACTGAACCGGTGAGGATGCTGCTTTTCGGAAATTGAAGCGGAACTGGGTGTTGCGCATTTCCGTGCTGAGCGTCATCAGGCTATCGTTGATGGATTCGATTTGGTAGGTCACCGTTTTTTCTCCGAGGTCTTGTTCTATGGTGCTGCCCTCGATTTGGAATTCGCTCTCTGCCTTGCCCAGTGGCAGGTTGGTCCGCATGGTGCCATCAGGATTGAAAACGTAGAAAAGATCAGAAAGCGTCTGGGCTACCTGGCCGTCGCGGGTAGCATTGACAATTTCCCAACGGCCGAAGAGGTATTCCTCGGCGTTTTCCGGCTCCGACTCGCAGCTTGTGGAGAGGGGCCCAACGATGGCTAAAAGAAGTGTGGTTTGGAGCAAGCGTTTCAAATTCATTGCAAACAGTGATTTATGCAAAAGTACCAATATTTTTTTAGCCTATACCCCCTGATGCCTTAAAAAACCGGCCATCAGCGGGATAGCAGGCGGCAGAAGAAGCATTTTCTTACAGCCAGCCAGCAGCAAAAAAAGCAGAGCCCCTTATTTTTCGTGATTTTTGAGCATATTTGGGAATTCGCCGCAATAAATTATGAAGTCAATAACCAAATACCAATATGGCCAAAGGAACCGAAATTGATAAACTGGACCGGCAGATCCTCTCCATTCTGATGCGCAACGCCAAAAAGCCTTATACGGACATCGCTAAGCAGCTATACGTGTCCGGGGGCACCATACACGTACGGATGAAGAAAATGGAAGACGCCGGCATCGTCAAAGGCTACAACCTCTCCATAGACTACAGCCGGCTGGGCTACGACATATCCGCTTTTCTGGGCATCTACCTGGACAAGAGCTCCCTCTACGATGATGTGGCGGAGGAGTTGAAGAAAATCCCCGAGGTAGTAGCTGCGCACTACACCACCGGCCTGTACAGCATATTCGCTACCATCATCTGCCGGGATACAGAACACCTGCGGCAGGTACTCCACGACAAAATTCAGAAGATTCCGGGCATCCAACGCACCGAAACCTTCATTTCCCTGCAGGAAAGCATCAATCGCCCCATCGACATAGCCGAGGAATAATCGCTGCTTGTCTGGCAAAAAGCTGCGAACGGCGGCAGGCGGGCACTGGATTATTTCTGGCCTACAAAAACAAAGTACTCCCAGACTCCGCCGTAGGCGGGCCGGACGGACTCGGAGATCGGCCGAAACGCCTGTGCCAGCTTTGGCCTGAGGTGGCTGTCCATGCGTACGTGGTTGTGGCCCATGTGCGTTT
>CAYNIT010000226.1:0-7533 GCA_964397205.1 uncultured Phaeodactylibacter sp. | reverse complement strand
CCAGTGTTGTCCTGCCAGATAATCTCCGAGGCGGGGATGCCCGGGCTGCTCGCCGTAAAGCAGACTTCCTCCGGCGCGCACAGCACCACCGTGGTGTCCGGCTGCGCGTTGATGAGGACGCTGTCGCGTACGACGACTGTTGCCGTGTCGCTGGCGGTACCACAACTATTGGTTGCCGAAGCAACATAGGTATAGGAGCCGGCAGTTGGTGGAATGGCAGAAATGCCGGCTCCACTGGCCATGAGTGGTTCGCCATTCTGAGTCCAGCTGAACTCGGCCTCAGCATCAGTTGGAGAGAGCGTAGCTGTTAGGTTGACCAATTCCCCCAAGCATATGGAGTCATCGCTGATGGTTAAATCAAGGCTGAGGGTAGTATCCGTAACCTCCAGCTGAAGTGTATCGGGTTCTACGCAGTTTAGTGTCGGCGCTGAGGCTATAAATGTATTCGTTCCTAAGGTGGGTTGTACCTCTATTGAAGCGCCTGTGCCTAGATCAATGCCATCGCCGTTTGCCCAGGCCACGGCTTCTCCCGGAACGTCGTCTACGCTCAGGGTAAGGGTGGAATCTGCACAAAGCAGGGTATCCGCCGGCCCTGTAATGGATAAGGTATCGGTTTCTACTACTGTTACCTGAACGGTATCGACAGCAGTATTGCATGGGCCGACAGCGGTAAGGATGTACTGTTGTTCCCCCGCTGGCGGAGTAACGGTTATACTATCGCCGCTGCCCAGCACATTGCCCGCTTCGTTTGCCCAACTTATAGAAGTTGAGGGCAGGCCTGGGCTTACGTTAGCTTTAAGTACCGCTGAATCGCCTTCGCAGATTATGGTATCGGCAGCGGTTACTGTAATTTCCTCATTGAATAAGAATAGTTCGAAAAAGGCCGTATCCACGCAGCCATCGGCAGTGGTGCCGACTACGAAGTAGGCTTCTCCGGATTCCGAGGCCAGTGCCTGGAAGGTGTCGTCATTGTCCTCATCCACGGGCAGGCTATTTTGGTACCAAACCAGACTGCTGAGTTCTGTATCTGCGCTGGCGCTCACGATGGTGCTTTCCTGGCCGCAAAATATGGTATCGCCCTCTATTTGCAGGTTGATATCGGGCAGGATTCTTATCTGTACGGTGTCGAAGTAGGTCGTACAAAGGCCATCGGTGATGGTCGCAAAGAAGGTCGTATCGGTGGTAAGGGTAGCTGTTGGTTTGGCAGCCGCGGGCTCATCAAGCAGTGCCACTGGCTCCCAGCTGTAGCTGAAGTCAGCGCTTGTAACGCTGCCTTCCAATTCTACACTGATCGAATCAGCGGGGCAGGGCTGCAGCGTAGTATTCAATCCGCCTATAAAAACATCATCTCCCTCGATATCGACCGACGGTTCGAACAGGCAAGCGTTTGCATCCTCTATTTTTAGATCGTAGGCTCCAGGGTCCAGGCCTGGCAAGAGCTCGCCTACGTTTAGGGGGATAGAATCATTGAGCGTGATTTCATAAGGAGGAGTGCCTCCTTCTATTTTTACTACTTTTAGGCTTCCTGGATTGACAGTATTTGCTTCGCATTGGGCATCTTGTGCTTCCAGCCTGACTTCAAAGGGTTCGGGTGCCTCGATGGTGCGGGTAAAAACACAGACACACTCATCTGCTGTGCTGGTACGCCGGATTTCGTACTCACCGGGCGGCAGTGAAAAAACGGCTGCTTCATCGCCGCTGGTAGAGCCCAGCAGATCTATTGCATTGAGCTGACGGATCTCGTAGGTCTCAGCGGGGCTGCCGCTGCCATCGAACTCCAGCGTACCTTCCTCAGCGGGGCAGTCTGCATCAACCGCTGTCCAGCCGCTATTGTCGCAATCTACCGATAGGTTCACCTTGACTTCAGCGTCGCATTGCGCTGCGTCGGTCACTTCGATGGTGTAAAGGCCGGAGGGGAGGTTTTCGTAGGTATAGGTGTTCGAGTTGACCACTATAAGCGTGCTGGGGTCGCCATTAAGGATCAGGCTGTAGGGTGGGAAGCCCTCGAAGAACGTCAGCTGTATACTGCCATCGGCGGCTCCGCAGGCGGAAGGGTTTTGCGGTTGAGCTTGAACAAAGAAGCTGCTGATGTCTTTTTCGATTTCCACCTTTATGGTGGTGATGCAACCGTTGGCATCAGTGACCTGTATCAGGCTCGGCCCAATGGGCAGGTTCCCGATAGTTACCGTTCCTTCTGCACTGACATCCTTTGAATTCTGGGAGCCCCATTCCACGGTGTAGGGAGCCGTGCCCTCGGTGATGGTGAGCTTGGCTTTTCCATTATTTTCCAGGCAGGCAGCAGGTTTGTTGGGTTCGACCTCCAATTGAGGGCCGCCCAGGTTGTCCACGATGACATCCGTGGTGAGCGCGCAGATGCCATACCAGGGGTTTGTGGTTTGGTCTACGGTAACGGTAACGGTGTACACCCCCGCTGCCAGGCTGTCGGCGGATGGCCCATCGCTGATGCCCCCTGGCCATTGGTAATTGAAAGCCGTTCCCGCTGGGAATCCCGCTGGCATCACTTCAGCGCTGCCGTTAGCTTCCCCGCAATCTGCGGCAGTGCTTGCCCAGTTGAGCAGAAAGTCGGGGCAATTCAGCTCGCATATCGGCTCATTGAAGACCGGTTTAATGGTGTCTTTGGAGATACCGGTAAGGGTATTGTACTGCTTGTTTTCGATAGCCGGTTCCGGTAGCCGCCAGGTTTCGCAGGGCGGTAGTTCTTCCCAGGCGAAGACAGAGGCTGCTGTAGCTGGAAGCAAGCTTACCAAGACAAGCAAACTTGTATAGACCACTACCAATCCTATTCGATTCATCATTCTGTTTTTTTGCTACTGATACTATTTTCTGTTGCCGCTTCCTGATTGCAACCGTTCCCGAGGTCGAAAACGGCGGGGCTGGGCGGCTCTTGCAGGGTAATTGTCACGCTTACCTTTACAGTTCTTTCCAAGGCAGCATCAATACTGTACCGGGAGTCGCTTACGAAATCCATGTAGCGGTCAGTATCTTCGTTGGCTGCCCCGGAAGGCTTGGGGTCCACTACGACCCGGCCCTCATCCCGTGTATAGTCCTTGAACTGGGCACTGTCTAATTTCCAGGTAGCCATGTAATCGCCTAGCTGCTCCTGCCCGTTGGTGTCGATCTTAATGCCCTGCAGGAACTCTGTGATGCACTGTATACGGCGCAGCGCCAGCATATCGTTGTAGGCTTTTGATCCGTGGCTGCTGCAGACGCCTTGTATGGCTACTTCAATGCTTTGGCCGGGTTCGATTTTATCCATTACGGTTAGCAGGCTCAAGCCCATCTCGCGGAGAGCGACTGGCCCGTTGCGGATATCCCGGGAGAAAAAGCGGCTGGTGAGCAAGAGCGCATCGGAGATGGTGATTTTATCTTTGCTTGCCACTATTTCTTCTGTCCGTTGTTCTTCCGGCCCATCGATGTTTACATCGGTTTCCTCCTCTACCTTTACTCCGAGCGCATCCAGCATATCCTCCAGGGACAGCTTACTCAGCATTTCTGTCAGATCGTTATTGAGCCCTCTTCCCAGGTTGAGCTGGCTTAAGTTTATTTCCGTATCCTGTTCTCTTAAGTAGGGTTCCACGCCAAGCTGCCGGATGCGGCTCAGCAAGCCCTTTTCTTCCAGCAGCTCCCGGATCAGAGGTATCAGGTAATCGCTTTCGAGATTGGCGTATTCTTCCGTGGCGTTTCCTAAGGACTGATCGGTAATGTAGGTGATGCCGTTGTAGCGGTCAGGTTTGTCGTTGTGGAAATACACTTGCTCGGAGAGCTCCATCTCGGTAGTCAGCGGCACCTTGACTTCGCTCACGCAAACTTTTCCGCAGACTTGCTGTGGGAAGTAGATGCCTTCTAAATTCACGGGGTAGATACGCCCGTCTATGGTAGTAGGGTTTTCAAACAGTGTAATGGTGTTACTATTGCTGTCTACCTCTATGGCAACATCGTAGGGCTGATCAAAAGCAAATCGGAAAACGCGTTCCCCTTGCTGGGCTGCCAGGGTTTGCCCGGTATTCGCATTGACTACCTTGGGAACAGCCGTACCCGACAGCAGGAAGTCCAGGTTCTCGACTTCGGCTTTGGGGATATCCGGCTTGACGGTAAGCTCTACAAAGTCGGGATACAGCTCGAAGGACTCGCTGGCCAGCTGTTCGGTTTCGAAGCGTTCTTCGGCAAAATCTACGATGCGGGTAACGGCATTAGCCAGCCCGGGAGTGGAGGCAGTAATGCGGTATTTATGGAAAAGCTTTACTGGCAGGGTATCGCTCCAGTTGCCCGCGAAGGTAGAGTCGAACACCACTGTAGCTTGCCCGCAGCGGGTCACATCCTCTACCAAGATACGCGAGTTGCCTACGCCCGAGGGCTTATCCTCGCACTGCGCCAACTGTAGGTGCAGTTGGCGGTTGGTATTGCGCTGCAGCGTGTAGATATCCTGGCAACAAGCGTCCAGAGAGTCGACGAAGCGCAGCGAGCGGTGGCGGTCGGAAGAAAAGTAAACTTGTTTGCCCTCGCCGGTCGTAAAGTAGTACATGTCGTTGTAGCCGGAGTTGTAGGGTGCGCCCAGGTTACGGGCTTCGGCCCAGCTGCTGTCTTTCCACTGGCTGTAGAACAGATCGTGTTGCCCGTAGCCTCCGGGGCGGTTGGAGCTGAAGAACAAACGCTTAGTCAGGCTGTGAAAAAACGGAGATTCTTCATCCCAGGCCGTATTTACGAAATCTCCTAAGTTTTCCACCTTGCCGGCCCTACCGCTATTGGGATCGAAAGAGCAGCGCCAGATGTCCAATGCCCCCTGTACACCCGGCTCCTTCCGGTCGGAAGCGAAGTACAGCCACTCTTTCCCATTGCAATCTTGCCTAAAAGCCGGCTGCTTGGTGGTAAAATCTTCCTTTTCTCCGTTAATCGAAAGCAACTGGGGCGGCCCCCATCCGGTGGCCAAGCGTTGCCGTTTGTAAAGGGCGCACATTATCTCATTGCCCCGGCTCTCGCAGCTGGTGAAGACCATCCATTTTCCATTGCTGGTAACGGCTCGGTGGTTGGTATAACGGGCGCTTTCGTTGAAAATTTCTGATGCCGGCATTTCCGATACCAGGGTATCGATGCCTGCGGAATCGTTGGGCACAAACCGCGCGTACAGATTCCGGGAGTAAGTAGTAGACTGCCGGCGCGGATTGCGCTCGTAACGCAGGGAGGAGAAAAACAAAGTGTCGCCAACCAATTGAGGAGCATAGTCCGAATAAGGCGAGTTGATGTCAATATGCTCCAGCCGGTGGACTGTGTCTTTTTCTACCCAACTTCCCCTCTCAAGGCTGAAGGCGCAGTCGGCGATGCTATTTTCCGTATTAATGCGGAATTCTTTCTTCGTCTCGGCATCTTCAGAGATATGCTCGATGAGTTCATCTTTGACGCGCTCGAAGGCCGCCATGGCATCGCGGTAGTCTTGTGCGCTATCTGCTTGAATTAAGGCAGACTGGGCCTGATAATATACGGCACGGGCGTAGATGGAGTCTTTAATGCCAGCGGTTTGGGATGCATTGACTAAAGCGGTGAAGACAGAATCCGCTTTGCCGAAGTAGTTGAAACGCTGAGCGGCCAGGCCGTACTGGTACTGCACCAGCCGCTTAGGACGCTCGTAGAACCGGTCCTCGTATTCCAGCACTTTCTCATAGCATCGGAAGGCGGTATAGTAATCCCGGCTTTCATAAGCTTCATCACCGACCTCCAGTACTTTATCCAGCGATTGGCCTTGGACCTGGGCGGCAAGCGCCATAAATACCAACGCGGACAGTAATTTGATTTTCATATCAGCTACATTAAATATTGACCAAAGTGAAGCTGCCGTATCGAGGCTGCCCAATGGCATTTCCATACAGCCTCGCTGGCAGATTCGAATAGTAACAGAAAAAGATGGTTCACAATCGCAAAAATAAGGGGGAGTCTTTTTCTGCACCGATTTTCAGGCCTCTCATTGATTTCTGCGCAGGCCGGAGCAAAAGGGCCGCCAGGGAAGTGGCTTGTTTAGCCTGCGTTTTCGAGCATTATGATTGCGTCACACGGCAAATCCCAGGCAGCTGCTAAAGCAGCGGGCAGAAGTAACGATCCAGACAGACCGTATTCAAGGTGTATCGGAACAGCAGTTCGAAGCCGCCGCGGTTGCGCGTGGCTGCTTCAAACTCTGATATGTTTAGGTCATAGGACAAACTGGCAAAGACATTCCCGTACTGGAACCCAATAGCGGGGAACACGCCATCTCCCAGGCGGTCATTGAAACGGTAGCCACAGCTCAGCTCCATGGCGAATTGCCGGCCCGGCACATCGTCGAAGTATACCCTTCCTCCAAAGTGCGTCAGATACTCCCGGTAGGGGCCCTGAAACTGGAAGTTGAGGTGGGCAAACACATCAACTGGGGAATTGCCGATTTCTTTATTGAGGAGCAGATAAGGACTGATGCGCATGGGCAACTCTTCCTCCTCTCCGTCCATGAAGGCAAGATTGGGGCGATTGAGGTGAAACACGCCCACGCCCACGTCTATCCAGAATCGGTCCTTTAAATCGTTGACGATTTCACAGCCTTTGAAGTCTTGAATACGAAGGTTGAGCCCGGCGCTGAAGTCCCCATAGGTGATCCCTTCCGACCTTGCCAGGTCATCTTCCCCGTTCGGCAAATCTGAGTTGCCCGTGCCAGTAGACGGGTCGTACTGTCTATCGAAAATAAGGGGCTCGAAGTTGAAGTCGCGCCTTCCGATGCCCTGCTGCGCCCCTACGGTAAGGAACGCCCAATGGTCTTTTTTCTTTTTGCCCAGCTTAAGCGCTCCGAGCGTTTGGGTATAGGAGGCCGCCAGATTGAGGTTGACGTTTTGCAGTTCCGATTTCCCGGCCTGGTCGTAATTGAAGGAGCCGCCCAGCGCCCAGAAACCGTTCTGATCCCGGTCGCGATTTGGCAATTTCAAATCAACGCTGGTGGAGAAAGTTTGATAGCCCACGGGGACGCTATTCCACTGTGACCTGAAATTGCTGAGTACACGCAATTTACCCCTAAACACACCGGTCAAGCCTGGGCTAGTCGTTGCTGGAGAATAGCCGAACTGAGAGTAGTGTATGTCCTGCGCTTGCAGAGCAGGCACCAACCAGAAGGCCAACAACCAGATGTAGATTAACTTTTTCAAAATCAACTGGTTTTGGTTACAACAAAATAGTAGTGGAGTTTTCTAGGACTCCTCAATCGCATAAGGGGGGGCTAAAAGGACAGTTGCTGTTTCTTCCGGGCGTGCGCTAATATAAGGAAAAGTGGTACGCCCTGTTGCATTCTCCATTACATTTAGTTGTAATACTACCCGAAAAACATGCTAACTCGATCAATAATCGGTCGAAAAGCAGGTTCAGTGCTGTACTGACATAATGCTCCACACGGTTGGGATGCCGGCCGGAACGCTACTCAGAGCGCCTACCGCAGATTTCCTCAACTGGTTTTACGGGAGCTTCACGGATAACGTTGCACTTCGGTGAAGAAAAAATAAGCCTAAC
>CAYNIT010000225.1:0-7562 GCA_964397205.1 uncultured Phaeodactylibacter sp. | reverse complement strand
GAAATGATGTTCGGAACGAGCCGTGATCTGCTCGTAACGGTAGCACTTGCCGGGCTAGCCACCGCAGTGCCTGGAAGGCGGTCAGAAAGACCTCGGGCAGCGCCGCTGCTTGCACGGCATCTAAGCCAGCGGGCACAGGCAGCGCCAAGCGCTCGGGAATAGCCGCAAATTCCGCATAGCCACCGCCGCCCAGCAGGCCGCAGACGCGATCGCCAACCTCCCAGCGGTGGGCTTGTGCTCCCCGCTCCACGACCGTGCCCGCCATTTCCAGGCCGAGGATCGGGCTTTCGCCTTCAGGCGAGGGGTATTTGCCCCGGCGCTGCAGCGTATCTGCCCGGTTGACCGCAGTGGCTTCTACCTGGACGAGAATTTCTTCTGGCCCGGGCTGCGGTTTTTCCCATTCGCCAATGTAGAGTTGCTCAGGGCCTCCGAATGCTTTGACTTGTACGGCTTTCATGGATAATGTTGTTTGAGTTGTTGCCAAAAATCGCGGGCGGTATCTTCCCAGGAACGCAATCGCTTTGCAGCTTGCTCGTGTGCGACGGCTCCGAGTGCTTGCAGTTCGCTGGTGTCAGCCTGCCAGCGCTGAAGCCAAGATATCATTTCAGCGATGCTCTTGCAAACCCGTCCGTTGCCTGCCTCTGCGTGCCGGGCAGCGTGGCCGCCTTCCCGCAGCAGCAACGGCAGTCCGTGGGCGGCTCCCTCCTGCAATGCCATGCCGTAGGTCTCCATGAAGGAGGCGGAAAGCAATAGGTTAGCGGTGTAGTAGGCCTGAAGTACCGCCTCATGCCCCCGGGCACCCTCGTACTGCACGATGCCTTCCAGGCTTTCCAGTACAGAAAGACACTCGGTAGCGTAAGACTTGTCCAAATTGGCTTCGCCGAAGAGGCGGAACTGAAAATTGGGCCATGGCCCTGCATCGCGCAGCTGCTGCAAAAAAGGGAGCACTCCTTTGCGCTCCACCAAATTGGCTACCATAATTCCCTGAATGTGGTCGTAATTGCGCAGTGGCGAGCTAGGAGGATTGCTCAGCCCCGGTTCTGCTACGATACAGGGCTGCGTCAGCCCGCTTTGCCTGAGGTATTCTGCTGTAAAGGGGCTGCTGGCCAGGAAGCCGTCAAAGGAGCGCAGCTGTGCCGCCTCCCGCTCGGCAAAGTATGCTTTGCTGCTCCATCCTTTTGGCGGATAGAGGCTTCGAAGGTGGTGTACGATCAGCCAGCGGGGGCGCTGTGGCGGCAGCGGGCTTTCTGCCAGTAAGGTGTCTACAAATAAGGGGCCGTCGCCGGGAAGGCCAGAAACCTCTTCCGCCGCTGCTGTTTCGATGCCCAGTCTCCTTAGCGCCCGCAGCAATTGCTGATTGTAGTGGTTGCCGCCCGAGCGGAACCGCTGCGGGGCTGGGATGAGAAAGGAAAGCGGAAAGGTCATGTTTTTTATTATTTCTTCCAATTAACCTATTTTTCGCAAAAGCTCTGACTGATATGCCAGAATTTATTCCACCTGCTATGGCCTACGCTGCCAAGGATGCTCAGCAGCTGGCCAGCAAACACTACGGTATCGATGCCCTCGCCGTTCCCGCCCATGGAGAAGCCGATGCTACTTTTCGCCTTACGGCAAAAAACGGCAGGGCCTACTGTCTGAAGGTCGCTGCAAGCCCGCCCGAGCTGCCGGCCGCCCTGATGGAGCATTTGGCGAAAGCTGATCTGCCCTTCGCCATCCCCGAATTGATTCGCCTGCCGTCGGGAGAGCGCTGGCGGCAAATTGGCGACGGGGCTCACCTTTTCCTGGCCACTTGGCTGCCGGGCGAGCCCTACGCTAAAGCCCATCCTAAAGACCGGCTTCTGCGCGAGAGCCTGGGCCGTGGTTTAGGTGCCTTAAGCCAGGCGCTGGCCGGTTTTGACCATGCAGCAGCGCATCGTGAACAGCGCTGGGACAACAGCCGCTTGCCGTGGGCCAGAGAACATTTTTCCCGTTTTGGGGAGGAGGAAAAGCAACTGCTGGAGCATTTTTACGCCTATTACGAACGAGAAGCAGTGCCCCGGCTGCCGCAACTGCGGCGAAGTTTGGTCTACAACGATGCCAATGACTGCAACTTGCTCCTGCAATGGCAAGCGCAGCCCGATCCAACCGATGAACACTATGCCCTGAGCGGGCTGATTGATTTCGGGGATGCCGTTTATACCCATACGGTAAATGAGCTGGCGGTGGCCTTGGCTTACGCCATGATGGGGCAAGCCGATCCCGTTGGCGCGGCGGTGGACGTGATTCGGGCGTACCACGCTGTTTTTCCGCTGCAGGAAGCTGAAATAGCCGCTTTGCCTGCCCTGATTGCCGCCCGGCTGCTGATAAGCCTGACCGTATCTACCATCAACCAAGAAAAAGCACCGGAGCGTGCTTATTTGCAAATCAGCCACGCTGGTGCCTGGCGGCTGCTGCAGCAACTGCGCGACC
Organism: uncultured Phaeodactylibacter sp.; assembly: GCA_964397205.1. Taxonomy (GTDB): domain Bacteria; phylum Bacteroidota; class Bacteroidia; order Chitinophagales; family Saprospiraceae; genus Phaeodactylibacter. Next base: position 5,114 of record CAYNIT010000225.1, on the reverse strand, counting down.
TGCCGCTGGATTTGCTCCATTATCAATTCCGCTACGCCTGTAGCTGGGAGCCTTGTCCGCAGGCGAAAGCCTTTTACCAATGGCTGGCGGAAGAGCAGCCCGATTTTGCTCCGGTATCGCCCCTGCCTGAGCGCTGGCGGGTGATGGACCTGGCGGTGGGCAGCCTGGAACTGGGCAACAACGCCAATTTCGAGGATCCGGATGTGTTCGAAAGACGGGTTGAGCGGATTATGGAAGACGATGGCGTGGCTTTTGGCCTGGGCGGCTACGGCGAGGTGCGCCCCTTCTATACCACTGATGCTTACCAGCAGACGGGCAATGACGGCCCGCGCTGGCGCAGCGTCCACCTGGGGCTGGATGTGTGGGCGGAAGCGCAGACTCCCGTATTTGCTCCGCTCGCGGGTAAGGTGCATAGCTTTGCCGATAACGATTTGGAGCGCGATTACGGCCCAACCATTATCCTGGAGCATCAACCTCGGCCGGGCTGCCGGTTTTATACCCTCTACGGCCACCTTTGCCGGGCATCTCTGACAAAGCTGCGGGTGGGTATGCCCGTCAAAAAGGGGCAGTTGATTGCTACCTACGGCGAACGTTCCGTCAATGGCAATTGGCCGCCGCATCTGCACTTTCAGGTAATGCTGGATACGCTAGGCAAGGAGGGGGATTTCCCCGGCGTAGCCTTCCCGGAGGAGTGGCCGGTATGGAAGAGCCTCTGCCCCAATCCGGAGCGCTTGCTGAATTTGCCGGAAGGCCGTACAAAAACCCATCGGGAAGAGTGGCCGGCGGATCGCATTCGGGCAGTACGGCAAGAACATTTGGGCCCTAACATGAGCTTGAGCTACCAGCAGCCTCTGCATGTGGTGCGTGCTTACCGGCACCACCTCTACGATGCGAGCGGGCGCCGGTTTTTGGATACGGTCAACAACGTGCCGCATGTGGGCCATCAGCATCCGCGGGTAGTAGAGGCAGTGCAGCGGCAAACTGGCCTTCTCAACACCAATACCCGCTACCTGCATACGGAGCTGGCGCGCTACGCCGAAGAACTGCTAACAACCCTGCCGCCCACTTTGTCGGTACTGTACTTTGTGAGCTCGGGCAGCGAAGCCAATGAACTCGCCTTGCGCATGGCCCGTACTGCCACCGGACGGCAAGCTGTAGTAGCCATGGAGGGCGGCTACCACGGGCATACTGCTGCCTGCATAGATATCAGTGCCTATAAATTTCAGGGCAAAGGAGGGCAGGGGCAGCCGCCACACACCCATCTGCTGCCGTTTTTCAGGCCCTCATCTGATGCAAGGGCAGAAGCAAGGGAGCAACTTGGCGAACTGGAAGCCGAAGGCCAGCTGCCAGCGGCTTTCATCAGCGAGAGTATACTGAGTTGCGGCGGGCAACTGGTGCCGCCTGCGGGCTATTTTCAATCCGTTTTTCAACAAATCCGCTCGATGGGCGGCCTCTGTATCATGGATGAGGTGCAGACCGGCTTCGGCCGGGTAGGAGAAGCCTTCTGGGGCTTTGAGCTGCAAAAGGTAATACCGGATATCCTGGTCATGGGCAAACCGATGGGCAATGGCTTCCCGATCGGGGCTGTAGCCTGTACGCGCGAAGTAGCCGATGCGTTCCATACCGGTATGGAGTTCTTCAGCACCTTTGGTGGCAATCCGGTAGCCTGTGCAGCTGGGAGGGCGGTCCTGCAGGTGGTCCTGGAAGAAGAATTGCAGCGCCACGCCCGCCAAACCGGCGATTACCTGAAGTCACTGCTGCAGCAGCTGCAGCAAGCTCACAGCTGCATCGCGGAAGTGCGCGGCCATGGCCTGTTCCTGGGTGTGGAACTGAGCCGGGAGGGCTATCCACTAAGGCGAGAGGCCCGCTACCTCATAGAATATATGCGCCGCCGCGGCATTCTGATGAGCACCGACGGGCCAGACGAAAATGTGCTTAAAATAAAGCCGCCCATGACCTTCGGCAAACCGGAGGCAGAGGTGTTGGCAGCGGGCTTGGAGCGTGCCTTGAAGTGCCGGCCGATGCAGCCATGACGCCCCGAAAAGCAGTTACGGTGCCTCCTTCGCCCAGCATGGCATACATTCAGGCTGGGCCATGATCTTTTCGGATAGCCGGAGAACTACCCGCAGTGCCTTTGTCCTATGGCTTACAGTGTACCGCCCGGGAAGCAGCAGTCGCGTCCCTGGGCTCAGAAAAGTGGGCAGGAGGAGCGGCGCTTCTACTCTGAAGCAAGGGTGAAAATGCTTCCTCCGCATTTCGGGCTTCAGGTACCTTTTCAGAAACAGCAATGGGAGCCCCAATTCCAGGGCATTTGCCTTGGCTCCCGCAACCGCCAGGCACCCTTGTGGCTGCAGTGCCCTCCCATTCCAAGGCTCAATCCGGCATATGCCGAACTGCCGGCATTCTTGCAGCGGATTGCCCAGCGTGATTTCAAGCAGTATGGCTTCGTTTTTCATAATTGACGTTTAGTTGATGTCCACGGTGCAACCGATTTTCACGAAGCGGCCGAACACAGCTCGCTGAATGTCTGTGAAAAGGACCGGGGTGATTTCCTGCAGCAGGAATTGGTTATTGTCGAGTAAATTGTAAGCTTTGAGGAAGAAGCGGCTGTTTTTGTGCCGGTACTGCAGGCCAGCATCGAACAGGTTCAAAGATGCGATTTGAGGGCCTGCGAAGAGGTTGGTCCGCATCGTTGTCCTCAGCTGCAATTTTTCCGAAAAAAGTTTTTGCTTGTAGGTCAAGTAGGCATTCCAGATGCGCTGGCCGCCCCGCCGGCTGCCGTCCGGGTTGAAAAAGTGGAAACTAGACCGCTTGATACGGGCTTCGAAATCATAGTTTTTTTCCTGGAATGTGGTGAAAGCCCGCAGGTCAATCGCCCGGATTTGGGTGCCGACCGTAACCTCTTCTTCCCGCTGGTCCAAATTGGCGGTCCGGTTGTCAATGATACTGCCTTCCAACTTGATCTGTAGGGGTATTTGGCGGAAAGCTTTACCGATTTTGGCTACTCCCACCCGATAGTCAGAGGGCAACTGATGGAACGTCATCTCGATGATGCCTTGCGGGTTTAAGCGAAGCACGGGGGCATTGAAGGCCTTGCCCATAATGCCTGCCAGCTCGAGTGCAATCCCGTACTGGCCCAGGCTGAAGGAAGTGGCGGACAGCTCCATACTGCGCTGAGGCTGAGGCTCTAATCTGAATTGCCCGGGTATGGCGACAGACTGAAAGCTCCGCAACTCCCAGCCGGGTATCAATTGCCGGAGGGGAAAATAGGCGGTGGAACGGTTCAGGTTGAAACTGATACTGTTGTTGTCGTCCAGATCGAAGCTCAGGTTAGCTTTGTACTCGAGCAGCGGTTGGCGCTGCAGGCCCTGCTCGGGAGAAAAGGTATCAAATTGATTGAAGGCATAAGCGATTTGGGCATTGAAGTGAAAACGATCCAAAGCGAAGTGGTGGCTGAGGAATGGCAACCATTGCTGGAAACGCCTGTTCTGCCAATCGGAGGACCATAAGTGGTGCGATTCGCCTTCGCTTTGCAGATGCTTCTGGCCCCTCAGCTCATCCCGCATGGCCCTGAATCCGGTTCTGGTACTGCCCAGCTTGTGCATCATTTGCAGGTAAAGCCTGCCGACTAGCCTTGACTGCCGCTCCGGTAAGAGCTGCTCGATGTCCGTGGAGTTCACTCCCTGTGCTTGGAAAAAGCTGGCGTAGCGCTGGCTGTTGTAGTGCAGGCCACGTACAGCCTCAGCTTGCTCCCGGCTGTACAGCAGGTTCGCTTGTAAACCGACAGCATCAGAGAAGCGGTGCTCGGCAAAGAGGTTGTGGTAAACTTCGCTATTTTCCAAGGCATCGGTAAAGTCGAAGCGTTCCGGGCTGCTGAAGCGCTGCTGCCGGCGCAACTGCTGATCATTCCAAACGAAGTTGAAATTGTAGCGCAGCTTCCAGTCTTCGCGGTCGAAGGTCAGCTCCACTTTATTCTTGGAGGAGGCCATCCTGTTGGATAGGAATTGCTGAGCTTCCAGGGCTGGCTGGGCATTGTCTAGCGCCGACTGTACAAATCGGTTCTGCTGAGCCGATGTGCGGAAAGCATTGTAGGAGCCAAAGTAGAGGTCGATATCCGGAGACAAGGCCGCCTTGCCCGTTAGGCCAGCGGATGCTAAGTCCATCTCGGTGTATTCCCGAAGCCCGTAAATTTCTTGATTGAACTCCGGGTTTGCCCGCAGCCGGTTGAAGTCGGCGGGCACTTCAAATATTTTGGCGTAAGCCTCCGCACCCAGGTTTTTGATGTTGGCCAGGGAGATGGTTTGGTCGCCGAAGGCATCCCGCTCTGCGAGCAGCTGCAATTTTACCTGTTTATTAAGGGAGAATATTTTAGCTATGCCCCCGAGGCGAAGCTCCTCCTGTGCGCCGGTGGTGGCAGCTAGTTGTCCGAACAGCCGTTGGTCGAAATCATCCCGGAGTTTGATGTCGAGGGTGACGAATTCATTTTGGGACAGTAGGGACTCCTTGAGCTTCTCGTTCTGCTCGTTGAGCCGGACTTCGATGGATGCCACGCGCTCCGGGCTGAGGGAGCGGGTAAACAAGGCAGCGCCCCCATCGCCGATTTCCTCGCCATCGATCAGCACTTTGTCTACCCGTTTGCCCTTTACCTTCAGGCCTCCATCGGCCAGTACTTCCATGCCGGGAATTTTTTTCAGCACAGCTTCCAGCGACTCGTCAAAGGTATCGCTCCAGTGGCTGACATCATAGATGATGGTATCCTCCTTGACGATGACGGGCGGGCGTTTGTCCACTACCGTAGCCGCGGCTAACTCGTGCGCCTTCGGGCTCAGCGAAATGGTCAAGTCTAGTGCCGTAGCCTTATCTTTTGCCAGCACAATTTCCTTTTCGACGGATTTGAAAGCCAGGCTGCGGGTTTTCAAGCTGTAAATACCGCTGGCGGCAGGCACTTTGAGCTCGAACTTCCCTTTTTCGTCGCTTAAGTCGTAGGCGATGATCTTACTGGACTGGTAAGGGTAAAGCAATACCTGCACGAAGGCGGCGGGCTCATTATTTTCCGTGTTGACCAAAGTCCCCTGAATGGTAGATTGTGCCCAAACGGAAAGCGGCAGGAGGCT
>CAYNIT010000224.1:0-7587 GCA_964397205.1 uncultured Phaeodactylibacter sp. | reverse complement strand
CTTTTACGGGCCGCTTATTATCGGTAATGGTGCCGTGACTGTAGCCCGAAACTCCATAGAGTATGCTAATTTTCTCGGCAGCACCTGCCTGTTTGTCAACACGCAGCTGGTTGCACTGGAAGTTGTACAGTCCATACAGGATTGGGAAAATAGCGTAACGCTGGTCGCGCACAAACCGACCTACGTGCGGGCACACCTGCAGACACCCGGCGGCGGCATGGGGCGTTTCAGCGCAAGATTGAGAGGCTACGGGCCGAATATGCAGGAACTGCCGGAGTCTCCTCTGACCGCCTCGAATGAGACCAAATTCGATATCGACGGAGATGCACTGGCAAGGCGCGCAGATATCGAAGGCAGCCTGCTGTTTGCGCTGCCGGATAGCTGGACGGAGGGCACGATTGTCCTGGAGCTGGAAGGTGCCGGCGCCGGCGTAGAGTGCCTGGAGGATGGTGGAAGCAGCGGCGACTGTATGGAGGCGGTAAGCTTCGTCCCAACTAACCGCATGGAGGTCAAGTATTTCAAAGTGGATTGGGTCAATTCAGCCGGCAATACCTTTGCCGCAACCGATGCTGATGTCACGGAAATGAGAAACCGCCTCGAAGCTCTTTTCCCTATCGACGAAGTGCAAATACTAACGGATGAGCTTGACATTGGTCAGAGTGACGGAGCGCTGGCTCCTGATTTCAGCAGGATCAACTTTGAGCTTTACCTGAAGAGGATACTGGACCTGAACTTCTTCAGCGGGCCGATATACTACGGCATTGTCAATACCATAGACCCCATTCCATCCGGTGCTGGCTTGACCTACGGCCGCGCCGGTTTCTACCTTCCAACGTTCGGTTCCGTATCCGCCATTCCCGGCTACGTTTCCAGCGGTTTGAAAATTGACGCCAATACTGCTGGCTACAGCGTTCAATCGCACGAGATCGGCCATAACTTGGGCCGGCACCATGCGGTCAATTCCAGCCTGGGGTTCTTAACTTTCGGCGGTGAGCAGTACAAACAAGGCTGGTGCGGTGAAGTAGCGAGCCTGGACGCGCCGGATTTCCCCTACAGCATCAATGGCCGGGCTACGATGGGGCCCGGCTTCGATGGGCCCTACGCCGAGATCTGGGGCTATGATTCCAACCGCAAGCTGCTGGCAGTACCGAATGTCAATTACGAGCTGATGAGCTACTGCGGCTTCGCCAACGACAGCTGGCAGTTCATTTCCGATTTCACCTACGAAGGCATCCGTTCGAGGATCAACAACATCTTCGATCCGGCCAACAACAGCAACCTGCTTGCTACTGAAGATTACCAGCTTTTCTACGGTGCGCTGAACGTGGCCAACGATGAGTTGATATCCTTTTCGTCTAACCTGCTGCTCGACGCTCCGGTGTTGCCCGACTTCAACAGCGGCGAGTATACGATGGCCGCCCTGGACGAAAACGGCAATGAGATTCGCTCCCTGCCGTTTGATGTTCTGTTCTTAGACAGCGAGTCGGCCCCGGGCACGGTAGATACCGCTTACTTTGCGGTCCCCTTTGAGAAGAGCCTGGACATTGCTGAGGTCCGGATATTTAAAGATGGCGGCAGCAATCTGATCCACATTTGTGAAGGCAGCCCGAACCCGCCAACGATCGAGCTGCTCTCCCCGAATGGCGGCGACACCATCAACACCGCCACCCTGACCATAGAGTGGAACAGCTTTGACCTCGATGGCGACCCGCTGCTGCATACCATACAGTACAGCCCGGACAATGGCGGCAGCTGGCTGACATTGGCCGAGGGGATAATCGGCAGCAGCTACACACTGAATACCAGGCGCCTTGCCGGTACTTCAAACGGCCTAATTCGGGTCATTTGCAGTGATGAGGTCAACACTACATTTGATGAATGCGATGCTCCCTTTTTCGTAGCCAACAAGGCCCCCGTTTGCGACATCGCTTTCCCGGCAGCGGGGCAGGAGTACGTGGGCGTACAGCCGGTGGTGCTGAAAGGCTTTGCCATAGACAAGGAAGAGGTCGAATTGCAGGGCGCTCAGCTGGAGTGGTATTCGGACAAGGACGGTTTGATCGCGACTGGCAAGGATGGTTACATCGACGCTTCCACTCTGACGGACGATACTCACTTGATCACGCTGAGGGCTACAGATGCCGAGGGCGCGGTGAGCGAGTGTTCCGTAAACATCAGCATCAAGCGGCTGTTTTTCTCGCCGATTGAAGAGGTGGATATCTTAGTAACACCAGAAAACATCAACCCCAACCAAGGCAGCTCGGTTATTTCCATTTCCATACTCTCCACTCCGGATTTTAACGCTCCTGCCCAGATCGACTTGTCGACGGTGAAGGCTGGCGTTCCGGGAGCGAGTCCGCTGTTTTCTTTTCCCATTGCCCGAGACGCACAGGGCGATGGGCTGCCGGACTTGTTCATGTACTTCCGGCTCGATTCCCTTGAGGTGGCGTGCGGTGATGACAAACTTGCGCTCACCAGCCTTACCAACTCGGGGGCTCAGGTGTTTGGTTTTGATGAAATTACCACCATCGGCTGCAACAATCAGCCTCTGCAAGCGTCGCCTGCTTCGCAGAGCCTGATCAGCGGAAGCTATCCCAACCCCTTTAGCGAGGAGGTCAATATCGGTTTCTACCTGCCGGAGGAGGGCGAGGTCCGCATCGACATCTTCGACAGCTTTGGCCGCCGGGTAAGAACCTTGGCGGATAACACCTTCTTCAACCGCGGCCAGCATCAAATCAGCTGGAACGGGCAGGGCTTCGAGGGCATGTCGCTTGAGAACGGCTTGTATGTGTACACTATCCGCTCTGGCAGCTACACCGGTTCCGGCAAAATGCTGCTCGTTCGATAGGGCGTACTGATAAGGATTTGGAAGGGCAGGCCTCGAGGCCTAGGGGCTTGCCCTTTTGTTTAACTGCTTCTCCCTAAAGGTTGAAGCGCTCCGCTACATGTTTTTGGTCCGGGGCGGTGGTTTTTTGTGGTGGATTTCGTACATTTCCGGGAGGAATAGCCGCGGGGCATTGGCCGTGTTTGATGTCAAATACACCCTCCTTCTTGTTCCGTACCTACGGCACGGAAAGGCATCATTGCATTTATTGTGCTACCTACGTTTTGGCCCCTAAAGGGGCGAGCAAATAAAACCGCAAAATGCTCCGTCCGCTGAAGCTGTGCAAAGCGAAAGCGGGCAAAATGTAGAAAGGTAAAACTGCAGAACTGCAAAATATATACACTCCTCGGGCACTAGAGGTGAAAAGTTGTCGAGTTCACCGAAGATTTGTTTTTGGAAACCGAAAGGTTCTTCTACCGCGACAAGCCGGGGTTAAGAATGCTGACAAAAGCCGAGTATTTATGAGAGTTTCAGAAAAATCGCCTCTGTTGGCCGCGCTTAGTATAACAAACACCAGCTTAACAGGTCCCGGAGGGACCTAAGGTGCATGGAGAACTTAAACATGGAATACTTTAAATTGCGTTACCTCCCCACTGCCATTGATGCAGAGGCGCAGAGGACGCAGTGCTTGGCCATCAACGGCTTAGCTGCAGTAGTTTTGCAGTAGACACAGTTGAGTGTACGCTCCCGGTCATGCACCGCAGTTATGAGTCTAACGCACCTATTTACATATACCATTTCACGGATCGGATTGAAATCATAAACCCCGGCAGTTTGTATGGAGAAGTAAGGCCTGAGAATTTCCCGGGAGCCAGCGATTACCGTAACCCGGTTTTAGCGGCCGCTGTGAAGAACCTCAACTACGTCAACCGTTTCAATTTTGGCATTTTCAGCGTGCAGAAAGAGTTAGCAAAAAACGGCAATCCTCCTGCTGAATTCGATCTGAGCTTGCAAACCAAGTTCAAAGTGACGATATGGATTAATCGAAGTTGGTAAGCCGAAAAAAGAGACCTACCCCTTCATCACCTCCTGAAGTTTGTACAACAGCTCCACCCGGTTGTGCACATCGAATTTGCCATACATATTTTTTAGATGGAACTTCACCGTATTGATGCTGATAAAAAGGGCATCTGCTGTGGCTTGTGCATTTTTGCCCTTGTAGATGCACGAAAGGACTTCCTGTTCCCGGCGGCTTAATGGGGCAGGGAGGGTGTTGTTGATGCGCTCCAGGTCCAGCTCCGGTGCCAGGGTTTTGGTGCGTTGCGACCAGGCGATTTCTATCGTGGAGTACAGTTGCTCCCCGGTGAAGGGCTTGACGATGTACCCCAGAGGAGTAGTCTCCTTGACTCTCGACAGGGTGCCGGCATCTGCGTAGGAGGTCAGAAAGATAAACGGGGTGGCATACTTTTCCCGCAGGTAGGCGGCGATGTCCAGCCCGCTGATTTGATCCTCCAGGTTGATATCGAGCAAAACCAGCTGCGGGCGCTCCGACTCAATAAGCGTAAGGGCGGGGCCGCCCCGGTGCGCGATACCGCAGACTTCATACCCATTGAGCTGGCAAAGGTCGGCAATGTCCTCTGCAATCAGCGGCTCGTCTTCCACAATCAATATCCGAAGTTGGTCTTGCATAGGCGATACAGGCTTGCGGTACGGCGTTTACAATATTGAAATGCCCGGTTCCAAATATACGGTTTCGGATGAAGTTGCCGGATTATAGCTGTGGAGGTTCTCGCCTGCTCCTGTTCACGGATCAGTGTGTCCACCTCCTGCCAGTTGTTTTCCAGTTCGGACAGTAACAGTTGCTCCAGGGGGTCGGGTGATCGTTGCATACTTTAGGGGGTTATGAAGTCCAGGACCTGCCGCCGCACGGTATCGCAGCTCAGGTTGTGCCCTAGCCCGCTTGTAATGATGGGCTTTACATGGGGCAGGGCATTCAGGATCGCTTTGGTCTCCTGATGGGGCACGACAATGTCTTTTTCATCGGCGACCAGCAGGGTACTGGGCGGGCCAAGCTGTTGCAGATGCTCAATGAGGCAAAAGTAGCTCAGGGGTTTGCCGGCATAATTGGGAATCCACGCCCGCGTGTCCGAGAGTACCGTTTCCGAGACGCCCAGGCAGCGGGCGAATTTGCTCATCAGCGCATCGCAATTGGAGAAGGTGCTCATGAGCACAAACTTCCCAATACGGACTTCTCTTGCTTGCTCACTCGCACTGATCACCCCGGCCAGGCTGCCCATGGAGTGCGCCAGAACGGCATGCCAATGCAAACGCGAACGGATGAGCTGACCGGCGCAGCGGATGTAGTCCGGCACTGACAGAAAACGCCCGGGCGATTGTCCGTGGCTGGGCGCATCCATCACCACAGCCTGATAGCCTGCCCGGCATAGTTCCTGTACGTAGGGTGCCCAGCGCGCACCGTTGCTGCACCAGCCGTGGAGTAGCAATACAGCCGGCCCCTGCCCAAAGGTGTAGGTGTAAAACCGGTGCTTGCCACAGCGGTGCTCGTGTTGTTGCCCACTTTCGTAAAATGCCCGGTCGGCAGCCCTGACTGGCCGGCGGACCGCCACCGAAAGGGCACCCATTGTCAGCCGGCAGCCCGCCTTGGCGTGCACCTGATGCACCGTATTGATGACCTGCCCCACCCGGTGGATGTAGGGTGGGAAAAAGCGGGCCGCCATGAGTTGGGTATTATCGGTAGCAGGTAACTGACCGGACGCGCCGGCCGGCAGCAGCTGATTGGTGGATAGGGATGTAGTCGTCGTTTTCATTGGATGGGTCGAATTAGATGTAGTGCAATTCTGCTGTTGGTCTTGAAGTGCCCGAAAAAGCTCTGCCCGGACCCGCCGAGCCAGCCACCGCTAAGCTCCGCCCGCAGCGGTGCCCAGGCTTTGCAGATCAGCCGGGGCTCCAGGTAAAAGCCTTCCGCCCGGAACTCGGCCACTGCCCTCAGGGCGGCTGACCAGTTGTAGTTGATTTGCAATTCAGTATCTATCAGCAGCGCAGTTTGAAAAATATGATCGATCTCGGTGGGCGCGTATGTTCCACTTTGGTGCGGAAAGACCTGTAGGAACTGCGCGACCAGCCTCAGCTGCCGTTCCGGATGCTCAAAGGCCCAGAAGCGGTCAGCCCCGAAGGAGCAGAAGGTGTAGCGGTCGGGGGTGATTTCACCGGTCTCGCCGATGCGTTTGCTGTCCACAAAAGCCGCCTCTCCCCAAAGGTTCCACTCGCCGGCCCAGGTGCTCAAATTCAGGGCACTGATCATCATAGGCTCGAAGTGGAGCTGCACCTGATAAGGGACTGGGCGGGTATTACTTGTCCGGAGCTGTATTTGGCTCAGAGGAATGTCGTTGTTGCCATACAGCCAGCTGCCGCGCAACTGCACCCGCCCCACTTCCGTGGAAAGGCTGCCGCTGAGCAGGGGCAGGCGTTTTTGATAATGCGACGCTGCGCCTACGTAGGCCATCGTGGCTTCACCACCCGGTACAGCCATGCGTTGGGGCAGATTTATCCAGCGGTTGTCTTCCAGGTAAAGGCGGGAGCGGTTATCGGGATGGAAAGCCCGCAGCATAAACTCCGTACGCCCTTTGCTGTAGCGTGCTTCCAGCCCCCAAAGCCCCAGCCGCTCTTCTTTCGTGTCGAGCACATCGTAGTAGTCATAGCGGTTGGCGAGGTCCATGGCGCTGAACCCGGTGAGTGCGCCCCACTTGACCGTTTGCTTGCCGGCTTTGAGGAAGTAATGCCCCTGACGGTAGTACACGTATGCCTCATTGGCCCACAGGCGGTTGCGGCGGCGCTCATCCGGGTTGGCATTTGCGATCACCACTGCCCGCCCTTTCCAGTATTTGCCGTAGCTCACTTCGCCTTCCAGCTCTGCCCGGGCTTCGCCCTGCCAGCGGTAAAGGCCAGCGGGGTTCTGCCCGGGATGATACCGGCTTAGTGCCCTGGCCTGACCGTGAAGGGTGGTGGACCAGCCGTTGTCGGCTTCCTGAGCAACGGTAGCGACCGAAAATCCGGCAAAGTATAACCCCAGCAGGGTTTTAAGTATGTTTTTTAGGTGCCTCACGGATTATCGGGTTTCCATCCAGGTCGTAGAAAACATGGCCGCATCTACGCCAGCATTGATCGCAAAGCCGCTGTACTGCACCTTTGTGGTATTGCCCGTCTGTACATTCTCCATTTTGATCTGATGTGCCCGGTGGTGCCCGCCTGAGCCGACGGCCCGGATGTCTGTGGCGGTGTAGGTTTTCAGGTGTTCGCCTTTGTGGTCGTAAAAGCGGGTTTGGACCATCAGGTGCGTGGCTTGGTCAATCCATAGCAACCGTTTGCCATATTGGGTACGCAGGCCTTCGCGGGGCAGCGCTTCGAGTTTATAGGCCGGTCGGCCGTTGATGGTTTCTTCCCCCAGCAGGGTATACTGATAGTCGTCGATGGGTTCTGAAAGATGCCCGGAGAGGTCTTCGTAGGTGATTTCCGTGCCCATAAACCGGTCGGACTTCTTGCTGGGCGAAATGCGCTTGCTCATGCGCAAGGCAGGCAGGTAAAGCCACTGCTCGTCATCTTTACGCTCCTGCTGAATCGTTAGCGTTGCCGTGCCAGCCACGTCCTGCGGGTCCGTAAATTCCAGCAGCAGGTTGTAAGTGTAGTCGCCCTCGTCGGTGCGCAGGATGTACTGCTGCAGGGTGCGGGTCTGTTTTCTGCCCGACTTG
>CAYNIT010000223.1:0-7642 GCA_964397205.1 uncultured Phaeodactylibacter sp. | reverse complement strand
CACAGCCGTCTGCATAGACGAAAACGGCATGGCGCGTGCCTTCGGCGAGTATCCGGAATACGTGGAGGATCAGGTGTTCTTTTTGCAAGCCAATTGCCAGGACCCATTCCTGCCGGAGATCATGGAGGCGGGCAGCCCACTGACCTGGGACCGGGGCCGCAGCGCCATCAAAGTTTACGCCATTCCTGCCCGAACAGACGGCAGTGGTCAGATGAACCTCAACGACTGGCAGAGCGCCGAGGGCGGCGAGTGGCAGAATTGGTACGCTGAAAACGGAGAGCTGTTCCGCATACCGGAAACGAGCAGCGACTGCGCTGAGGTGCTCAGCAGTACTGCCTCCCCTGCTGGCCCTGGCAGCTTGCACCTGTTTCCCAACCCGACGAGCGGCCCGTTGCACCTAAGGTGGGAAAGGCCGGGCCATAGCGAATGGCTGCGGCTGAAAGACAGCAACGGGCGGCAGCTCCGCAGCTGGCGGGGCCCTACGCCATCGCTCGACCTCAGCGGGCTGCCACCCGGGCTCTATATTTTAGAAATATATACGGGCAGCCGCTTGCTTGCAGCAAGGGTGGCGCTGCGGTGAAGCAGTCCAGCGGAACTACGCAAAGCTGCTTTCAGCAAGGGCAGGCGCAGCAGCTACGTTTTTTCTTTATTGCCTATTATGCTTACTTTCGGTCAAACTCGCAGATGCATGAAAAAATTTCCGGATACCCTGATCATCATCCTCGGCATCATGCTGGTGTTCATTGCGCTCACCTGGATTGTGCCCGCGGGAGAGTTCGAGCGCACGGAGGTTGACGGGCGGCAGGTCATCGTGGCTGGTTCCTATCAAGAAGTGGAGGCCAACCCACAGGGGCTCTGGGCCTTTTTGAAAGCTCCCATTAAAGGCTTCATCTCCGCCGCCCAGATTATTGCCTTTGTGTTTTTAGTAGGCGGCGCTTTTGGCATCGTCACCCGCACAGGTGCCATAGATGCGGGCCTGCAGAGCATCATCCGCTTCAGCCAGCAGCACCCGCGCTACCGGCATTGGATACTGCCCCTTGTGATCACCCTCTTCTCCCTGGCGGGCGCCACCTTTGGCATGAGCGAGGAGGTGCTGGTATTCGTCCTCATCACTATTCCCCTGGCGCTGGCGTTGGGCTACGACTCGCTGACAGGCGTGGCGGTATCCTTCGTGGGGGCGGGACTTGGCTTTGCCGGCGCTTTCATCAACCCATTCACCATTGGCGTGGCGCAGGGCATCGCAGAATTGCCCCCTGCCAGCGGCATGGGCTACCGCCTGTTGGTCTGGGTGGTCACCACGACCATCGGCATCGTTTACATCATGCGCTACGTGCTGCGGTTGGAAAAAGACCCCCGGCACAGCCCGGTTTACGAATTGGATCGGGAACGGGAGCAATTGGGCAGCGCCGAGGCCATTGAATTTACCCGCCGCCACCGCCTCGTGCTGTTGGCGCTTTCTCTGGCCCTGGCACTGCTGGTGCTAGGCGTCAGTCAGTGGGGCTGGTACATCAACGAAATTGCCAGCTTGTTCATCGGGCTGGGCCTGGTGGCGGCTCTGATCTCCCATCTTGGCCTGGACAGCTCCGTAGAGGCCTTCAAATCAGGGGCGAAGGATATGCTTACGGCTGCCCTTGTCATTGGCCTGGCCAAGGGTTTGATCGTCATCGCGGAAGACGGCAAGATCATCGATACGATGCTCAGCAGCATAGCCGGCTTATCCGAAGGGTTGCCCAAAGCGGTGAGCGTGGAAATCATGTTTGTCTTTCAAACCCTGCTCAATTTCTTCGTCCCTTCTGGCTCGGGGCAAGCTGCGCTCACCATGCCCATTATGGCTCCGCTGAGCGATTTGTTGGGCGTAAGCCGACAAACTGCGGTGCTGGCTTTTCAATTCGGTGACGGCTTGTCCAACCTCATCATCCCCACCAGTGGAGTCACTATGGGGGTGTTGGCTATCGCCAAAATCCCGTACAACGTCTGGGTCAAATGGTTTTGGCCTCTGTTCTTGCTGCTCTGCCTGGCTTGCATGTTGCTGCTGCTGCCGCCGGTGATTTGGTTTGAATGGAAGTAAGGGCTTGCACCGAAAGCGAAATGGGCTAGGGTTGTTTTTCTAGCTATTCTTCCAGGCTCAGATCTATTTTTTCAGCATTGAGAATGTCGAGCACATCCGAGGTGATGTCAAAGCTATCGCGTGCGCCTAATACGCCAGAGCCCTGCCCGTACTGCAGGATATAGTCGTAGCCCCGCACATCCCGCAGGCTGTCCATAAGTGTGATGAGGCGGTCGCGGAACAGGCTGGAAAGTTGCTGCTGTTCAGCGCCCAATTCCTGAGCTACGCGTTCCTGCTCTGCCAACAGTTCCTGCTGCTTTTGCGCCATGCGCTGCTCTTCGGCGGCGATTTGGTTGGGGGCCAACAGCCCTTGCTGCACTTTGCCCTGCAACTGCCGAAACTCCTTCTCTAATGCCTGCATGCGCTGGTTGATGCGCTGGGATGCCTCCTGCTGCCGCTGTGCTAGCGACTCCTGCTTTTCGCGGAATTCGGTGTAGTTCTGAAGCAGGGTATCGACATTGAGGTAAACGATGTCAAGCGTTTTGGCCGCGCTTTCAGCAGAGTCTCCCGGGCTTTCCTGATCCCCTGCAGATGATGCGCCCAATTGCGTGAAGAGGTAGACTACAGCTATGATCAGCAAAGTGTTCAGCGCCAGAGAAATGTTGGCTTTCATATCTTTGGATTTTGCGCAAAGGTAACCTTTGTGAGACAAAAAACGGCATCTGATCTAATTTTGGCTCAGTTGAAAACTGTCTCCGGGCAAGAGTACGCTCAACTCCAAGCCCCGGCCGCCCAACAGGCCATGCTGTACCTGAGTTCCCCCTTCAGGATGGCGCAGCAGGATAACCTGCCAGTCCCCTACCACTCGAGCAAGCTGCCCCCGCTCTACTACGATAGCGGTAGATTCGTCGATGCCAATACCTACCTGCCCGGGGTTTTCCAGTACTACACTGATCAGGCGGTTCATCCGCATGCGGTAAATGAAATGCTGGTCTACGATAGCCTGCGGCAGCAACCCCAGCCCTTCGTCCAATATCATATTGTCTGCCTCAATGGTACGAAATTCGCCAGTGTATTCGGGATGCTTCTTCTCATTCCCTGTGATCATGCTGCGGCCCATCACAGCAGCTCCCGCACTTGTGCCAGCTACGGTGGCGCCCAGCTGATAAGCATCGTGGATAGCATCATACACCGGGCTGCCAGCTACAATATCCATAAATCGGTTCTGATCGCCGCCGGTGATGTAGACAAGCCCGGCTTTGCGCAGCGAATCTACGGCGGCTTTGGGATAATCCCCGGGCTGAAAGTTGTAGGCGGCCAACCGCTCCGCCGGCAGGCCCAGCTCCGTAAATTGCCGGATACCGTAATACGCCGCGCTGTCGGGCTCTGCACTTGACATAGGCAATACAACTGCGTATCCGCCGCTATCGATGCCGCTGACTTCTACCAACTCCTGCACGAGCTCCGGCGGCCGTTTGCCTCCTCCGATTATGAACAGCTTGCCCTCCGGAGCCGGCTGGCTCGCCTCTCCAGAGATTGCTTCGACGGAACGGCCTGCCTGCGTGCCGTCAGTGCCGCAAGCAGACAAAAAAATGTGCAGGAGCGCAATGAGAAGTAGTCGATTCATAAGCTGTAGTTTTTCGCGGGCAATATAAAACCAGATTGATATTTTCTCTCATCTTAGCCCAACCCTTTCAAGGGAGGCTACGGTCTAGGCATAATGAAACATCAACACGCAGAAATTACTGAAAACTACGATTGTTATGCCAGTTACCACTATGCTTGTTCTCGCGCTTGCTCTAATTGCTGTGGGCAAAAGGTCCCGCGCGTTCCGTTAAAAAAGCAACCCCCTCTGCCGCTTGGCGAAGGTGCGGAAAGGCCCTATATTTACAGCGCTTTGCAAACTAACCATTACGGCTGCGCATGGAACTGACCCTCGGATTTTCGCCCTGCCCCAATGATACTTTTATTTTCGATGCCATGATTCACGGCAAAGTGGATACGGAAGGGCTCTCCTTCGACCCCTTCATCGCTGATGTGGAAGAACTCAACAAACGCGCCTTCGAAAAATCCCTGCACCTCACCAAACTCAGCTACCATGCTTTTGCTTTTTTGCTGTCCCACTATGCACTGCTGCAGGCTGGCAGCGCACTAGGCAACAAAGTAGGCCCGCTGCTCATTGCACGGGAAGACATGCCCGAGTCGGCTATACCGAAAGCAAAGATCGCCATCCCTGGCCGTTATACCACCGCCAATTTCCTGCTCAGCTTAGCCTTCCCCAATGCGGACAAGCGGGAGGAAATGCTGTTTTCCAAAATAGAAGATGCGGTGCTGAGCGGAGCAGCAGAAGCCGGCCTCATCATTCACGAAAACCGCTTCACTTACCAGGAAAAGGGACTGGTCAAACTGATGGACCTGGGAGCGTATTGGCAGTCTACTACTCAAATGCCCATACCCCTGGGAGGCATCGTAGTACAGCGGTCGCTGCCCATCGAGATACAGCAAGCAGCCAACCGGGTGATGCAACGCAGCGTTGCCTACGCCATGGACCATCCGGAGGCTTCCAAAGATTTCGTACGGCAATACGCACAAGAGATGGAAGAACAGGTAATGTACCGGCACATCGAGTTGTATGTGAATGACTACACCCGCGACTTGGGATTAAAGGGCCGGGCCGCCGTACAGCGCTTGTATGATGTAGCCATGGCAAAGGGCATTATTCCTGCCGCTGAGGTGCCCATTTTTGTGTAGGCCAGCCTTTGACTTCCCGGCTTTTTCCTACCCAAATCTCCCCCATTTGACTATTTTTGCGCTGCTTTTCCAGCCTTAACCAATGCAAAAATAATAGCACATGATCATCGGGGTACCCAAGGAAATCAAAAACAATGAAAATCGCGTAGCGCTTACGCCGGCCGGCGCGCTGGAGCTGAGCAAACACGGCCACGAATTGTACGTACAATCTACCGCCGGCTTAGGCAGCGGCTTTCCGGATGAGGACTATGAAGCCTCCGGCGCCAAAATACTGCCGGCCATTGAGGACGTTTACGCTAAAGCGGAAATGATCATCAAGGTAAAGGAGCCCATCGAGCCCGAATACGAGCTGATCCGCGAAGGGCAGCTGCTGTTCACCTACTTCCACTTTGCTTCTTACGAGCCACTGACCAAGGCAATGATGAAACGCAAGGCAGTTTGCCTGGCGTACGAAACGGTGGAATTGCCCGACGGCAGCCTGCCGCTCTTGATCCCGATGTCTGAAGTAGCGGGGCGCATGGCCATTCAGGAAGGAGCCAAATTTTTGGAAAAGCCCTTGAAGGGGCGCGGCGTATTGCTGGGCGGCGTACCCGGCGTAGAACCCGGGAAAGTCCTCATCCTGGGCGGCGGCATCGTCGGCACACAGGCCGCTAAAATGGCGGCCGGGCTGGGCGCACAGGTCACCCTGCTCGACATCAACCTGCCGCGCTTGCGCTACCTGGCCGATGTCATGCCCCACAACGTCAATACGGTCTACAGTAACGAACTCAACATCCGCCGTTACATCGAGGATGCCGACCTCATCGTCGGGGCAGTGCTCATCCACGGTGCCAAAGCCCCCAACCTCATCACCCGCGATATGCTCAAGGAGATGAACCCGGGCACCGTACTCGTCGATGTGGCAGTAGATCAGGGCGGCTGTATCGAAACCTGCGAGCCTACCACCCACGAAGCCCCTACCTTCATCATCGACGATGTGGTGCACTACTGTGTAGCAAATATGCCGGGAGCGGTGCCACAAACCTCCACCATAGCGCTGACCAACGCTACCCTGCCCTACGCCATACAACTAGCCAACAAGGGGTGGCAGAGGGCTTGCCGCGAGAACCAGCCCCTGAAGCTGGGCTTGAATGTGATCAATGGCAAGGTGGTGTACGAAGGAGTGGCAGAGGCATTCGGTTTGCCCTACGAACCGGTGGATAAGTTCTTGTAAAACCCTTCCACTACTGCTGTGTAGCCTTAGAGCAGGGGCCATCCCGAACTACGCAAGGTTCGGCATTCGGGATGGTTGGTGTCTGAACGCGCCTGGAATCAACTCAGATTGGCAAGCGGGCCTGTCAAATGCTTAGGGATATACTTTCCGCAGGTTGCCATTGACCTCCTGCACCACGAAGGCAGTATTGAAGCCAGCTGCTTTTGCCCGCCGCATGGCGTTCTTGGCCTGTTCTAAATTATCGAAGCCTGCAAGCAACTTGACCGTCAGGCCATCGCTGCGCTTTCTTTCCTCAATTTGCCCCATGCCTGATACTGTGGAGGGGTCGAACCAGCGGGTGTCCCGATAAGCTGCCAGCTGTACTTTATAAGCAGGAGCTGCAGAACGCCTTCCCATGTTTTGGTTGTAGGAAGCCGGAGTACCGCCGCCTTTGGGGGTGACCTGGTTGCCGGAACCCGCTTCTTCAACGATGAAGGCCTCTTGGTAGCCGCGGTTTTTGATGGTCGACAACGCCTGCCGGGCCTGTTGTTTGGTACCAAATACCCCGACGCGTATTTTGTAGCGCCCGTCTTCCCGCTTGGAGTAGACTTGCCCGACAGAAGTCAGCTCCGAAAAGCTTTCCAGCCCCGGTTTGCTCAGCGCAGCAACCTGCACAGCAAACCCGCTAACCACATTCGGCTGCTGCGGCCGGGTGGGGCCATTGCCCCGTGGGGTGCTCGTCTTGTTGTAGCTATCTTCTGTCTGGCCCTGTTGCGGTGCGGCATCGGTGGGCAGCATGGAAACCGTACCCAGTACACTGCGGTCATAACCATCATTTGTGCTGACGGTGCGGCTGATATCGCGGTAGCCCGGCCGGGAGTACCGGAGGATGTAGGTAGCATTCGGGCTAAGGGCTAGGCGGTAATCGCCGTTCATGTCGGTCATGGCCTCCATGCTGCTGTTGGTGGCTTGATTGGTTGACGTGACCGCTACTCCCGAAACTGGCATGCGGGTCTGATAGCTGAGGACTTTGCCCACGTATTCTTCTCCTTCTTTGATCAGCATAATGTCGTGCTCGCGGTTTTTGCGCAAGCCCAAAGTAGAGACTTTGAAAGAAGCGCTGTTGTAGCCGTCGGCGCGCACCATGATTTCGCAGTCCAGCCCTTCAACCGCCTGAAAACTGTAGGTACCGCGGCTATCGGCCTTGAACAGCCCCTCTCCACAGTTGATGAAGTCAATGGTGGCGTAGGGTATCGGGGAGCCATCAGAAGCATTTTTAATATGCAGGACGATATTGTCCGCCGATTTAAACACTTTATAAATGTCTTCACTGCCTTTGCCGCCCGGCCGGTTGGAGACCATGTAGCCCAGATTGCGGAAACTGTCGTAAATGAAGCCGTAATCGTCGCGAGAGCTGTTGATCAGGTTGCCCAGATGGAAAACGCGGGCCCAGCGGCCGTTGGCTTGCTCAGCCCGGAATATGTCGTAGCCGCCCAGCCCGGGATGCCAATTGGAGGAAAAGAAAAGGTAATTGCCGTCGAAAAAGGGAGAGACTTCATCCCCTGGCGTATTGACATTAGGCCCCAGGTTCTCGGGAGTGCTCCAGGTATTGCCCATTCGGTAGGAAACGTACAGATCGAAACCGCCGAATC
>CAYNIT010000222.1:0-7644 GCA_964397205.1 uncultured Phaeodactylibacter sp. | reverse complement strand
GCGAAAGAACTTTTCTGTCTGTTGCTTATCTGCAGGATTTCGATACAGGCAGTTGTAGAGTAGCAGCCCGCCGGGCGCCAGCGCCTCCTTCAGCGCATTCAGGTACTCCGCTCCCTGGAAAGCGGCGGGGATGACATCATCCAAAAACACATCCATACAAATTAAGCTGTATTGCTCCTCCTGCTGCATTACGAAGGAATGGGCATCAGCGCAAATGGTGAGGATGGGAGACGCTAGCTCCGACAGGATGTAGCGTTGAGCCAGCTCGACGATATGGGGGTCGAGCTCTACAGCGGTGTAGCGAAAGCGCTGCTCGAATACCTTCTCCAGCATCAGAGGCACGCTCCCCAGACCGAGGCCCAGGAGAAGCACGTCTTTGCCGGGCAGGGCCTCCAGGCGGATTTGCCGAAAGGCATACCGGAAATTGGTGTATAGATCCTCGTAGGAGTAAATGGCGTTGGCGGTAGACAGCTGGTAGCGCCCTCGGTGTAAACTCACGTACAAATGAGGGTTGTGGCGGCTCGGCGCACTCTCTATGTGCAGCTCTGTCAAGTAGGACAGCCATTTTTTCCAAGCCGGCACCGCTTTCATCAGTCGCGTTTTTCCCAGCTGCGGTACTTCCGGGTATCTTCAAAGATGCGCAGCAGCATCAGGCGCTCCTGTACATCAAGGGCGACGTTGCGGCGCTGCATAACGCGCTCCATCGTCTCAAAGGCCTTGTCCGTACGGTAGGTCTGAAACCCTTGCTTGCCGCCCCAGGAAAAAGAAGGAATAAAGTTGCGGGGGAAACCTTCGCCGAAGACATTGGCGCTGACACCGATCACCGTCCCAGTATTGAGCATGGTGTTAATACCCGTTTTGGAATGGTCTCCCATGAGCAAGCCGCAAAACTGCTGCCCGGTCTTTATGAACTTGCCCTCGGCGTAGGACCACAGGCGGACCTGATCGTAGTTGTTTTTGAGATTAGAGTTGTTGGTATCGGCGCCCAGGTTGCACCAGTGGCCCAGCACCGCATTGCCCAGGAATCCGTCGTGCCCTTTGTTGCTGTAACCGGTCAGTATAGAGTTGTTGACTTCTCCGCCCACCTTGCAGTGTGGCCCGACGGTGGTGGCTCCGTAGATTTTGGCGCCCATTTTCAGCGTACCGTGATCACACAGGCCGAAAGCGCCGCGAACCAAACAGCCCTCCATGACCTTAGCGTTGCGCCCCAGATAAACAGGGCCGCCTTCGGTATTGAACACAGCGCATTCGGCCGTAGCCCCCTCCTCCAGAAAAACCCGGCGGCGGTCTCCTACCACTCGGTTGCTCTCGCTCAGCGGTGCCGAACTGCGCCCCTTGGTCAGCAGTTCGAAATCCTCTTCTATAGCTTGCCCATTGAGGCGGTAGAGATCCCAGGGGTAGTCTACTTTAAGAAATTCGGTATCCGCCAGATCGTATCCTTTAAGTTCGCTGATGTCGTCGTCCTTCATCAGGCGTTCGATTTGCTCCTCGCCCAGTTTGGCAACGATCAGCTCTTCCCCTTGCAGATAGGCTTCGTTGAAATCCATCTGCTGAATGAGCCGCACCAGCTGAGCGGATGGCAGCACAGAGCCATTGATGATGAGGTTGTCCTTGCCATGGTCAATTTCGTAGCGCTCCGCCAGATAGTCTTGCGTGATATAAGCAATAGGGCCTCCGAGCCAGCGCTGCCACTTCTCGCGGATGGTCAGCAGCCCGATCCGCAGCTCACAGACCGGACGCGTAAAGGTCAGAGGGAGCAGACGGTCGCGGACTTCGTTGTCAAAAAGTATGATATTGGCCATAATCGAGATGAGGTTATGCCCAAAAATAGAAAAATTGTAGAACTGGGGAACGATAAAAGGGGTAGCCCAAGCCGATTTTACTCGGGCTACCCCTTTAAACCAAGCAATACAAGCTAATGCAGCTTACTTTTCTTTGTTTTCCTCCTTTTTCTTGCCGAAGCGGGACTTGGCAAATTTCTTGTTGAACTTATCGATACGGCCGGCGGTATCCACGTACTTCATCTTTCCAGTGAAGAAGGGGTGAGAGTAGCTGGAAATTTCCAGCTTCACCAGCGGGTATTCGTTGCCATCTTCCCAGGTGATGGTATCTTTAGTCGCCGTGCAAGAACGGCTCAAGAATGCGTCTCCAGAGGAAAAATCCTTGAATACTACCATACGGTAGTTGTCAGGGTGAATATCTTTTTCTTTTTTCATGGCTTTTTTCTTTAAATGCTAAAACGAAGGGCAAAGATAAGCTTTTGAGCGGATTATAGAAAGCTCTGCTTGACTTTTATATTTTTGCTTTTCAAACCCGATGTGTATGGAAGTTCAGTACGGCATAAAGCGGACGGCGGCCATGGTGGCCCTGCAGCACGGCAGAGAGTTGCTGCTGCTCAAGCGGGGAAAGCCGCCCAACGAGGGGCTCTACGTGCCCGTCGGCGGCAAAATAGAACCCCACGAGCGGCCAATTGAGACGGCGGCAAGGGAGGCCGAAGAGGAGGCCAGCCTGCAACTCCAACGAGAACAGCTCACCTACGGAGGCGTTTTGTCGGAGACCTCCCCCGGGGATTACAACTGGCTTTGTTTCATCTACCTGGCGGAAATCGAGCGGATACCGCCCCCAATCTGCGACGAGGGCGAGCTGAAATGGGTTGCCTTCCAGGACATCCCCTCCATACCTACGCCAGCTACCGACTGGCACATCTATCAATACCTGATGCGAGGGCAGCCCTTCGCGCTTGACGCGGTTTTTGATGAGGAGATGGAGCTATTGGAAATGCGGGAGGAGATCAGCGGTAAAATCGTGTACCCTACTGCAGGGTAGGCAAATGAAATAGATGGAGCCAAAGCAGCGTCAGTCAGATTATTGCTACATTTGCTTTTACTACCCAAATAGTGACTGATGACTCCAATTGATGGGATTAAGATTAACTTTAATCAAGACCAGCTGCTGCTGCTGAACGTATGCCTCGCCTTCATCATGTTTGGCGTAGCACTGGATTTGCGGATTGGCAATTTCAGAGACTTGCTGCGCCGCCCCCGAGCTCCGCTTATCGGCTTGAGTTCGCAGTGGCTGCTGCTGCCCGCTCTGACACTAGCCCTCATTTTTTTATTCCAGCCTACCACCAGCATAGCGCTGGGCATGCTGCTGGTATCGGCTTGCCCGGGCGGCAACGTCTCCAATTTTGCGGTGCATCTGTCCAAGGGCAACGCTGCTTTGTCCGTTTTCATGACCAGCGTTTCAACCTTGGGGGCCGTCGTCGTCACGCCACTTTACTTCACACAGCTGGCCCCTTTGGTGCCGGGGGCTGCCGAATTGCAGAAGGAAATCTACGTGCCGGCTATGGACATGGCCAGCACCATTGTACAGCTCATTCTGCTGCCGCTGCTGGCGGGCATGGCATTCCGGAGGCGCCTGCCCAAAGTAACCGAGCGCATCAAGCAGCCTATACGCGTGCTGTCCGTGATGATCTTCATCAGTTTCATCTTATTTGCCGTTTACGCCAATTACGACAACATCGTCAACTACCTGCACATCGTCTTCTTGCTGGTCTTCACACACAATGCTTTTGCATTGATGACCGGCTACTGGTGGGCCAAAAGGATGAAGCTGCCGAAGCGGGATGCCCGGGCCATCTCCATTGAGACCGGCATTCAGAATTCTGGCCTGGCGCTGATACTGATTTTTAATTTTTTCGATGGCTTAGGCGGTATGGCGCTCATTGCAGCCTGGTGGGGCATCTGGCATCTGGTATCCGCTTTCACCTTATCCATGTGGTGGCAGCAGCGCCCCCTTGCGGTCTCCTCCAAGCTCATTGAAGAATAGAGCGGTCATTCCTGTTCTTCCGCCTGAGCGGAAGGCTCCTGCAGTATAAACCGCCGGTAGTAATTGATCAGCAGGCTGGTCAGCGGCAAAGCAATTACCATTCCGATAACGCCAAATAACCCGCCCCAAACGGAGAGCGCCAATAGAATGATGGCCGGGTTCAGGCCAGTAGCATCGCCGAGGATGCGCGGCGTCAGCACAACTTCCTGAATAGCCTGCACCAGTACGAAAACCAACAGGACCAGCGCTGCGCAGGTCCAGTAGCTCTGCCCGGTCTCCACCGACTGAGCCCCCGCCAGCAACAAAGCGGGCACCAACCCCAGCGTTTGTAGATAAGGCACAAAATTTAACAGCCCCACAAATACCCCCAGCATAATACCCAACGGCAGCCCTATAAGACGGAAACCAACAGCAAACAGCAGGCTCACCCAAAGCACCACTTGCGCCTGGCCGCGGAAGTACACTTGCATGCCCTTCTCCACATCTTCAATCAACATAACCGCCGGATCGCGGTAGGCCGGCGGTATCGCTCTTCTCCAATTGTCGGCAAAGTCATCGTAAAAGAGCATGATGAATACCAGGTACAGCAAAAAAGTCACCAAGCTGAAAAGCCCCAGCAGGACCCCCATGGCACCGCTCAGCGCATTCCAGATGTAGTAGAAGAGCTTCGTTCCGTAGTTGGCAATATTCTCTTCTGTCAGCAGTGCTTTTAGCTCCTCACTGTTCAAATACTCCCGGACGTGGTGCTGCAACTCCTCCGGCAGCAGCTCTTCGTACTGGAAAGACAGGCTGCCTTCCAACATGGCTTCCAGCTTGAACACCTCTTCGCTGACCACCGGTGTGGCCAGCAGGCCAATCAGCGTCAATGCCCCGAGCAGGGCGGCGAAGGTCAGCAACACAGACAACCAACGGAGACGCACGCGCAAACGCCAACGAAAAAACCGGACGATCGGCTCCAGCAAATACGCTACAAACAAGGCGAGGAAGAAAGAAACCAAATACGGGCTCAGGTAATCCAGCAACCACAAAAAAAGCAGAATGCCGCCCAGGTAAAGCAAAATATTGATGATACGGTCCAGGTCCCATTTAGCAGCCGGCATGAAGACAGGTTTGGCGCAAAGTTAACAATAAAGTGGCTGTGGCTTTGATTGTAGCCAGTGTATTTGATAATTTCACCCCTGCATCTATAAGCCAATTGTTCATGAACCGTCTATGCCGGCTGTATTTTTTATTGGGCGCGCTGCTGTTTTGCTCTGCTGCCCCGGCTTCCGGGCAGGTGCATGGTTTGAGCTTGCCGGTAGACGGTGCGCTGGCTACGCTGGGGGGGCTCACCTACGGCATCAGCATCCCGCTGCAGAAAAAAGTGGATCCGCTTAGCCCAGAGCAACTGGAAGGCTTGGACCCTTTGCTGCTGAGGCGCTTCGAACGGGTCTCTACCTGGCAGGACAGCGAGTTGGCCCGCCTGGGCAGTGATATAGGGCTGCGGGCATCCGTCCTCACCCCCCTCGCCCTGTTGGGAGACCCTCGCTCCCGATCCGAGTTCGGCACCATCAGCGTGATGTGGCTGGAAACCCTACTGGTCAACAACGGCATCACCCGACTGGTCAAAGCCAGTGCCCGGCGCGCCCGCCCCTACGCCTACAACCCGATGACCGGCGAAGAACTGAAAGTTGAGCCCGAAACCCGGCTTTCCTTTTTTTCGGGCCATACTTCCAATTCCGCTGCTGTTTGTTTTTTCACTGCTCAGACGCTGACCAATAACCGCCCGGGCATGAAGAACAGAGGGCTGGTATGGGCTTCCGCTGCCGCTTTGCCCGCCCTTACTGGCCTTCTGCGCATTAAAGCTGGCAGGCACTTCCCAACTGATGTAGTGGTCGGCTACGGCGTCGGGGCATTGATCGGAATTGTAGTGCCCAATCTGCACCGCTGAAGCCCCAGCCATTTTTGGAGCCTTCAGTTGGCGGTAGGCATTTTTTTTGCGTTCTTGAGTGCTGTCCCGCGATAACCAACGTATTACCATGGCAACAAGCAAATACCCGATTTGGTATAAAGACAGCATCCTCTACGGCATGCCCATTCACGCCTTTTACGACAGTACCGGCGACGGTATAGGCGACATAAGGGGACTGATCAAAAAACTAGACTATCTGGAGGACCTTGGCGTGTCCGGCATCTCTCTGCTGCCCTTCTACAAGTCTCCGCTCAAGGACGATGGCTACGATGTATCTGACTTCAAGAGCGTGCATCCTAATTTTGGCAAGCTGGAGGATTTCAAGGATTTTCTCCAAGAAGCTCAGAAAAGAGGCCTGCGCGTGATCATCGACTTGATCATGAACCACACCTCCACCAGCCACGAGTGGTTCCAGCGGGCGCGGCGCGCGCCGGAGGGGTCGCCGGAGCGCGAGTTTTATGTCTGGAGCAATAGCCCGGAGAAATACAGCGATGCAGAAATCATATTCAGTGATTACGAAAACTCCAACTGGGAGTGGGACAACGTAGCCAAAGCCTACTACTGGCATCGCTTCTACAGCCATCAGGCTGACCTGAACTACGAAAACGAGCGGGTGCGAGAGGAGATGCGCCGGGTAATCGACTTCTGGTACGAACTGGGAGTAGACGGCATACGCTTGACTTCGGTCATCTTCCTCTTTCAAGAAGAAGGCACCGACTGCCAAAACCTGCCGCAGGTGCACGACTATCTTCGGCAACTGCGCAGCTATGTAGACCGCAAACACCCGGGTAAAATACTCCTGGCGGAAACCAACCTCTGGCCCGAAGAGGCTGCCGAGTACTTCGGGGAAGGCGACGAATGCCACATGAATTACCACTTCCCCCTCATGCCGCGCCTCTACATGGCTTTGCAGACCGAAGACCGCTACCCGATTATCGACATCCTGGAGCAGACCCCCCCGGTGCCCGACAACTGCCAGTGGGCCCTTTTCCTGCGCAACCACGATGACCTCATGCTCTCGATGGTGACGGAGGAGGAGCGGGATTACCTATACAAAGTATTCGCCCAGGACCACGGCGCGAAGATCAACGAGGGCATCCGCCGGCGGCTGGCGCCATTGCTGAATAATGACCGCCGCAAGATCGAACTGCTGAACAGCCTGCTGTTCAGCCTGCCCGGCACCCCGGTCCTCTACTACGGAGATGAGATCGGAATGGGCGACAACATCTACCTGGGCGACCGCAACGGCGTGCGCACTCCCATGCAGTGGAATGCCGACCGCAATGCAGGTTTTTCCAACGCCAACCCCCAAAAGCTCTTCCTGCCGGTGATCCGCGACCCTATGTACCGCTACGAGGCCGTCAATGTGGAAATTCAGGACCGCAACTCTTCTTCTCTGCTGTGGTGGATGAAAAACATCATCAGCATGCGCAAACGGCTCCGGGCCTTCAGCCACGGCAGCATTGAATTCTTGGATTCCGCCAACTCGAAGGTCCTGTCCTTTTTAAGGTCTCACGAAGGGGAAAGCATCCTGGTGGTCGCCAATCTGTCCAAATTCTCGCAGGCAGTAGAGCTGGACCTGCAAGCGTACGAGGGCATACAACCGACGGAGATATTCAGCCAGAACAAGTTCTTCGCCATCGGGGAAGAGCCCTACAAGTTTACGATCGGCCCCTATGGCTACTACTGGTTCCTGATGGAAAAGCAAGAAGAACAGGAGGCTCTGCCCAAGGAGCGGGTGGTGCCCGAAGTGGAAGCGGATGTAATGTGGGACAGCTTTTTCGACAATTACACTGCACGGCGCCGGTTCGAAAAAAAAGTATTGCCCTCTTACCTGCCTACCTGCCGCTGGTTTGGCGGTAAAT
>CAYNIT010000221.1:0-7774 GCA_964397205.1 uncultured Phaeodactylibacter sp. | reverse complement strand
CACGGTGAAGTAGGTGGAGATCGCAAAAACGTCCCACAGCAGCGGCGAGTTAAAGTTTACCCACAGCGGCCCCCGGGTGTTGGGATAAGGAAATATGAAAAAAGCCAGCCAGATGCGGCCCATGTGGATGAGGGGGAACTGCCCGGCGCAGATCACCGCGAAGATCGTCATCGCCTCTGCAGCCCGGTTTACCCCGGTACGCCATTTTTGGCGAAACAGCAATAAGATGGCTGAAATCAGGGTGCCGGCGTGGCCAATACCCACCCACCAGACGAAGTTGGTGATGTCCCAGCCCCAGCCGATGGTGCGGTTCAGGTCCCAGGTGCCGATGCCCTGCCAGACCGTCCAGGCTACGCCGAAGACGAATAGCGCTAAACCACTTACCGCTACGATGAAGGCCAATACCCAGGCAGCACTCGGGGTGCGCTCCGTGGGCGAACAAATGTCCTCTGTAATCTGGTGGTAAGTCTTACCGCCCTGTACTAATGGTTCGCGAATTGGAGATACTACTGCACTCATTATGAATAGAGTCGTTAATGTTATACAATTTTACAGCAGCTTAGGGGGCAGTTGCCCCCCCAGCTTTATGCATCGAGTTCTTCATCCTTGTTGTTGACCCGCGCCTGGTAACGCACCGCTGAACGGGTGTTGGTTTCTTCCAGCACCAGGTAGTTCAGCGGGTTTTCCATGCGCTCTGCCACCAAGCCTTCCTTGTTGTTGCCATCACCGAATACAATGGCTCCGGTTGGACAAGCGGTCTGGCAGGCGGTCTTGACATCTTCATCCCGCAATTGCCGCTTTTCGCGCTTTGCGGTCAGTTTGCCCTCCTGAATGCGCTGCACACAGAAGCTGCACTTTTCGATCACACCGCGTGAACGAACGGTCACATCCGGGTTGAGCACCATACGTGTCAAGTTGTCCGCGCCGTAGGGAATGGTTTCCTCATCGTTCACGCTGTACTCGTTGGCGCCGAACAAGTCGGCGGTTGTGAAATCCAGCCAGTTGAAACGGCGCACCTTGTACGGGCAATTGTTGGCGCAGTAGCGGGTTCCGATACAGCGGTTGTAGGTCATCTGATTCAGGCCCTCTGAGCTGTGGTTGGTAGCAGCTACCGGACAAACATTTTCACAGGGTGCATTATCGCAGTGCTGGCACATCATCGGCTGATAAACCACATTCGGGTTTTCGTAATCGCCGTAGAAGTAGCGGTCAATCCGCAGCCAGGTCATCTCGTGGTGGCGCGCCACCTCGGTTTTACCGACTACCGGCACGTTGTTTTCCGCAACGCAAGCTACCTGGCAAGCGCCACAGCCGATGCAGGCATTCAGATCAATGTGCATCGCCCAGTGATGCCCTTGCTCATACACGTTCTCTTTGTACTCATCGTAGGGATACAAAGTATGGCTGTTGAGCTTCTGCGCTTCCGCCCGCTTTTCCTCAATGTGTTCTACCAGTTCGCCCAGCTCATCCTGATGCCCCTGGTAGATGATGGAACGGTCGGTTAAGCCGCCCTGGAAGCCAGAGCCAAGCGTCATCACCGTCTTTTCATCCACATTGATCTCTTCGCCGGTATCCGGGTCTTCGCCAGTCAGCCCCATAGAGTGGTGGTACTGTACGCAGGCGAACCTGTCTTCAGTGCCGACTTTATCCGATACGGAGTCTACAGAAGCGTAGTACTGCACATTGCCATTATCATCGTAAGACAGCCAGGGGTAAATGTTCACCCCGACATCATTGCCAACGGCGCGGCCCATGATACCTGTATTGGTACGGCCGTAGCCTAAAGCAATAGAGAGGGTGCCCTGCATTTGGCCGAATTGCCGGACGACGGTGCAGGTCTGCGCAGTACCGCCAACGGTCACCTCTACCTTATCAGCTTTGCCCTTGATTTCATCCGGGTTCAAGCCCTTAAAGGCAGTAAATTCGTTGCCTCCGTCCCAACCGACTGGAATGGCGAGGTAGTTGCCCCAGACGCAACGGTTGATGGGGTCCGGCATTTCCTGCAGCCATGGGTTATTGGCGTAGGTGCCGCCTCCCATGTTGACCGTTTCGAAGAAGGAAATTTCCAGTTCAGCATTAGAAGGTTGGCGGACAGAGCGAGCAGCCGCATTTACGTTGCCGGAAAAGGCAAGCTGAATGCTGGCTTGGGGAGCTTCAAAAACGCCATCGTGCAGGCAGCTATCCCAGAATGCCCGGAAGGTAGCAAAGTTGCTTTGCTGCGGGAAAAACTGCTGCTTCCAGTTTTGCCGCAAGTACTCGTAGTAATAGCCGCCCGCGTCGGCATTGAGTTTTTCGTAGTACGGATCGGTCGTTTCTTGCTTGCTGGGCGCTGTCAGGGAATCCGACACCTCTTCGGCGCCGTCGCCGTCTACGTCTGCTTTGGCCAGCCCGTAATCTGCCCAGCGCAGCAAGCTCTCTTCTGCCTGGCGCGTGCCCGGACGGCCAATGCTGGCAAAAATCGGAGCGATCGCCGGCTGTATTAGCGTGTAGTGCCCGCGCTTGGGTTCTGCATCCCCCCAGCTTTCCAGGAAGTGGTGCGTGGGCGTGACGTAGTCGCAGATGTCAACCGTTTCGTTTGGCAACATAGAGAAGGATACCTTCAGGCCAACCTTTTTAGCAGCCTCGCGGAACTGAGGAGCGTTGGGCAATTCGAATGCTGGGTTGGCACCGTCCATGACAAAAAGTGCATCCACCTGCCCGGCGTTCATCTGGCGGACCAGGCTGCGCACCGACTGATCGCGGCCTTGCCGTTGCATGGAGGCGTTGTCGAACTCCAGCGTGTTGCCGTAGTTGCCGAGCATATCGTTGATCGCGTTGATCAGGATTTGCTCGCCTTTATTGTTGGAGCCGGCAACCACCAGAGAACGCCCCTGATGGCGGTACAGCTCATCCGCTACTTTCTGAATCTTTCGGGCTTTGTCGCCATCCAGCTTAGGGCCGCTGACGCTAGCTTGGCCTGTCTTTGCAGCCAATGCATTGTATAAAGCTACAATAGCTGCTCCCTGCTCGGAGGGTTTTACCATAATGCGGTTGTCGGCATTAGAGCCGGTCAGGCTCATGTGGCTCTCCACCTGAATGTGGCGGGAGAGGGAGGCCCCTTTGTTGGGAGCTTTTATCCGGCGGTTTTCTGCGTACTGACGAGCGTACTCTACCGGGGAGATCCAGGTGCCTAAAAAGTCAGCATCGAAGCTTAAGATTACCTGCGCCTTATCAAAGTGGTAGGACGGAACGACCGGCTGCCCGAAGCTTTCTTCGTTGGCCTCTAGGATAGCAGAGCTGGAAACCGGGTCGTACATGACTACCTCTGTATTGGGGTAGGCTGCTTTGAAATCCTCGATCGCTTTTTTGGTCGTAGCGCCCAGAATGGTGTGCCCTACGATGCGGATGTTGGAGGAAGCCGACAGTTTTCCCTTGATTTCTTCGTCTATTTCGGCCCAGCTTGGCCCCGTTTCATTGCGGTCGGCAGAGCGTTGCACTTTGCCTTCTTTCACGCGGTAGGGCCCGTCGAAGCGGCTGGTATCGTACAAGTTGAGCACGCTGGCTTGCGCGCGGGCGCTCGTCCCCCCTTTGGTGATGCTTGACAAGCTATTGCCTTCAATCTTAATGGGGCGCCCTTCGCGGGTTTTGACGAGCACCGGGCAGTAGTCTCCGCCGTGTACGAAGCTGGAAGCGTAGTAAGTCGCTACGCCCGGCACGATTTCGTCCGGTTTTACCACATAAGGTATTGCCCGCTTGACCGGAATGTCGCAGCCTGCCGCCAGCGTTGCTGCACCGATACCGAAACCGAGGTATTTCAAAAAATCGCGGCGGTTGGCGCTGGTATCCAGCGTTTTTTCTTGAGAAAGTTCACCAACAACCGGAAGCTCTACGAATTCGTTTTTGCTTGTTTCTTGGTAGTTTGGATCATTTTGCAGTTGCTCTACACCAATCCAAACTCCTTTATTTTTTTGCTTCATTTCAACTTTTTTCAGGTTCGACACAAATCAGATCTAGTAGTGGCACTTCTGGCATTCCAAGCCGCCGATGTCCTCTACCGTAACCTTTTCGCGTTCTCCGCTGGCAATTTCTTCGTGGTATTTACTGTAAGATTTGTAGTATTCGTTGTCCTCAAACTGCACTTTTGTCTGACGGTGGCAGTTGATGCACCAGCCCATAGACAGAGGAGAGTGTTGCCGTGCGACTTCCATCTGCTCCATGGGACCGTGGCAGGTCTGGCATTCTACCTTTCCTACACTAACGTGCTGAGCGTGGTTGAAGTAGACGTGATCCGGCAGGTTGTGGATACGCACCCACTCGATGGGCCCTTGGATTTTTTGCTTCGTTTCGTTGGTCAGAGAGGTAACGATGCCTTCCCACTGCTCTTCGATCAGCTCTTCGCCATCGCTGTCGAGCGAACCGTTTTCCTTGACGTAGGTGTCAGCAATCCATTTTTTGTAAACTTCTTCTATCTCCTCCCGGCTCATGTCTTCGTAGTCCTCGATGTAGGTATCGGAACTCGGGTCGTATCCGAGCGAAGCGTAGATTTTAGTCAGCTCCGCTGTACCATACTTGGAACCCACTTTTATGGCGCGGTGGCAGTTCATGCAGGTGTTGGCAGCTGGAATGACGGAGTGTTTGGAGCGGCGTGCCCCATCGTGGCAGTACTGGCAGTCGATTTTCTGCAGGCCAGCGTGGGTCTGGTGAGAAAACTTAATCGGCTGCTCCGGTGAATAGCCTTGCTGACGGCCCAGCATGATGGCGTTGTTCACTGTAGTGTAGCCACCCAACACCACCAGCGCGAAGATGACAAAAGCAATCAAGCCCTTGCTGGTCAGAATTTCAACCAGAGACTTGCGGCGGGCAGTTTGATCGCCTTCCTTCACCTGCAGCATGTAGTTGAGGTTGGAAACGATACGCGCCAGCACAATAGCCAGGATACCCAGGATAACCGCCAGGGCGATGAAGAGCGGCGTGTTGTTGGGTTTTTCCTGGACAACGGCCACTTCTTCTCCTGCTTCCTGCTTCTTTTTACCACCGATCTTGCCGGTGTGCACTGCGTCGATGTACCCAAGAATATTAGCAATCTCCTGATCGCTGAGATTCAGGAAGTTGTTCATGACGGTTGGCCCCCACTCTTCCCACAGCTCCACAGCGCGAGGGTGCCCTTCCTCAATCATGGCTTGCGACTGCCGGATCCAACGGTAGAGGTCCTCTTCAGGGTATTCTGCCCAGCGTTCTTGAACGCCGCCCAATGCCGGGCCGGTGAGGTCGTCTTTCATATTCTTGGCGTGGCAGGTAGCGCAGTAGTTGCGGAATAAGGTCTTGCCTTCTTCGATATTGGCAGTACCTGCTCCGCCTTCGGCGCTGGCTTCTGCTTCCGCAGCAGAACCTTCTGCTTCTGCATTGGCTTCTTCCTGCGCCACGACCAGACTGGCAGAGAGCGCAAACACGAGAAGCAATAAAACTCGGCTTATCAACTGCTTATATATCATCTCTGTGATCCTCAATTTTAGTGTTAATTGACAATTGCGTTCTGTCATTCCATTGTCAAGACAAATATAGAACCGTTGCACCCTTTTTAACAATTAAAATGCAGAAACCTCCATTTATTTAGATGCAATCTAAATAGAGCCCGTAACCCCCTGAAATCATTGCAAAGTTCAAAATGGAACCGGAGCGCTTTTGCCCCAATTTTTATTGCCCATGCCAGCATATGAACAAATTTAAATTTTTAAATACCCTCTTAGATCCAACACTACTCAGACCGCTACCTGAGCCCGGATGGCCGGATGGGGGTTATAGCCCTCCAAAGTGAAGTCCTCGTACTGGAAATCTTCCAAACGCTTTACGTCCGGACGGAGCTTCATAACTGGCAGGGGGCGAAGGCTGCGCGACAACTGCAGTTGAGCTTGTTCCGTATGATTGAGGTACAGGTGTACATCTCCGAAGGTGTGTATGAACTGCCCGGGTGCTAAGCCGCAGACTTGTGCAACCATCATGGTTAGCAAGGCATAAGAAGCAATATTGAAGGGGACCCCCAGGAAAACATCAGCGCTGCGCTGATAGAGCTGGCAAGATAGTTTGCCCTCCGCCACGTAAAACTGAAACAGCACATGGCAAGGCGGCAGGCCAGATTTTGCCATTTCAGGAATTTCTCTGGGATTCCAGGCCGAGACGATATGCCGCCGCGAGTCCGGCTTAGCCTTGATTTGCTCTACGACCGCAGCAATTTGATCTACCCCTTCAAAATCCCGCCACTGCCGGCCGTACACCGGGCCGAGCTCTCCCCACTGTTTGGCGAAAGCCTCCTCCTCTTTAATACGCTGCACAAAGCGTTTCATCTCCGCTTTCCAGGCATCCGAATGCTTGGGGAAACGCTCCGAAAGCCCGTTCGCTTCCAGGTAATGCTGAAAGGGCCACTCATTCCAAATTTTAACACCATGCTGTACCAGGTAGCGGATGTTGGTTTCGCCCCGCAGAAACCACAACAGCTCGTGTATAATAGACTTGTAGTGTACCTTTTTGGTGGTCAACAAAGGAAACCCTTCCTGCAAATCCATGCGCATCTGATAACCAAATACGCTGATGGTACCGGTACCGGTACGGTCATCTTTACGGATGCCGTGGTCTAGAATGTGCTGTAGCAAATCGTGGTACTGTCGCATAATGCCTTTGATTGAGCGGCTTCTTTCCGGGTATAAGCCAGCGAAAAGAAACTGCTGATTGAATGAGCCGGGAGTGGCAGGATTGGCTTGCGAGCACAAAAGTAATAATGTCCGGCAACCCGTCCAGTATTCAAGCGTTTATTTACCGTAATCATTTACCATGATAAATCCATCCTACACCTTTAAAGTTTTTGTTTTCAGTATTTTGTGGCTTTTCTTTGGCCAACTGCAAGCCCAGAGCAATGAATGGGAGCTGACCCGCCAATCGGACAACCTTAGGGTCTACATTCGGGATGCCGCCGGCTCCGATATCAAAGAGATCAAAATCGTGACGACGCTCTCCGCCTCCCTGCACAGCGTAGTCAGCTTGCTCAAGGATGTACCGGTATACAAAGATTGGATTTACAAGTGTACCAACGCCAGGCGTCTCAAGCCTGCCTCCAATACGTCTAGCTTGTACTACTGTCGCCTCGATTTCCCCTGGCCTATGAGCGACCGCGACTTCATTGCCCGGAGCAGCCTGCGGCAGGACCCCGACAGCCGCACCGTCTATATCGATGTCAAAGGCTTGCCTGATTACCGCCCGGAGGAAGAAGGGCTGGTGCGCATCTCCGAGCTTAGCATACACTACGAACTGCAGCCACTGTCCGAAAAGCAGGTGCAAATGACCTACCGCCTGCACTCCGACCCCGGGGGCAGCATCCCCGCCTGGCTCGTCAACCTCGTAGTGGACAACGGCCCGCGCAATACCGTACAGGGCATGCGGGAAAAACTGCGGGAAAGCAAATACCGCGACGCTAAACTGGCGTTCCTGCGTTGATCGGAAGCGAACCCTGTTTGATATCAAATGCACGCTCCTTCTTGTTCCGTACCTACGGCACGGGAAGGCATCATTGCTTTTGTTATGCTACCTACGTTCTGCCCCTAAAGGGGCAAGCAAATAAAACCGCAAAATGCCTGACCTGAAGGCGGAGCGAAGTGGCATCCTTAGGGTAAAACCGCAAAACTGCAGAACTGCAAAATATATAGCTCGCGCAGAGTTTATTTAACATAATATAAATTATAGGGCAAAATAATGGGTTTGATAGTTTCCGGGTCTTATATATTCATAGCCAGCTGAATGAGCAAAC
>CAYNIT010000220.1:0-7820 GCA_964397205.1 uncultured Phaeodactylibacter sp. | reverse complement strand
CAGGCGAAGCGGCTCGTAGCTCCTCCCGAGTTTGTGCAAGGGGTTCCCCTTTCACCATACACCCTCCGAGTCCCTTTCCGGCTTGCGGGCAGGCTGATTGTCGTGCAGGCAAAGGTAGAAGATCAAACAGGCAACTTCATCATCGATACGGGCTCGAGCGATTTGATACTCAATACCCGGCACTTCCAGGGAGGCATCCAAAAATCAGGAACCGTATCGGTGGGAGCTACCGGTGATGTGCGGGAAGTCCGTAGCCGGCGCATACAACGCTTTCACTGGGACAGCCTAACTTTTAAGAGGGTGAACGCTGACCTTATCGACCTGAACCACATTGAGCGGAAGAAAAACATACGCCTGCTCGGGCTGATCGGCTACCAGCTGCTGCGGGACTTTGAGCTGCTGATCGATTTCCAGCTCCGGCAGATCATCCTGACCCGGACAGACCGGCGGGGCGAACGGCTGGACACCCTGGCAATCGCCGAAGAGCCCGTGGACAGCCTTAACTTTGAGCTGCGCCGCCACGTCGTAGTCGTCAATGGAAAAGTGAACGGCCATCGGGTAGCCTTTGGCTTAGACTCTGGAGCGGAACTCAACTTGCTGGACCGGGAAGTCAAACGCCGGGTCCTGGACCAATTCAAAATCAGCCGCCGGGTAGTGCTGAATGGCATGAACGGCGCCGAAGAAACCGAAGTACTCGCGGGCAAACTGTACCGCTTTCGCGCAAAAAACCAACGCTGCTCGGGCATGAAGACGCTGCTGACCAATATGGATGACCTCAACCGGGCCTTCCAAACCAAACTAGATGGGTTGCTGGGCTATGAGTTTCTCTGCGTAAGGCGGACCATCATCAACTACAAGAAGGAAAAATTGTATTTCTTACAGTGGCACCGCCCATAAGCACAACAGGCATGAAACATATACCGCTTATACTAATTCCATTATTCTGCTGCCTTGGCGCACTGTCGGCACAGGATGGCAGCCCCTACCGCTCCTACTTCTTCGAAGGGGACGAGGTAGTGTTCGAATTTGATTTGCGCTACTTCGAGGAAGCTACTAAAAACGGCAAGCGGGTGGAGTTTGACGACCTCAACGTGTACGAGGTAGCCGTAGCGGGCGATTTCAACAACTGGTCGCGCCAAGAGTGGCACATGAAAAAGGTAGGGCCCGGGCGCTATCAGCTCCGCAAACCCATAGCGGATTTCGATGATGCTTTTAAGTGGGAATTCAAGTTCGTCGTCAATGGCGCGTACTGGGCGGAGCCCTCGGATAAGGTGAAGGACAAGTCCAAGGTCATACAAGGCAACAGGCTGTGGGATGAAGCCTACAACCACGATTTGTTTACCGTACAACCGTCCAGCGACGGCAACGCCCGTTTCTTCCTGCCGGGCTTTGCAGAGGCAGAGCAGGTGCTGCTTACCGGCAGCTTCAACGGCTGGGACGAGGAAAGCTTCGAGATGAACAAGGTAGAAGACGGATGGGAATTGCGCCTGAACCTGGAAGCGGGCCGCTACGAATATAAATTCATCGTAGATGGCGAATGGATGCACGCCCCCAATAACCCGCAGGCCGTCACCAACCGCTACCGTACGCTGAATTCGGTATACGAGATCAAAAAAGAAACTACCTTCCTCCTGCCGGGGCACGAAACAGCGGAGAAAGTGCTGCTAGCCGGCTCTTTCACCAATTGGGCACAGGATGCCCTGCGGATGCACCGCGAGGGCAATGCCTGGGTCGTCCGGCTCCCCCTGACCGGCGGCAAACACCACTACAAATTCATCGTCGATGGCAAGTGGATCACTGACCCGGACAACCCGCTGAAGGAATACGACTGGGAGGGCCACGTGAATTCGGTGAAAATGGTGAGGTGAAACAAGAAATAAGGGCAGGCCCAAGCCAAGGAATTGCCTGCTTACCTGCCGGATACAGATAGGCATCGCAAAAACGCATCTTTAATCCCCACATTCCACCAGCAATCCCCTATCTTTGCACGCTAAATTAATCGCCTATGTCCGACCAGAAAATCATATTTTCCATGGAGGGGGTTTCTAAGACCTACCCACCGAACAAACAAGTGCTGAACAACATATGGCTCAGCTTTTTCTACGGCGCTAAGATAGGCGTGCTCGGGCTCAACGGTGCCGGGAAATCCACCCTGCTCAAGATCATCGCCGGGCAGGAAGACAACTACGAGGGCAAAATCCACTTCGACGGCAGCTACAAAATCGGCCTGCTCGATCAGGAACCGGAGCTAGATGCCGGGAAGAAGGTGCGGGAAATCGTTGAAGAGGGTGTCCAGGATATCGTCGACCTGCTCAAAGCCTATGAGGAAATCAACCTCAAGTTTTCAGAGCCCATGAGCGATGATGAAATGAACAAGCTCATCGAGCAGCAGGGGGAAATGATGGAAAAACTGGAGCACCACAACGCCTGGGAATTGGATAACCGGATCGATACTGCCCTTTCGGCGCTGCGTTGCCCGCCCGACGATGCGCCGGTGGAAGTGCTCTCGGGTGGAGAGCGCCGCCGGGTCGCCCTAGCGCGCCTGCTGCTGAGCAACCCGGATATTCTGCTGCTCGACGAGCCCACCAACCACCTCGACGCCGAGTCGGTCGATTGGCTGGAGCAGTACCTGCAAAACTTCCCGGGCACGGTCATCGCCGTTACCCACGACCGCTACTTCCTAGATAATGTGGCGGGCTGGATACTGGAACTCGACCGCGGCGAGGGCATTCCATGGCAGGGTAATTACTCCTCTTGGTTGGAACAGAAATCCCGCCGGCTGGAGCAGGAAGAAAAAGCAGAAAGCAAACGCCGCAAAACCCTGCAGCGGGAGCTGGACTGGATTAAAATGGCGCCGAAAGCCCGGCAGGCTAAAGGCAAAGCCCGCTTGAACGCCTACGAAAAGCTGGCCGGTGAAGGGGGCAAAGAACGGGAAGCGAAACTTGAGCTATACATCCCGCCCGGGCGCCGCCTCGGAGATAAAGTCATCGAACTGAAAGGCGTGACTAAACGGTACGGGGAGCGCACCCTGTTCGAAAACTTCGACCTGGACATTCCCAAAAATGCCATCGTGGGCATTATCGGGCCGAACGGAGTGGGCAAGTCTACCATGTTCCGCATCATCATGGGCCAGGAGCAGCCGGATGAAGGCGAGGTCATCATAGGCGACACCGTCGACCTTTCCTATGTCGACCAAAGCCACGAGCAATTGCAGGACGGAGAAAAGACCGTATACGAAGCCATTTCTCAGGGCAATGAAAACTTGGAAATCGGCAACCACGTCCTCAATGCTCGCGCTTACATCAGCCGGTTCAACTTCACTGGCCAGGATCAACAAAAGAAGCTGGGCGTGCTGTCCGGCGGAGAGCGCAACCGGGTCCACCTGGCGATGACGCTGAAGGAGGGCGGCAACGTACTCCTGCTGGATGAGCCGACCAACGACATCGATGTCAACACCCTCCGGGCGCTGGAAGATGCGCTGGAGAACTTTGCTGGCTGCGTCTTGGTCATTTCCCACGACCGCTGGTTCATCGACCGGCTGGCGACGCACATCCTATCCTTTGAGTACGACGAGCAGCCCGTTTTCTTTGAGGGCAACTATTCCCAATTTGAAGAAAAGAAGAAAGCGGAACGGGGAGAGGAACAGCCGCGCCGCCCGCGCTTCAAAAACGTCATCAATCGGTAGGAAGCAACATACGGTAAGTTGGTCGAATCAAGGGTACGCTGAACGGGCCCTTGGCGTTCCTTTTATTGTCCAAACGAACATCAGAAGGCCTTTTTTGTGTTGAAGAACAGAACCATTCCAGCACACATGCAAATCCGTTTTCAAGGCTATGATGTAAAAAATTGGTTGGAAAAGGCTGCCCATGAATTTCGGGGGGAACTGCAACAGGATTGTCAGGAGTACTTCCTCGAACTGCCTGCGGAAGTGGGCAAGGGCTACCTCAAATCCTACAGCTTTCGCGATGGCATCAGCCTGCTTTTGATCGATGCCCACTTCCGGCAAGCGATGAAGATGGTCGTTGAAAACGGCGGGCCCCACCCGCTGCATTTCCACTTTTGCGCCGCTGGCCAATTCCGCCATTCTTTGGGCAAGCAAGACACGACCTACCAACTACAGCCGTTCCACGGGTCTATCACTTCCAGCCCCGGCAAAACCCGGGAGGCTTATTACTTCCCGGAAGGTCAACCCATCCTGTATACCGACCTTCAGATAGTCCGCGGCGAGTACATACAAAGGTCGGACTGTAAGATCGAAGAAATGCCAGACCGTCTGGCCCGCGCCTTTGAAGATGTGAACAGCCGGGAATTCTTTTTATACGAAACGGACTACAGCATCGCTATCTCAGATTGCATTCAGCAGCTGTCGGACAATCCATACCGTGGATTGGTCAGGAGCTCCTTCAGCGAAGCTAAGGCCATAGAACTGCTCTCCCTGCAGCTGAAACAGTTTGCAGAACGTACAGCCCCTAATCGCTCCTCGAAAACACTCAAACGGCCAGAGCTGGAAAAAATTCGCGAAGCCCGCCGCCTATTGGTTGACGAGCTGTCAGAAGCCCCTACCATTCCCGAGCTGTCCCGGAGAAGCGGCATCAATCAGCAGAAATTAAAACAAGGCTTCAAAGAGGTATACGGCACCACCATCTACAAGTACTTGCAACGGGAACGCATGGAAGCTGCCAAGTATTTACTGATGGAAGGAGAGCTTTCCGTAGGAGAAATCGCCCACCGGGTCGGCTATTCCAACCAGAGCCATTTTGCAAGGCGCTTCAAGCAACATTACGGCCTTTCTCCCCGCAAGGCTATGGCACAGTATACAGAGCTCCAAAAAGAATAGTTGAGCCTGCCATTAAGACGGAATCGTTGCTGAGCCTCCCGCTGCTCTCCCGATTGGAGCCAAACAACTTCGGCTTGCGTCCACTTCCAATCCTCCTTATTCCTATCATTGCCATCGTTTTTACAAAACGAAAGGGAAAGAGCTATGCTCATCAGCAGCCCCGTCCCCGGACCGTTGAAACAACTATTTTCCAACACCAAGTGGGATGAGACCGGCCTTTTCGGAGCAGCTCCTAAGCTTACCATAGAATTGCACGCAAATGCCAGAAAAACACAATTGGAAAGAAAGCCTGCGCTATCTTGAAAGCAAGCTAGCCACTACGGACGCTCCTTGCCTGGTAGTGGATGACAAGGGTACGGTAAGAAGTTTCAGCCGTTTTTTCCGGTTCGAATCCGGGGAAGGTAATTTGCCTGCCCTTTCCGACTTTTTGCCCAATATCCAACCCTCGGATTTTCAAAAAATCTGGCAAAAGACGCAGCAGGAAAGCCTCCTTTATTGGGACGCTGAGGTAAAGCACAGGAGCGGTTTGGTTTTTCCAGTCAACCTACGTTGGCTGTCTTTAAGGGGGGGCTTAGCCTTTGCATCCGCTGATTTGCCAGGCAGCAACAGCTATTTGGATACGCTGGTGCAGTCCACTGCCGCTTTCAACAACACGCTGTTTTGGGAAATCAACTTGCTGAGCAATTCCTGCACCATCGGGGGCGGCCGGATTTTAGAGCTGTTTGGCCTGCAGCCGGGGTTTTATTGGTTTCGCAGAGCTGAACTGCGGCGGATCGTGCAGCGTAAGTTTTCCAAGGCCACCAGCCAAGCCCTCCAAGATAAGCTGAAAACAACATGGCAGACGGGCAAGCGCTTTGAAGAAACGATTGCCTGGGAGGCTTCCGGGAACTCCTATGAAGGCTTGCTATCCGGCCACACGGGGGTAGATGGGCAGCCATCCAACATACTGCTGGGCCAGCTTGAAGCCCTATCGAAAGCTCAATGGCCAGGAAGAAAACCAATCCGGCTGGACAACACTAAGCCATTAGACCTGAGCCAGCCCATTGAGAGCCTCTCCCCTTTTCCCTACTTGCAAACGGCCAGCGGCCGCTACCTCGAACTGCTGCGTCGGGCTGAAATGGTAGCCCGCACTGAGTCGACCGTGCTGATAAGCGGCGAGACCGGTACTGGGAAAGAACTGCTGGCAAAGGTGATCCACGAAAGCAGCCCGCGTGCCAGGCATCCTCTAGTGAAAGTCAATTGTGCTGCTATTCCACATCACCTTTTCGAGAGCAGTATGTTCGGGCACGAAAAGGGCGCTTTTACCGGAGCTCACCAGCAGCATATCGGAAAATTTGAGCAAGCCGATGGCGGTACGCTTTTTCTGGACGAAATCGGAGAAATGCCGCTCAATGTTCAACATAAGTTGTTAAGGGTGCTGCAGGAGGGCGAATTTGAACGGGTAGGAGGCACGCAAACCCTACGGTGCAATGTCCGCATTGTAGCGGCTACCAATCGCGACTTACGAAAGATGACGGAAAACGGGGCGTTCAGAAAAGACCTGTACTATCGCCTCAGTGTCTTCCCCATGGTGAATCTGCCGCTGCGGGAGCGCCCGGAGGATATTCCGCTGCTGGTACAGCACTTTATCCGCAAACATACGGTTGACAGAAAATCATCGCCCAAAACGGTGACCCCGGAGAGCATGGATTTACTCTACAACTACCATTTCCCCGGCAACATCCGAGAACTCGAAAACCTTATCGAACGCGCACTCATCATAAGTAAGGGCGCAAGCCTTGATATCACCAACAGCTTTGACCCGCTCGGTGGAGAGGCTATAAAATTTTATTGAGCTGCGAGTTCCATCCTCTTGCTTATTTCAATACCAGTACACATGCCAATCAATCCTGAGCTACGGCCACCTGGTACTTGAGTATGGATACAAAGAAAACGCCGCCAATGATATTGCCCACCGTAGCCCAGAGCTGAGTAACCAGGTAATCCTTGAAACCGATGGCATCAGAGGCTAACATTCCAGCGAACATTTCAGTGGACCCGACAATGCTGTGGTGCAGCCCGCCCAGGCCGATCACCCCAGTCACGATGATGACAATGAAGATTCGAGCGATGGTCTCCTTAGAAGAGGTCGCTAACCAAGAGACCAACCCCATCAGCCAGCCCGCTAGTATAGCACTTACCAGTATAAGCGGTGCAGAATAGTCCGTCAGATGTTTAGCGATGTCGCCCAAGGCATCGTAACTGACAAGGCCGAGGCGCGGGCCGGTGAAGGCAATGGCTGCCCCGATAATATAGCCGCCCAGAATATTGCCGAAATAGATGATCCCCCACAGACGCGCTAAACTTCCGATGGACTCTCGGCCGTTGAGCACCGGCAAAACCGCCAGGGTGGTGTGTTCAGTAAACAAAGCAGAACGCCCCAAGATGACAAAGATGAACCCGATCGGATATGCCATTGCCAGCACCACTTGCATCGCCTCCACTGACAATTTCTCCCGAAACATCGTGTAGAGAACGCCAATCACAAGCAGGCTGAAGCCCAGATCGAGACCCGCTGTGAGCGCGGAAAGGAAGAGCGCCTTGTTGCTGCGGCGGTACTCCTCCACACTCTCCTCGATTTGCTCTTTCACAATTCTTTCCAGGGATTTGGGGCGGGTAATGGAGTCTCCCCCTTTCTTAGGCGGTGCCCCGGATGCTCGCTTATCGCTCAACTCTTCTGCACTGTTGCCAAGTTCTATCATACCGTTATAACCGCTCTTCCCCTACTCTATGTTCAACCTCTAAATTACATACAGGCCACCAAACATCTATTATCAGCGCTAGTTCTATAGCATACCACTGAAAAAACGGCCCAAAATTCGTGAACCTTTGGATTGTTGGACTATAAAAAAGCCATGAGCATACCATTCAGCCGCTCCAACCCAAAGCAGGACGCTTAACCAAGCTTCCACTTCAATTGAAAAAGCCAGGCACCATCTATTTC
>CAYNIT010000219.1:0-7838 GCA_964397205.1 uncultured Phaeodactylibacter sp. | reverse complement strand
CGGCCTCGTCGTCCCGAACGACGCGCGCTAACCGAGCTGCGCTACACCCCGATGTATTAAGCACCAATCTGGCGCTTGCTGATCCCGCCCCTTTGGCCGGAATGCTGCATTTGGTATACCTTACTAAAACGATAGCCGTTGGCTAATCGTTTCGACCGAAGCGCAAATTTAGACGGGGCGGGTATGTTATCCAAATTTGCGCTCCAAAAACTTATTTCACATATAGCGTTTTGAGCGGTATGTCCACGCCGGCGCTGATGAAAGCCCGGACGGAGCGCAGCGGCTCCTGCACTTCATTGATCTCCCGGTAGTGCGGGCCGTACTGTATACCAGTGCCGATATAGAAGGGGGAACGGGGGAAATTGTAGTGAAACTGCAGGCTTGGTTTGAACATATTCTTGAAAGTCAGGTCGGTGTTGCCCAGTTCTTCCTCTTCGAAGCGGTAGTTGAACAGGCTGCCGAGATCGATGATGCCAGCAAAGATGGAAAAGGAAGCAGGGCGTTTGGCTTTTTTGACCAGTTCCCCTTTGTCGTCGTATACTGCAGGCTGCCCGGGGCCGGCCAGGAAGCTGAAGCTGGCTCCTAGCGGGAGAGTAGGAGCTAGGTTCCAGAAGTCTTCCTTTATGTCCATTTGCGGATCGTCCCAGCGCTC
Source organism: uncultured Phaeodactylibacter sp. (assembly GCA_964397205.1). GTDB lineage: Bacteria > Bacteroidota > Bacteroidia > Chitinophagales > Saprospiraceae > Phaeodactylibacter. Next base: position 7,186 of record CAYNIT010000219.1, on the reverse strand, counting down.
GTAACCGAAGGAAGCTCCGACGTAGGCATTCAGGGAGATGGAGCAGGGGGCTCGCCGCTTCAAGCGGGAGCTGCCGGGCGGGTCAGAGACGTTGTTGAGCAGGCTGCTGACCTCCTGTCCGCTGCGGGCATCCACCAGCCCAGCTACGAAGAAGCCATACTTGTTGAGGAAGCGGATGGTCTTACTCACTTCATCCTTATCGGATTGCAGCTCCGTGATAAACTTCTGCACATTTTGGAACAACCCTAGCAGGCTGCCTACTGCTCGGCGATGATTTTTGTTGTTGATGTGGTATATGAAGTCGGTGACATTACCAGCCACCGCTGGCGTGTACTGCAGCGGTGGGTACCGTTGCGCGAGTGAAAGGGTTTGGCCGGAGGCGGTAGGCGCCGCCAGGATGGGGATCTCCACCAAGCGGCTGAGTGTGTTGACCACAAAGGAAGCTTTGCGCTGAAAGGCTAGAGAGTCAGCTGCGGCGGAAGCCATGCTGTCGACGGGCTCTAGTTTGGGCAGGTCGGCTACTGTTAGCTGTACCAGCTGAGCCAGGCCCGGCGGGGATAGCTGCCGGAATTGCTTAATAGTGCGCAGCCGTTGGTACAGCAAGCCTAAGAAAGCAGGGCGCAGCTGATCGTCGTTCATAACCGTATCCAGTTGCCGGAGCGAGAGCCAGCGCTGGTTGTCTCCCGGTGCGGACAAGCAGTACATCATCTGCGAGAGCGACTCGGTGAGGAACAGCATGGGCTCGGCATTCTTCAGCAGCTGGCACTCCGTTAGCGCGTAGTGCTGGTCCACACTATCGATTTTAGTCTGCAAGCCTCGCAACTGACGGCGCAGCTTTTTGATGCTCCAGCGGATACGCTGGTAGGCTGGGGCGGCGATGGAACTTTCCAGGTACTTGGCCAGCGCACTACTGTCTTTTGCTTCCTGATCGCTCTCAGCCAGCAATCGGTTGTGCAGCCGGATAAGCCGTTCCTCCACAGCCTCGAGCTCTTTCCAGCCCCTTTCCAGAAAAAGGCTGGTGGCCTGCCGTCTCTTGGCTTCCTTGCCATTGAATTCTTGATCAATTATGATATCCACCTGAGGGTCAAGGGCCAGATCATTGTATTTTAAGTTGTTGCCTGTGATGCCCTTCAGAACACCGAAGGCGAGCTTTTGCTGTTGGCTGAGCCGCTCCGCGCCCCACTCTGCTTCAACAGCGCCAATTGTTTCGTTCAGGCGCTGCTGCGCCTCCCGAATGTCTTCCAAGCTGCTCAACAGCGTGTCTTCCGGGAACAGGCTGTAGTGCCAGGCATCGAGTTCTCGGTCGTAGAGTATCAAGTCCTCCAGCCAAGACTCCAGCAAGTCGCCAATACCACGATTCTGGTACCAGTTGCCGCTGTACAATTGCCGGGCAATTTCCAGGCCGGCTGCTCGCAGTTCCTGTTCGGTATACGCTTTTCCAAAGTACCGGTCGAAGCTCTCCACGGACCGCAGGCCCAGGATGTATTGTTCATGCAGTTCTCCCCGCAGCAGGTGGGGCAGGAAGTTCAGCGGGTAATCCTGATCCTGGCCCAGCAAAGCAGAAAGCTGATAGCCTTTTTCAAACATGCGGTCAAAAGCTGGGACGGGGGCCGGGTTGGCCTGTTGGCTATTCCGGCGGACTAGGCTGTCCAATTTATCCTCCAGTTCGTTTTCCGCTTGGTTGAGCCTGTTGTACACTACTTTTAGCTGATTGTAGATAGCCGCTGCGCTGTCGCTCAGGGCAGCGTAGTCTGTTCCGCCTTTGCCTTTGGAGGCGATTGTGAAGTTGCGACGTTTTTCGTTTTGGCGGTAGTTTTCGAACAGGTTGCGGTGGGTAACCGCCATGATCTCATCGGTGGGCAAGCCGTTTTGCGACATTCCAATAATGGAGTAGGTAGCCAGAAGGTTGTAGATCAGTGGATTGCGCTGTAAAGACTCGAAGCGTTCCTCTTTCAGCAGCACGGTAGGCAGGCGGACGCTCAGCAATTGGAAGTCCTCGTAGAAGGAAGCACGGATGCGCTCCAGGTAGCTGTGGCTGTAGTCGAATCCAACGCTTTTCACTTCCTCAAATACATTGGGGAAAAGCATCTTGACCGGCGGGACTTCATCCTCCAGGAAGCGGTCCATAAAGCTGATGGCCAATTCCTGCTGAGCGCGTTCTACTACAAACCGGAACAAACCTTCCAGCAGGGCTTCTGCGCTGAGCAGGCCCTCTTCGAGATTGCGGTTGCTTTCTTGTGCGGCTGCTTCCAGGTACACCTTGCTCGAAACGGGTGGGACGGTATACTCCTGCAGCGTCCGGGAAACCGAGAGGTACTCGGCGGGGGAGGAGTGCGGCCCGACCATCAGCTTGATCATGCGCTGCCGCTTCGGGCTTCTCAGGCTATCGCTCGTCCGGAGAAATTTGGCTGCAAACTGACTGTCCCGCAGCAAAGGCTTGACCCTATTCAGGGATTCCATGGGCAGCCAATTGGAGAGCAGCTCGTTGTCGGCGTAGTGGAGCGGAACCTCCAGCAAACGCGACCCGACGAGCGCTTCGTCGGTGTAGCCCTCGTCGTAGTGCTGCAGGACGGCCATCATGTCCGCCAGTGTTTCTTTTTGGTTTTGGAAGCCTGCAGAAGAATCTTTCATCAGCGCATTGCGGCTTTCCACCAGCCGGATAGCGTCCTCGTACAGGCTTTGCCCGAAGATTGGAGCAAGCAGGAAGACTAAAAACGACAAAGAAAGGAATAAGCGGGTCATAGCGTACATTTGGCGGTGTTGATAGATAGGAATCAGGCGTGAGCGTCAGCGACAAAGAGCACAATGCAGTCGATGAGTCTGCGGTATCCTCTTTTCAAAAACTGCGGCTCCTCGGCATTTCTGATCAGGTTGCCGATTTGCTGCATCAAGTCCAGGTGAAATTCATCGGTCTGTACCGCGTTTTTTCTGAGCAGCGCCCGGTATTCAGCCAGTTTTTCCGCAAACTGTTCTTCCAAGCTGATCAAATCAGCATCCTGATCGATATCGAACCCCTGCTCGCGCAGCCGGTTTTTGCAATCGCGGATGTAGCGCCTTATTCTGAGCAGCTCATCCAGCATTTTCATATTCCAGTCTGAAATATTGGCCGCTGCCGCCCAGGTGCGGGCCCTTGATAGCACCTCCTCGCGCAGGAACTCAACCAGCCGGAGGGTACGGTCCAGGTAGGCCTGTGGGTCGCCTTCGGGGGCAATTTTAAGGTCGAGTATCAGGTCAGCTAATCGGGCGCTTGGGTAGTTGACAGGATGAACCCACAGCTCTTTGTGCTGAAAATCGTCGAACAATTGCTGTACTTTTTCCAGCGCATTTTCGATGGCGCCATCCGGGAGGCCGTTGCTGCCGCTTAGGGCGGACAAGCGTTGAACACAGCTTTGGTGCGCTTCTTTGAGCTCGGCGATCAACGCTTTATTTTCTTGATCCATAGGGTTTGGTTGTTGTTCTGGGGCAAACTATCGCTCAAGATACTATTTTTTTAAAATCATCCCAGTCGCCGTGCTGGGAACCATAGCTTATCATCATTGTCAGGCTCGCCATTGTAGTTTACGGTAATCTCCGTGCCGGCTTCGATCTTTCGGATGGCATAAAAATGCAGCTCCTGCCGCTCAAAGTCAGCCCGGTACTCCGCATTGGGCTGGAAACTGTGGTTGTACAAGGAACCGTAGCCGAGGGCGATGGCGTACTGCTGATTGGACTCGCCCCAGAGGAAGTAATAATCGTACAGCTCGCTATGGTCCAGCCATGCTCGGTTATTTCCCGACAGGACGATTACCGGGCAAAGCTCTAGTACGGAGCCAACAGCTACGCCTTCGGCGGTAAACACCCCGCGGCCGCCCAGGGGGCTGGGGGCGAAGAAGAGGGAAGGGATCCGTTGCATGCCATTATTGCTTTGGGCTCGGTTAATCCTTGACCCGTGTCAGCCCCATTGCTTTGATCATCCAGCGGGGTAGGGGTTTGTCGGCGCGGCGTTGCTTGAGGTTGAGGTACCAGCCCAGCTTTTTCACAATAGGCACTTTATGGGTTTCCACAAATTCTATGAGGGTGCCGTCCGGGTCCTCGATGTAGCTGAATCGGCCGGCCGCCTCGCCCATGTCAAAGCTGCTGCCGCCGCTGTCTACGGTGAAGGGGAAGCCCGCATGGGCACATTTTTCTTTCAGGGCATCCATCCCTTTGACATCGTAGCACAGGTGGATGAAGCCGAGGTCCCCCCACATTCTGCCGTCGTAGATTTTGCGCGGCATACGTCCGTTGGGGGACTGTAGCTGAACCAATTCCAGCTCACTCCTGCCCAAGAGGGGCGCAAAGGCGCCGTTTGGCTCGCTGCGGTGGCGCAGCAGCATGCGGCGTACGGTCATGTTGCCGCCCGGCAGTTCGCTCAGGTGCTCGAAGGTGCCAGTTTTGTCATAGACAATTTGATCGTACCCCAGCACGTCGCTGTACAGTTTCAGGGCATTTTCGATATTGGACACGCCGATGAGCGCTCCGTATACGCCTCCGGTGGGCTGGTTGCGGTCCTGGAACCAGTCTTCGGCTTCTACTACCTGAAAGATGTTGCCGTAGGGGTCGAGGGCAAAGAAGTTGGCTGGCCCCTGCTCCAGTTTGTGTACTTTGCTTAGGCAGGGTATTCCCTTTTCCTGAAAAACCTGGTAAGTGTGGGCGGCGCGCTGGCATTTGATTTTAGCGGCGAAAATCCCGTAGTCGCCTAAGCGGATTTCGAAATCGCTGGCTTGCGGCTCCCGGGAGGTGTACTGCCATATTTCAAAGCCTCCTCCGCCCTGCATATTCAGCGCCAGTATGGCGTAACGGCTGCGCGGCTGCCCGCCAGTGTAGGGCAGCATCAGGTTGGCCTCTGCCCATTCGGTGAATACTGGCACATCAGCGCCGAAGTTGCGCCGGTACCATGCCCAGGCCTCATCCGCATTATTGACGCCAACGCCGATCTGTTGTATACCACTGATGATGTATTCCATGAAGCAGTTCTTTCTTTAAAGATTAGGGCAAAGGAAGTGTGAAATTAACAGAAATTTTCGGCAGGGCAAGGCTTGCGGCCGGGGGAAATCTTGGGTGCCTTCTTTGCCGGATTAGGTGGCCGTGGCTTGTTTGGCGTGAACTTCCAGCATCTGAGCCAGGTCGTGCCGCCAGTGTGGGATACTGAAGCCAAAGGCTGCCTTGAATTTGGCTTTGTTGAGCAGGCTGTAAAACGGTCGCGGCGCGGCGGTGGGGAAGTCTTTGGATTCGATGGGCTCTACCGGGCATTTGATGCCCTGCATAGAGAGGGCGGCCACGGCAAAATCGTACCAGCTGCAGGCGCCTTCGTTGCTGTAGTGGTAAACCCCCTGTTGCTGGCTGGGCGGTACAGCGCCTTGCTTGTACTGCTGCAGGATGCCGAGGCAGGCTCTAGCGAGGCTGCGGGCGTAGGTAGGAGTGCCGACCTGGTCGAACACCACACGCAGCTGCGGGCGTTCCCGGCCCAGGCGGAGCATGGTTTTGACAAAGTTGTTGCCGAAGGAAGAATAGACCCAGCTGGTGCGCAGCACCATTGTCTTGCTGTGTGCCTGCATGGCAGCCAGATCACCCTCTAGTTTGGTGCGGGCGTACACGCCTTTGGGCTCGGTAGGGTCCGTTTCGACCAGCGGGCGGTTCAGCTGATTGTGGTAAACGTAATCGGTGGAAAAGTGCAGCAGCGGAATGTCCTGTTGGGCGCAGGCTTCGGCCAGCAGCCGGGGAGCAAGGGTGTTGGCGCGGGTGGCGGCTTTGGTTTCTTCTTCCGCTTTGTCTACCGCTGTATAGGCAGCCGCATTGATGCAGTAATCAGCGGGATGTTGGTTGAAAAAATGGGCCACCGCCTGTTCGTCGGTGATGTCGAGATTGGTGCGGCTGGTGAACAGGAACTGAAACTCCGGGTAGTGAGAAGCCAGCACTTGCAGTTCCCGGCCCAGCTGGCCGTTGGCGCCACACACGATTACTTTTGCCATATTTGTTTTTCCCCAAATTTAGCGGAAGCTGCTCAGCAGTACAAAAATAAAGGGGGCAATAATGGCTGCCCAGTAAATCAGCCGGAAGGAGCGCTGCCGGTAATCGCTCAGGGCAGCAGGCTGACGGCTCTGCTCCGCGAAGACCCCTAGGTTGTATGCCAGATTGGCAATGCCCATGTAGATGAGGTACAACACCAGCAGGAACAGGAAATTGCGCCAGCTGAACCGGAAGCTAAGCCCAGCGGAGGCGAGCCGCAGCTGCAGCAGAAAGTAGTAAAAGGCAATCACAAACAGCCCGGCGGCCAGCAAGCTGCGGTTGAAAAGGCTACGCCTTTCTTCCCACCATTCTACTGCCTCCGCCCCTTCGCCCCGCAGCGCCATATCTTCATCGAGGGAGCCATTGCGTTTGCGGCCCTGCTGCATGCTGCGCAGCAGGTAAATGGACAAGGGCAGGACGCCGATCAGAAGGATGGCAAGCAGGAAGAATGCGATGGAGGCCATAAGCTGGTTTTAGCGTATATAACGTTCCAAAGGCGATTTTTGGTTTTTCGTAAAGCTCCGCTTGCCAACTCCAAGGCTGGAAGGTTTGTTTAAGGGGCAATGGAGAATAAAACCGCACATCCTATACTGCTCTTTGACGGCCTTTGCAACCTTTGCAACGGCTCCGTGCAGTTCATCTTGAAGCGCGACCCGAATGGCATCTTTCGCTTTGCTTCTTTGCAATCTGAGGAAGCCGAAGCCCTGCTGGAGCAGTACGAGGACAAGCCGGAGAGTCTCGATTCGGTAGTGCTGTTGGAGGGCGAGGAACTCTATGCCCGCTCTGATGCGGCGCTGCGGGTAGCCCGGCGGTTGACAGGCCTCTGGCCGCTCTTGTATGCCTTTATCCTCATCCCGCGGCCTATCCGCGACAGCATTTACAATTGGATTGCCCGCAACCGCTACCGCTGGTTTGGCAAACAGGACCAATGTATGATGCCGCGCCCGGAATGGAAACACCGCTTCCTGTAGAATGAAGTTGCTGGAAGAGCATATCGTGCCGGAAGGCGTTTCCAATGTACGGCTAAGCGATTATCTGGCGGGCGTATTTCAGGCCATCCCCTCCCGCAAAGGCATTAAGAAAGCCATCAAGCGGGGTGCTGTTCAGGTAGACGGCGCTACCGGGACGACCGGCCTGTGGGTGCAGCCCGGGCAACGCA
>CAYNIT010000218.1:0-7843 GCA_964397205.1 uncultured Phaeodactylibacter sp. | reverse complement strand
GCAGAAGCCGGCATACGAGTTCTTTTCCCGTGACTGGAGTTCAGACGTGTGCTCTCCCGATCTACATCGCCCGCCGCTGGCTGGGCTTGCGGGTCCCGCCGCGGGCCTGGGGACAGCTTGCCGGCGCTGCTTTCCTGCTGTTTGGCTTTGCTTACTCCACGCTTTTCTGGCCGCTTGCTTCCTGGTATTGGCCTTTTCTGAGCATCTTCGGGCTGGGGGGGCTGCTGGCGCTGCTGTTCCTGTGGCAGAACAGCTCCAATTACCAAAGTTGGAGAGGGGATGGGGGAGCATAAACTGCTTATTTTGCAGGCAAGCAACGGATTGGCCGACAGCGGTTCTAAGCCAAAATACACCCGCATGCGCTACATTTTACTTCTATTCTTATGCTTGGGCGGCGTTAGCGCCCGTCCGCAGTGCCCGCAGCTACCAGGAGATCCAGACTATGACGGATTTACGGCCGGTGCACAAGCGGGGGCAGTTCGCAGGAAGCCGCCGGCTAGTAGTCTACTGACAAATGGCAAGGATTTGTAACTTCGCCCTCCGAAGCAATTTCCTTTAGGATGAAGCAGCGTTTACTGGCAAGGTTAGAACGGGTTGAAAGGCTCGCCCGGGCGGGGAAGTGGCAGCGGCTAATGGCATCCCCCGGGCGCTACCTCTACGCCCTCGGCTTCCGGGAAACGCTTTACCGCTGGAAAAGGCAGGAACGCCAAGCCATAGCCCGGACTGTATTCGGGGCCGAAATGGAAGTAGCGCTGCCCGCTGGTACGGACATCTACCTACTGGGGGCCAAGACCCACGACTCTGAAATCCGGCTCGCCCGCTTCATGGCGCGGCAGCTCCAGCCAGGAGGTGCATTTGTGGATGTTGGGGCGCACTTCGGATACTTTGCCCTGCTGGCTTCTCAACTGGTCGGGGAAAACGGCAGCGTATACGCCTTTGAAGCCGCCCGCTCTACCTTCCGCATTCTGGAGCGCAACCTGAGCGGCATTCCTAACTGCCGCGCCACGCAGCAGGCAGTGGCTTCCAATCCCGGCTACGTAACCTTTTATGAGTTTGACGCCCTGTACTCGGAGTACAACAGCATGGCCCCCGGCCAATTCGAAGGGCAAGCTTGGTTCCAAAAACGAAAACCCGACTCCTACCAGGTGGAAAGCATCAGGCTAGACCGCTTCCTCTCCAGCCTGCCCCATCCGCCAGCTTTGATAAAAATAGACGTGGAGGGAGCAGAGGAAGAAGTTATACAGGGTGCCCAACCCTATTTGGAACGGCAGCGGTCTACGGTGGTGATGGAGTACCTGGCTGCTGAGCGGGGCAACGCCCCACATCGCGCTGCTGCAGCCCGGTTGCGGGCCATGGGTTACACCTCTTGGCTGATACAGGCAGACGGGCAGCTACACGCCTGCCCGGATATCGAAGGCCGGCTCCGGGAAAGGCAAGCCGAATCAGACAACATCGTGTTTGCCCGGCCGGAGAAGGCTACGGCTAAAAAGATTGGCAGGGGGCTATAAATAAGCAGGGGGCTTTTTATTTAGCTGTCAAAGGCGCTACTTTTGCGGACGTTTTGGCATCAACATTTATGCAAAGCAATTCATGAAAGAAAACAGAGACAATTTGCTGGGGGTATTGCGGACGCTTTTCCGCTGGAAAAAACCAATACTCATCGTTTGCGCTATAGCCGCCGCGGGGTCGGTTGTCATCAGCCTGCTGTTGCCCAATTACTATAAAGGAAGCACGCTATTTCTGGCAGTCAGCCCCGATCAGGCCAAGCCAGAGGCTCTGTTCGGCAGTGGGCAGTTTCGCACAACCTACTACGGCAACGACAACGATATAGACCGGCTGCTCACTATAGCCGGTTCGGCGGAGCTGATCGATTATATGATCGACACCTTTCGGCTGTACGAACACTACGACATTAAGCCGGATGCCCCAAGAGCAGACTTCAAAGTCCGGGAAAAATTCCGCAGCCGCTACGAGGTTGAAAAGACCAAGCGGGATGCTATCCAACTCACGATCGAGGACCGGGACCCTGAGCTGGCTGCCGCTATGGCCAACGCTGCCCGCCGGAAAATCGGCAGCCTGGCCCGGCAGCTCATACAGGAGGGGCAACGAAAGACCATTGCTTCCTACCGCGCCAATATCCGCAACAAGGAGCAGCAGCTGGAAAACATAAGCGACAGCCTCTCCATATTGCGGCAGAAGTTTGGTATTTACAATATCGACGGGCAGTCCGAGTCGCTAACCTCCCAGCTTTCTGAGACAGAAGCCAAGCTGATCCGGCAGCGCGGCCGGCTCGAGGCGCTGAAGTCGAGCGGCGGTGTGCCACAGGATACCATTAAAATGATGCAGGCTTCAGTTCAGGGCTTGGAAGAAGAATTCGAAAACCTGAACGAAAAGATGCAGCGCTTCAACCAGGGCATGGCGAAAGTAGGCACTTATGACCGGCAGTTTTTTATGGCTAACGCCACGCTCAGCGACGATAAAGAACTGCTCAAGCGAGTGCTTTCGGTCTATGAGTCGGACATCCCCGCTATAATCGTGGTGGAAAAAGCCCAGGTACCCTACATCAAATCCTGGCCCAAGCGCAGTTATATTGTAATCGGCACCGTTGCCATTGCCTTTCTGTTTAGTGTCATCGGCGTACTATTGTTGGACACTTACCGGGAAGTGGATTGGAAGAGCATTTACAAAGGATCCTGATGGCGGAACAGGAGCGACATAAACGGGGGCTCCGGAGCTGGTGGTCTAATTTGGCACAGGAAGAACAGTTTTTTGCAGCCTTTGCCACGGTGATGCTGCTGAGCCTCTTCACCGGCATAGCCGGCTCCTGGTATTATCTGGCAGCTGTGCCCGCTGGTTTGATCGTTCTTTACCTGGCTTTGGTTGACTTAAAAGCGATATTTCTGCTGTTGCTGTTTTGCCTGCCCATTTCCACGGAATTCTTTCTGCCCAATGGCCTGGGGCTGGAGTTTCCTACCGAACCCCTGATGGTAGGCTTGCTGCTGGCAGGCTTGTTGCTTTTGATAAAGGAAGCCCCAAGTATGGATGCGCGCTTCCTGCGTCACCCGATTGCACTGCTGTTGCTGCTGCACCTGGGCTGGATCGCAGTCAGCACCCTGCTGTCCAGTCAATTCGTTGTCTCTCTGAAATTCTTGCTGGCAAAAATCTGGTACCTCGCTAGTTTCTTCTTCCTTGCGGGGCGCATTCTGGACGGCGAGCGCGCCATCCGGCAGTTTTTCTGGGTAGTTTTTTTGCCGCTGATGCTTACTATCCTGATTATTACTGTCCGGCATTCCACCTATGGATTCACTTTTTCCGATATCCGCTGGGTGCTATCGCCCTTCTACCGCAACCACGTGAGCTACGCTGCCATTACGGTATTGTTCCTGCCTTTTGTGTGGTTCATGCGGCAGTGGTACGATCGGGGCAGCTGGCAGCGCTGGGCCATTACACTGAGTTTGCCAGTGCTGCTCATTGCGATACAACTGTCCTATACCCGCGCCGCCTACGTAGCAGCACTCTCCGCCTTGGGGGCCTACTACATCATCCGCTGGCGGCTGACGCGCTGGGTACTGTTGCTGTCAGTAGCGGGGGCCATCGGCATTCTGGTTTATATGGTTGCGGACAATCGATACCTGGAATACGCCCCCGAATACGAAAGGACCATTTCCCACCAGGACTTCAACAACTTGCTAGAGGCCACCTACGAGATGGAAGACATTTCAACGATGGAGCGGCTGTACCGATGGGTAGCGGGTTTCAACATGGCAGCTACCGAACCGATTTTTGGCTTCGGGCCAGGCAATTTTTTCTTCTTTTACAAATCCTTTACGGTCACCCGTTTCACCACCTACGTGAGCGATAACCCGGAACGTTCGGGGGTACACAATTACTACTTGATGGTCCTCATCGAGCAGGGCATCCCTGGCCTGCTGATATTTCTAGCGCTTTGTTTCTACGCCCTGCTGCGAGGAGAAAGGATTTACCACGAAGCAAGCAGTCAGCGCAACCGGCAAATCGTCATGATGGCGCTGCTTTGCCTTATTATCATATCGGTCATGCAGATCATCAATGACCTGCTGGAAACCGATAAGGTCGGCCCGTTTTTCTTTATGTCGCTGGCAATCCTCGTCAATGCAGACCTGCAGGAACAGCGCAAGCTCGGCTAAGATCGGTTTGTAGGCTAATGCCTGAATGCGCTTCCCATCGCCCAGAGTTTCTTGGCTTAGAGGGCAAGGCGCAGCCCCAGGTAAATGCAAACCAGCCCAAGCAACAGGCTGCCGCCAATATTCAGTAGAGCCAGGGCGTAATGCCCGGCCTGCAAAAGGCCAAAGGTTTCGTTAGAGAAGGTTGAGAACGTGCTGAACCCGCCACAGAGCCCCGTTATCAGAAACAGCTTTGAGGGTTCGTCCAGGCTGCCGCGCAGGCTGAGCCCCGCCAGGTAGCCCAGCAGTATGCAACTCAGCGCATTGGCCAGCAGCGTAGCGTAGGGGAAAAGCGGGGCGTAGGGAGCTATCCAACGGGCTATACCGTACCGCAGCAGACTGCCGAGCCCCCCTCCCAAAAACACCCAAAAAATGGCGGCCATAGCTTATACCAGCTTTTTTCGCCCGCGCCGGGCGGCTACCATGCGGTGCAACAGGTAGGTCAGAAGTGTCGCCAGCCCTAGTATCACGCCCAGCAGCAGGTGTAAATCTAAGAAATGGTTAAAGGTAAAGGCCAGCAGGATAAAAACAGCATTGACCGCTACCAAAATTCCGGTAGCCTGCATGTGGGAAAAACCAAAATCGATCAGCAGGTGGTGGATGTGCCGCCGGTCGCCGTTGAAGGGAGACTTATTACTGATGATCCGGTTGATGGATACCCAGATCGTGTCGAAAATGGGGATGACCATAATCCCAATGGCTACGGCAGGCACGGCTTCAACCCGCTTCACATCCGAGGGAGCCAAGTAATAGTTCATGTCAATGAATTGAATGATGAGGACGGCGCAGGAGGTGCCGATGAGCAGCGAACCCGAATCCCCCATGAAGATTTTGGCCGGGGTGTAGTTGTATTTCAAAAAGGCCAACACAGCGCCGACGATGGAGAAGGATACTACCGCCAGCTCAATGCGCCCCACCCAATAGAACCAGCAACCCAGCGTGCCGGCGATCAGCGCTCCCAGGCTGCCCGCTAAGCCATTGATACCGTCAATCAGGTTGAAGGCATTGATGATCAGCAGCATAGCAAGGAGGGTAAGGCCGATCATAGCTGGCTGGGGGAGCACATCGTGTAAGTACCCGATACCATAAAAGCCCCTCAGCAACACATCTGATTTGAAGATGAGGATGCAGGAAGCCAAGGCCTGGCCAATGATTTTATTAATCGGATCCAGTGGGGCGAAATCGTCCTTCACCCCCATCAAGAAGACGATGATAAAAGCGCAGAGCAGGTACTGCAGATTCGCAAATTCACTGAAGGGCGTCCACATCACAATGGAAAAGACGGCAGCAGAAAAAATACCGATTCCCCCCAAAGCAGGAGTGCTGATGGTGTGAGAACTTCTCTCCCCCGGCTCCTCACATAAGTTGCGGTCTCGGGCAATATTAATGACGTGCGGAATGGCAATATACGCCAGGGTAAAGGCTGTCATGAAGCTGAGAAAAATGGCAAACATACGCAACAAAGGGTTTAAGGGATAACTGTACCGAACCGAAGCTGCAGTGCAACTTAGCGGTGGTTAAAATCTGAGCAGGGTTGCGTTCTTATCCAGGAGCCTGCCAATCAAGGTGGGTACCCTGTGGCAATATCCCAGTCATCGGACATAGGTTTGCTTATCGCGAGAAAATGAGCCTGAACGGGCTCTTTTCGCTGCTGAACTGGGATTTCAACGGTTTGTGACCCTAAAGTTAAAATATTTTAGATAAAGGCAAGAAGCAAGGCTGCAAAAACCTGGATGGATTTAGCGTCGTTAATTTTCGTTATTTAACGCCCTTTTTAGTTAAAAACCTTGCTTGACTAAAGATTACGTTATAGATTTGCACCTGAATAATGGACTCATGAAGCACACTATACACACCCTACTGTTTTTTTTGCTCGTCTTGCCGGCTGCCAAGGCACAGGACAGCAACAGGTTGGAGCAGGCCATTCAAGAAGGCCGGGCGCTCACATACAGCTACCGCTTTGACGAGGCTTTGCTGCTGTACAATGAGGTTTACAATGAGCACCCGCAAAACCTTCGGCTACTGCTGCAAATGGGGTACTGCCATCAGCAAATGGGCCGCTACCCGGATGCTAAGCTGTTCTACGGCGAAGCGTTGAAAGTGGATTCCCTGAATACCAAGGCTTTGAGCGCCGTGGGGAGCATTTACGAGCAGGAGCGCAATTTTCGGCAGGCCAAGCAATACTTCAATCAGCTCACCAGCATTGACAGTACCAACGCCTACTACTACAAGCGGCTCGGCAAGCTGTCTTTGCAGACCAATCAGGCGCTACCCGCGCTGGCCTACTACCTCAAAGCCCATGAACTGAACGGTGCAGATATCGCCGTCATCACCCGGCTGTCCGACCTTTACTTAGCCATGGGCCAACTGGATGGCGCCGAACAGATGATACGGAAGGGGCTATCCTTGGACGGCAAGAACATTCAGCTTCTACAGGCACAGGCACGGCTCCACCACAAACGCAAAGCCCACGAGGAAGTGGTAGAAACCGTAGAGCGCACGATGGCACTGGGCGACACCAGCAATTACTATCAGATGTTGCTGGGTGTCGCCTACCTGCAGGTTGACAGCACAGACCGGGCCATCCACCATCTGGAGCAAATCGTAGCCCGGAAAAAAGATACAGAGCATACTCATCACTATTTAGGTTTGGCCTACCGCAACAAGAAAGACTACCCGCAGAGCCGCCTGCACCTAGAGAAAGCGATCGAGAAGGGGCTTTCGCCCAAACTCGGCGACTACTACCGCGAGCTCGGTGGCCTCCACGATCAACAAGGCGACTGGAAAGCTGCCATAACGCAGTACGAAAAAGCACTCGACTACGGAGCCGGCATAGATGTCCGGTTCCAGCTGGCGCGCGCTGCCGACCAGTATTACCGGGACAAAAGCATTGCGCAGCGCCACTACCAACGCTATCTGGACCGCGGAGGGGAGCAATACGCCGCCTACGCCCGGCAGCGGCTGGAGCAAATCCGGGAAATCATCCACTTTCAGAAATAAACGCACATGAAAAAACTGACCAAAGCCGAAGAAGAAATCATGCAGATCATCTGGGAAATTGCCCCCTGCACCGTGGCGGATATCCGCAACTACATGGAGCAGGAGCTCGGCATGAAGAAGCCGCCGCACAGCACCGTTTCCACCATGGTGCGCATACTGGACGACAAGAAAGGCTTCCTGAAGCATACCGCCTACGGCCGCACTTTCGTGTACGAGCCGGCGGTAAGCAAAGCGGAGTACAGCCATCAGTCCGTGCAGAAGCTCGTCCGCGATTACTTCGGCGGCTCTATGAACCGGCTGGTGTCCTTCCTGGTGAAGGAAGAAGACCTGAGCCTGAACGAACTGAACAAGCTGGTTGATCATCTGGAGGAAGAGTAAACCCATATTGCCATAATGAAGAATACCTGAGCTATGCTTAATTACCTGCTACAACTCACCCTGGCGTGGAGCGCCTTCTACCTGCTGTACCAGCTGTTGCTGCGGCGCACTACTTTCTTTAGCTATAACCGGGCGTACCTGCTGGGCACCCTGCTGTTGGGCCTGGTACTGCCCCTGTACGACTGGGGGGCGCTGTTTGTGGGTGTGGCCCCGCTGGAGCAGGCGGGCTATTACCTACAGCCCATCACCATCGGCGTACAACA
>CAYNIT010000217.1:0-7883 GCA_964397205.1 uncultured Phaeodactylibacter sp. | reverse complement strand
TGCAGGAGGGCTTGCCCGTGCCGCCGCAGTACAAAGCAGAAAAACCAGGCCGGGATGCCCAACTCAACGCCTACGATGCCGTGTACTACGCTGGCGACTGCAATGCCGGCAGCAAAACCATTGCCATTAACCTACCCAACGACGAAGAGGTGCAACTGCAAAAGGGTACCCGGCGGCTGCAGCTCAAAAACACCATGCGGGCGAAGTTTGACAAAATACTGGTTCCCATTGCTGAGGTGCTCATCGCCGAGGAGCAGCGGCAATACATCACCTTCGATGCCTTCTTCGGCAACACCATGTTTCACGAGGTAGCCCACGGCCTGGGCATCAAAAACACAGTCAACGGCCGGGGGACGGTACGGGAAGCCTTGAAAGAACATGCTTCGGCTCTGGAAGAGGGCAAAGCGGACATGCTCGGCCTGTACATGATCAAGCAGTTGCATGAGAAGGGGGAGATAACGGGCGACTTGAAAGAGTACTACGTCACTTTCATGGCAGGAATTTTCCGCTCCGTGCGCTTCGGCGCTTCTTCCGCTCATGGCAAGGCCAACATGATCCGCTTCAATTACTTCAAAGAGCGGGGAGCGTTCCAGTACGACGAAGCCAAGGGCACTTACCAGGTCAAGTTTGAACAGCTGGAAGAAGCTATGACTTCCTTCTCGGAGCGCATTCTCACCCTGCAGGGAGATGGCGACTACCAGGGAGTAGCCCAGCTGGTAGAAGAAAAGGGCAAAATAGGAGAGCAGCTGCAAGCCAGCCTTGACCGGCTCAGCGAAGCCGACATCCCGGTCGATATCGTTTTTGAGCAAGGCCTGGAAGTGCTCGGCCTGACCGATTGAGAAAGGTAAAGCGGCGGTGTCTTTGAACTTGCCCGCACTTATTTGTAAATTTGGTGAGATGTAGGGTTATTCGGCGCTCTTTTCTTCGGGAAAACAGTACTGGATGGCCCTCCGAGTTTACACAAACATAATCCTATGAAACGTTTATTGCCCCCTTTCCTCACCCTGATTTGCCTACTGGTCTTTTACGCTCTGGCAGCACAGCCCGACCCTGCCTCCCTACTGGAAGCCGAGATTTTGCAACTGCCTGCACCGAACTTGCAGGCTGTCTACAAAGAAGATGCTGCCCAGGGCCATTCCCCCCGCTTTGCGGTGCCGGTGGAAGCCTCTGCCGGCTTGCAGCAGGGCGGCACTTGGACCGAACTGGAAGATGGAAGCCGTGTGTGGCGCATTGAGCTAAGGGCAAAGGGCGCTCTGGGGCTGGCGGTCATTTACGATCAGTTCCGCCTGCCGCCGGGCAGCCACCTACGGATGTACAGCCCGGACAGGCAGCAGCGCCGGGGGCCCTACACCTTTCAACAGAACCGCCCAAGCGGCAAGTTCTGGACCGGCTTCATACGGGGCGAAAGCGCCGTGCTGGAGTACTACGAGCCTGCCGGACAAAGGGGGCAGGGCCAATTGCATTTCTCCCGCGTAGACTACGCTTACCGCGCGGAGGGCTTCGGGCGCTCTCCAGACCCGCAGACTGCCGCCAGCTTCGGCTTCGGCAGCAGCCTGGACTGCCACGATAATGCTAACTGCCCCGGCGGCGAAGAGTGGGAAGACCAGCAGCGGGGCATCTGCCGCATCGTAATGGTGCTGGAAGAAGGCACCGGCTACTGCTCCGGCAGCCTGATCAATAACACGGCGGAGGATGAAACACCCTACGTACTGAGCGCTCACCACTGCCAGCAGGGTTATACGCCACTGCACGACCTCTGGCGATTTGATTTTAATTATCAATCTGAAGGCTGCAGCGACCCCAGCAGCGAGCCGGGCTTCCATTCCCTCATGGGATGCGTACAGCGGGCAACCCGGCAGGAAAGTGATTTCTTGCTCTTGGAAATCACCGCCCCCATCCCTGTCGATTATAACCTTTACTTCAATGGCTGGGACCGCAGCAGTTCTGCACCGCAGGAAGGGCTGCTTTACCACCACCCCCGCGGAGACATCAAAAAGCGCTCCGCCTACACGCAGCCGGCAGTGGTACACCCCAGCGCCATCAGTTGGAACAACGGCGATTTCGTTACCCCTCCCAATTATCATTACGAAGTAAAATACAGCCAGGGCACCTTCGAACTGGGCTCTTCGGGCAGCCCATTGTTTGGCGAAAACAAGAAAATCCGCGGGCAATTGCACGGCGGCAACAGCAGTTGCGATGGCCTGACTACTGCCTTCTACGGGCGGCTTTCCAAATCCTGGGAGGAAGGCCAGGATACCAGCAGCCGGCTCTCAGACTGGCTCGACCCGTTGGGCCTGGGCATCGACTCCCTCGGCGGGCGCGATAAGCAGCTGCCAGAGCTGGCCAGCATCGGCGGGCAAGTAACCAATGAGCTGGGCACGCCCATCGCCAACGCTCAGGTTTACCTCTCTGGCCCACTGGAGGATACCGTCACCACTGGCGCAGATGGCCTGTACAACTTCTTTGATGTGCCTTTGGGAGGGGTAGTAGGTTTGAAAGTGGAAAAAGCGGATTTTGCTGCGGCGGGCGTTTCTACCGCTGATCAGGTGATGATTGCCAAACACGTCTTGGGGGTGGAAGAACTGGACTCCCCCTACCAGATATTGTCAGCGGATATTAACGACTCCGGAGGAATTTCGGTGCTGGACCGCATTCAGATACAAAAAATCATCCTGCAGCTGGCGGATGAATACAATCACGGGGAGGAATGGCGCTTCCTGCCAGCCGCCTGGCCGCTGGGGGAGGATCCCTTCGAAGGGCACCCTTTCCCCGATACTTTCATGATCGAGGACATCACGGGTAATATAACGGACTTGGATTTTATAGGAATGAAACTGGGGGATATGAACTTGAACAGCCCCACGGACAATTGAGTGCCCATAATAGCAGGGAAAGGCGATGCAGAGATGCTCCCAACCGCCTTCCACTGTTGGTTGCCCAGGATCAGGCATCGCCGCGCTCTTTCTTCAGCGCTTCGATTTGCTCGGCTACCTTTTCGGCTTCCGCTGTCTTCTGGGCGTATGCTTTGATGTCGCCGCCACGCTGGATTTCCATGGCTTCTTCCATCAATTTGAGGTATTTTTTCTCCAGTTTCTTGACCGGGTCTTTCTTGAAAAGTCCAAACATAATAGCTTGCGTTTAAATTTGGTTGGAGAACAGCCCGGCGGCCGTATTGTTGCAAAAAAACAAAGCCGGATACCGCCCCATTGGGGGCTGATGGCACCCGGCTCTGCTGCTGAGCCCGCCACACTTTATGAAACAACCTCCTTCACCAGATCAGCCGCTTCCTGCAATAAGATAGCCGAGTGCACCGCCAGCCCGGATTCGTCAATAATTTCTTTGGCGATGTCAGCATTGGTGCCCTGCAAGCGCACGATAATGGGGACACCAATATTGCCCATATTTTTGTAAGCGTCTACCACCCCCTGTGCTACCCGGTCACAGCGTACGATGCCGCCGAATATGTTGATGAGAATGGCTTTCACTTCCGGGTCTTTCAAGATAATGCGGAAAGCCTGCTCCACGCGTTTGGCATCGGCGGTGCCGCCTACATCTAGGAAGTTGGCAGGTTCTCCGCCGGACAGCTTGATGATGTCCATGGTAGCCATAGCCAGCCCGGCACCGTTGACCATGCAGCCTACATTGCCGTCTAGCTGCACGTAGTTGAGATCGTATTCTTTGGCTTCGACTTCCGTAGGGTCTTCTTCCCCCGTGTCCCTCATTTCAGCCAAGTCAGGATGGCGGAACAGCGCGTTGTCGTCCAGGGTAACTTTGCAATCGACCGCGATGATGCTGTCGTCCCCGCGTTTGGTACAAGGGTTGATTTCGAACAGGGAGGCATCCGCGCCTACGAAAGCTTTGTACAGCGAGCTGATGAAACGCACCATTTCTTTGAACGCCTTGCCGCTCAGCCCAAGATTGAAAGCGACTTTGCGGGCTTGGAAAGCTTGTAGGCCCAGGGTGGGGTCAATGTATTCTTTGTGGACCAGGTGCGGCGTTTCTTCCGCTACGGTTTCGATGTCCATGCCTCCTTCAGTGGAGTATACGATGACGTTGCATTTGCGCTCGCGGTCCATCAGGATAGAGATGTAGAACTCATCGCATTCGTCGGGGCTGGGCAAGTAAGCATCTTCCGCCACGAGGATTTGGCGCACCAGTTGGCCCGGCCCTTCCATGCCGCCCGGCGTCTGTGGAGTCTTCAGCATCATGCCGAGGATGTCGCCGGCTTTTTCCTTGAGCTCGTCCATGCTCTTAACCAGCTTGACACCGCCGCCTTTGCCCCGGCCGCCGGCGTGGATTTGGGCCTTGACTACAGCGAATTTGGAGCCGCTCTGATCCACAATTTTCTGATATGCTTCGGCTGCTTCTTGTACCGTACTCGCCACGGTGCCTTCTTGTATGGCTACGCCGTAGCTGTTGAGCAGCTCTTTTCCTTGGTATTCGTGAAGGTTCATGCTCTGTGTTAAGGTTGGTTGATGTTTGCGCCAAATGTAGGGATTTTTGGCTGCCCCCGGAACTATTTACCTATAATTTGGAGCCTGACCAGAGCAGAGAGGAGAGCGCTGAATCTCACAATTTTTTACCTTTACCCAAACCTAAATACTGCACCAATGGCTGCTGATACCCAAACCCCGCCCAGATCGCTGCTTTCGCTGCTGAAAGATTTCAATACTCCTTGGAAGATGAAACTTTACTTCCTCCGAAAGCTGCCATCCTGCTGGTTTTGGGGAGTGCGGGTGGTGAAGGTCGATCAGGACAAAGGAGTGGTCAGCATACCCTACAGTTGGCGGACTCAAAACCCCTTCCGTTCCATTTACTTTGCGGCGCTTTGCGGCGCAGCGGAGCTATCCACGGGCTTGCTAGGCGTTGCTAGCCTGCCCGGGCAGGGGAAAGTCTCCATGCTGATTACTGGCCTGGAAGCGCGCTTCGTCAAAAAAGCGGATAGCCGCACCACCTTCACCTGCACTCAGGGTGCCGCGCTGCGCGAAGCCGTGCAGCGGGCGCTGGAAACGGGGGAAGGCCAGGAGGTCGTAGTGACGTCTACAGGGCGCAACGAAGCCGGCGAGGCCGTCTGCGAACTGCAGTTGACTTGGTCTTTTAAGAAGAAGCGGTAGCCGCCACTTTATTTGCTGCTGGTCTTCTTTTTCTTTGTGGACGCGCTTTTCTTCTTGCTGCTGCTTTTTTTCTTGCTGCCGGAAGCCGTCTTTTTCTTGTTCGTTGTCGCTTTTTTCTTCCCTTTGGTGAAGGTGCCGGGCATCTCGGCTTCGATAAAGCCCTTGATCTGCTCCAGGGTCATTTCCTTCGCCATTTCCGGCGTGACTTTTTCGCCATCGATCTTAGGGAATTTGACGTTTTTCTTTTTGTACCGGATAAAAGGCCCCCAGCGGCCGTTCTCCACAGAGATTTTCTCATCATCCCAGCGGTGGATGTACCGATTGGCTTCTTTCTCGAGCTTTTTCTCAATCAGCTCGTGCATTTGCTCTTGGGTAATGTTGTCAAAATCGTACTTCTTGGGTACGTTGACGTACAGGCCGTCGTACTTCAGGAAGGGGCCGTAGCGGCCTTTGCCTTTAGTAATCGGCTTCCCCTTGTAGGTACCCACCGGAGCGTTTTCCTTTTGCTTCTGTTGGATGAGTTCAATGGCGCGTTCTCGGCTGACCTCCAGAGGGTCTTCCCCTTTAGGGATAGATACAAAAAACTTCTCGCCCATGCGGACGTAGGGCCCATAACGGCCCACGCCGATCTGCACCGGCTCGCCTTCGTATTCGCCCATATCCCTGGGCAGCTCGAAGAGCTTCATCGCTTCTTCGTAGGCAATGGTTTCCATGCTCTGCCCGTGGCGGAGGTTACCGTACTTCGGTTTCTCCCCCTCCTCCAGCTCTTCTGGCTTGCCGATCTGAACGACTGGCCCCAGCCTCGTCATACGGGTAAGCACCGTGCGGCCAGTCTTGGGGTCTTTGCCCAACTCACGCTCCCGGGTGAAGCGCTCGGCGTGCTCCATAGTTTCCTCTACTGTCTCATGGAAGGGCTCGTAGAAATTCTTGAGCATTTTCGTCCATTCCTTCTGCCCCTCGGCGATGATATCGAACTGTTTTTCGATATCTGCCGTAAAGCCATAGTCCATGATTTCATCGAAGTACTCGCTTAGGAAGTCGGTGACTGTCATGCCCATATCGGTAGCGAAAAGGCGGTTTTTGACGGCCCCTGTCTTTTCCGTTTTTTGCTCTTTGCTGATTTTGCCGGCTTTGTCCAGCGTAAGCAGCTGGTAGTTTCGGGGCTCCCCTTCACGGCTCTCCTTGGTGATGTAGCCGCGCTCCTCTTCCATGATTTTGCTGATGGTAGGTGCGTAGGTGGAAGGGCGGCCGATCCCGAGCTCTTCCAGTTTTTTCACCAGCGATGCCTCGGTATAGCGGGAAGGCGGCCGGGTGAAGCGCTCGATAGCGGTCATATTGAAAAGCTGCAGCTCTTGCCCTACCTTGAGAGGCGGCAGCATGCCCTTAGCTTCTTGATCGTCTTCCTCGTCATCAGTGGACTCCAGGTATACTTTAAGGAAACCATCGAATTTCAGCACCTCCCCCTCTGCTTTAAGGTAAGCATCGGGAACGGTAGAGATGCCGATTTTCACCGTGGTTTTTTCCAGCACTGCGTCCGCCATTTGGGAGGCGATGGTCCGTTTCCAAATCAACTCGTACAGCCGCTGTTCGTCCCGGTTGCCGGTTACCATGTGGCGGTTGATGTAAGTGGGCCGGATGGCTTCGTGAGCTTCCTGAGCACTGGCTGATTTGCCTTTGTAGCGTCGGATTTTGAGGTACTTTTTGCCGTAGTTGTTTTCTACCTCTTGGGCAATACTCTTGACGGCTACCTCGCTCAGGGCTACGGAGTCCGTACGCATGTAGGTAATGTTGCCGGCTTCGTAAAGCCGCTGGGCGACACTCATGGTGCGCTGCACGGAGAAACCGAGCTTACGGCTAGCTTCCTGCTGCAGGGTGGAGGTGGTGAAAGGAGCGGTGGGGCGGCGTTTGAGCGGCTTTACGTCTATATCGTTGATCGAAAAAGCGGCGCCGGCGCACTGCTGCAGGAAGCCCGTTGCGTCTTGCTCACTCTTGAAGCGAGAGGGGTTCTCGGCCTTCAGCTTCACGGACTTGCCCTGCTCGTTTTTGACATCAAACAGAGCGTTGACCCGAAAGAAGGGCTCAGGCTTGAAATTCATAATTTCCCGTTCGCGCTCCACCAAGAGCTTTACCGCGACGGATTGCACGCGCCCGGCCGAAAGCTTGCCTTTGATCTTGCGCCAGAGAATGCCGGAGAGCTCGTAGCCCACGAGCCGGTCGAGTATACGGCGGGCTTGCTGTGCATTGACGAGGTGCTGATCTACTGTGCGGGGTTGCTGTATGGCTTTCTTGATGGCTGGGGCGGTGATTTCCCGGAAGACGATCCGCTTGGTAGAGGATTCGTCCAAGCCTAGTACCTTGCAAAGATGCCAAGAAATGGCTTCCCCTTCTCGGTCTTCATCCGTTGCCAGCCAAACCTCGTCTACTTTCTTAACCTGATCTTTGAGGTCTTTTACGACTTTCTTCTTATCCGGGGATACGACGTATTTCGGCTTGAAATTATTCTCTACATCTACAGCACCGCCGCTCTTGGCCAGGTCGCGGACGTGCCCGAAGCTGGACTTGACGGTGAAGTCCTTTCCTAAAATCTTTTCAATGGTCTTCGCCTTGGCTGGCGACTCTACGATCAACAGGTTTTTTGGCATATCATGATTGTGGTTTACAGCGCTAAGTCAAGCAGCAAATGCTCTTGCCAATACCTTGGCTATTACGCAATGCAAATGTATGAATTTTAAGAATTGTTCAATTTACCCCCCTGCTTAATGATGATGC
>CAYNIT010000216.1:0-7964 GCA_964397205.1 uncultured Phaeodactylibacter sp. | reverse complement strand
CGCGCCCGGCAACTCCGCAACCTCCTGGCCGCAAAGGTTTGAAAGCAGTGGGGCCAAGTGTTGCAGCCCTTTATCAAGCCGGGCGATGGCCGCCTCGTCCGCGCCTTTCTGCCCGGCGTAAACATAAGCCGCTCCCTCCGGACCGTAAAGGGGGTTGTTTACGTCACAGAGCGTCAGGAATTCCACCCCGCTCCAGTCGGCCTTCAAGCGGCTTCGGTCAATCTGAGCAACCTGCTCCAAACTGCTGCCCTTGGCAGGCAGCAACTCCCCCCGCTCATCCAGGAAACGGTATCCGAGAGCAGCCGCCATGCCCATGCCCGCATCATTGGTAGCGCTGCCGCCAATGCAAAGCACCACCCGCTCTACACCCTGCTGCAGGGCGTGCAGCAACAGCTCCCCCGTCCCAAAAGTGGTGGTCTCCAGCGGATTGCGCGCCGCCTCCGGCAGCAGCGGCAAGCCGGAAGCGGCTGCCATTTCAATATGAGCAGTCTTGCCGTCTCCAGACAGCCCATAACCGGCCTCGGTCTTGCGGAAGAGCGGGCCGTTGACGGTCAAATGGATGATGCGCCCGCCACTGTGCTGGGTGAGCACCGCCGCCGTACCCTCTCCGCCGTCTCCCAGCGGGAAGGGCACCGGCGCCCACATTTCATGCGAGCGGCGCAGCCCCCTGGCCATCGCTTCACAAACGGCCTCGGCGGAAGCCCCTCCCTTAAATGCATCGCTGGCGATTAGTATCTTCATGGATTGTTGATTGTTGAGAAAAACCACCAAAAAATACACAATTCCGCTGGGTTAAAATCTCTCCATCATCGTAATTTCCCCAAAAACAGCGGAATGGACATAAAATTGCACCGGGACGGGCCAAAACTCTCTCGTATCGTATTCGGCGTGATGAAATGGGGCAGCTGGGGCCATCAGTTAAATACCCAGAGTATGCTCCGCCTTGTCGAACAGAGCGTCGAAAGCGGCATCACCTCCTTTGATCATGCCGACATCTACGGCCACTACACTACCGAAGCGGCTTTCGGGCAGGCACTGAAGCTAAAACCAGGGCTGCGAGAAAAAATACAGCTCGTCAGCAAGTGCGGCATCAAACTTGTCACTTCGCAACGGCCCCACCACCGCCTCAAATCTTACGACACCAGCCCCGAGCACATCCGTTGGTCAGTCGACACCTCGCTGCGCAATTTGCAGACGGATTACCTTGACTTGCTCCTGCTGCACCGCCCCAGCCCGCTCATGGACCCCGATCGGATCGCCGAAGAAGTCGAAGAGCTGAAAAAGAAAGGCAAAATCCGCTACTTCGGCGTCTCCAACTTCACGCCCGCGCAGTTTGACCTGCTCAACAGCCGCACGCCCCTTGTGACCAATCAGGTGGAAGCCTCCCTGCTGCACCTCCCGCCATTTACTGACGGCACCTTTGACCAGTGCCTGCGCTACCGCATTAAACCTATGGCCTGGTCGCCCCTTGGCGGAGGCGGTATCTTTCAGCAGTTGCCTCCGGAGCGCGAACAGCGCGTGCTGAAGGCCGCCAAAACCATCATCGAACGCCGCAACCAGCACATTGGAGTCGACCAGCTGCTGATCGCATGGCTCCTGCAACACCCTGCCAAAATACTGCCCGTAGTCGGTACCGCCCGCATCGAGCGCCTGCGCGCCGCCGCAGAGGCTACCAACATCATGATGAGCCGCGAGGAATGGTTCGAGCTCTGGCAAGCCTCAGCGGGCGAGGAGGTGCCCTGAGCAGCCTACACCACAGACAAATGGACGTGCGTATAGTCCAAAGCTAATTTTTCACTACTTTTATGTAATGCCCATATCGTCTTCATCGTAATAAGAACAGACGATTTTAACTTAACCCAAAACCACCATGGCTAGATTCCAACGGATTGCCCTGCTGCTGCTACTGCTGTTGCCCGGGGCGCGTCTTATGACCCAAAATACCCCATCGACTATGCCACTCTACGAGGCTGCCTGGAAAACCATCGACTCCCTGGAACAAGAGGGGCTGCCCCGCTCTGCCTTGGAAAAGGTAGAAGCGCTGCAGAAGCGCGCCCGCCGGGACGAAGCGCATGCCCAAATCGTGAAGACGACCATTTACCGCAATAAATACCTCTCGCAGCTAGAGGAGGAAGGCATGGCTAAAGCCATACAGCGATTGGAGCGCGAAACCAAAGCGGCTGCCTTTCCCGTACAGCCCGTGTTGCACTCCGTACTGGGAGAGTTATACATGCAGTACCTGAGAGTAAACCTGTACCGCATCCGCCAACGCTCCGATACGCAAGGGTACCTATCCGAGGACTTGAAGACCTGGAGCGTAGAACAATTGTCAGAAACCGCCGCCGGGCATTACCTCCGCTCATTAGGCGACCCCCGCACCTTTGGCCTGCCTATTTCGGAATGGACCGCCATCACCCAAAATAATGAAGCAGTGAAGCACGACTTGCGGCCCACGCTTTATGACCTGCTGGCCCACCGTGCGCTCGATTTTTTCACCAACGAAAACTCCTTTCTCAACCAACCGGCCTACCAGTTCGTGCTGCGGCAGCCGGCTGCCTTCGCGCCCGCTGAGGAATTCGTTCGGGCAGAATTCGCCAGCCGGGACAGCAGTGCCCACCTGCTGCGCAGCCTGCACATCTTCCAAGACCTGCTGAAGCGCCGCCTTGAAGCCGGCAATCTCCCCGCCTTAGTAGACGCTGACCTCCGCCGCCTTCAGTTTGTGCAGCAGCAATCTGTGCAGCCGCAAAAGGATTCCCTCTACCGGGCCGCGCTGCAACGCATGCAGGAGGCTTATGCCGAAACCGAGGAAGTAGCGCAAGTCTGGTACTACCAGGCAAAAGACAGGCAGCGGCTCGGCCAGGCCTATGACCCACCCACGGACTCCACCCACCGCTGGAAACTGAAAGAAGCCGTGGAAATTTGCGAAAAAGCCATCGAAGCCTACCCGGAAAGTTACGGTGCCAAGCGTTGCAAAATGCTGCTTGAACAGATCAACCGCCGGAGCGCAAGCCTGCAAATGGAAGCGGTCAACTTGCCTGAACAGCCCATGCTGGCCTCGCTTTCCTACCGTAACATCTCCAGATTGAACTTCCGTATTATCCGTCTGACTGCCCGCCGCAGTCAGGAATTGCAGGGCAATCGGCCCGAAGAGCTGTTTCAGGAACTACGAGGCAAGGAAGCACTACAATCTTGGTCAGCGACGCTGCCCAATGCAGGCGACCGGCAAAGCTGCCGCACCGAAATTCCCCTCGATGGCCTGCCGCTCGGGCACTACGCCCTTTTGTTTTCCACCGATGACGACTTTAACCGCAAGGAGCAAGAACCCTTCGGCACGGTACTTTTTGCCGTCTCCGAAATGGGCTACTTTTATCAGCGGCAGAACAAGCTCGTGATGCTAGCACATCGGGAAAACGGAAAGCCCCTGCCCGGCGTCGAGGCTGCCCTATACCAGTACGAATACAATCAGCGGAAACGGGAACGGGAAGCCGTGCTGCAAGCCCAGCTGAAGAGCGACGAAGACGGCATGATCCAACTGCCGGGAGAGCAGCAACGGATAAGTTTCATCCACTTGAAACGCGGGAAAGACGAGCTGATCGCACAATCTGTACCTTACGCCCGCCGCTCCTCTTCCCGATTTCAACAGGACCGGCGAACAGCGTTTTTCTTGGACCGCGCCATCTACCGGCCCGGGCAAGCCATCTACTTCAAAGCATTGGCTACGGAGGTGGATGAGGAAGGGGTGCCTAGTATCCTGCCCAATAAAAAACTGGAGGTCACGCTGTATGATGCCAATCAGCAGGTAGTTGAAAAAACACAGCTGCGCACCAACGCCTACGGCACTGCCAATGGGGTATTCACAGCACCCGCCGGCGGCTTGTTGGGCAACATGCGGCTGGAATCAAGCATCGGCAACAGCAGCCATACTTTCTCGGTAGAGGAATACAAGCGGCCTAAGTTTGAAGTACAGCTGCAAGCGCTTGAGGGCAACCCTAAATTGGGGGACACCATTGAAGTGAGCGGTCTCGCTAAAGCCTACGCCGGCAATATCATCGATGGCGCCACCGTCGATTATCGGGTGGTCCGCCAAGTGCGCTTTCCCTGGGGGCCCTGGTGGAGGAACCTGCCTCCCTATCAGGGGGAAAGCCAAGAAATGGCTGCCGGCCGCACTACTACCAATGCACAAGGCCAGTTCAGTATCTCCTTTCCCGCTTTGCCGGGCCAATCGGTGCCCCAAGATTTGCAGCCCGAATTTACCTACCTCATCTACGTGGATGTCACCGACCTCACGGGGGAGACCCAATCCGGCAGCGACCTTGTCCGACTGGCTTACCTCAGCGTCAAAACGGATGTGCACCTGCCAGGAGATGCCGATGTGCAATCAGGCGAGCTGCAAGTACGACTAGTGACTCAAAACCTGGACGGGCAGGCGCTGCCCAAAGCGGGCCAGGTAAAAATCCACCGCCTGCAATCGCCTGCGCGCTTCCTGCGAGACCGCTACTGGAGTGCGCCGGATTTCCAGCTGCTAAGCCGGGAAGCTTTCGAGCAGCGCTACCCCCGTTACGCTTACCTCGGAGACAATGAGCCGCAGAACTGGGACCTGGCAGAATTGGTCTGGGAGCAAACAGTGGATACCGGCGAGCGCGACTCCCTGAGCGTAGACTGCTCTGACTGGAAGATCGGCCACTACCGCTTGGAGTTCACCGTGCAGGACGAAAGCGGCGAAAACATCAAGACCAGTAAATTTTTCTTCCTGTACGATTCAGAAAAGCAGCAACTGCCGCCGGACAAACTGCTGTGGTCAAAAATGCCGCAAAAAACCTATCGGGTAGGAGAAGAAGCAGAGCTGAGCGTCGCAACCGGCACCTCCGGCATGCCTTTCCTGTATTCCCTGGAAAGCCGAAGGAAGCTGGTTCAACAGGATTGGCAAACTGCAATGCCCTGGCAGCGCCTTTCTCATACCGTACGAGCCACTGACCGGGGGGACTTCTTTATATTTGTCACTGGCCTGCAGCACAACCGTGCCATCACCGATCAAATACGGGTCAAAGTGCCCTGGCGCGACAAAAAGCTGAATATTAGCTACGGCACTTTCCGTGATAAACTGAAACCCGGCCAGAAAGAAAGCTGGCGCCTGACCATAAGCGGGCCAGACAAGGAAAAAGTGGCAGCCGAAATGGTGGCTACCCTCTACGATGCCAGCCTCGATGCATTCCGGCGCAATCGGTTCCCCAATCGTTTCTACCCTACTTACCATCGGATGATGGATTGGGAAGGCGAACTTTTCCAGGGAGTCGCCGGCAGGTCGCCTTACGCTTACAACAACTACTACATGCCAAAGCGCCCCTACCGCGAACTCAACTGGTTTGGGTGGAGCGCCTACGGGGTCTACCGCAATAATTTGGAAAGCCGCAGCCGATTAGTTCCATCTGGAGCAGCAGTGCCAGCCGCCGATGTAGCAATGGCTATGAACAAGCGGGATAGCGCAGCGGAGGGGCTAGGGGAGGCCGCACCGCCGCCCCCGCCGGAGGAAGAAGAGCAGGCAGCCCCACCGCCGGTCCGGCGCAACTTGAAGGAAACGGTCTTTTTCTATCCTGAGCTGCGTACGGACGAGGCGGGCAACATCGTCCTGGAATTCACCATGAACGAAGCCCTGACCCGCTGGAAATTTTTAGCATTCGCCCACAGCCAGGACCTGCAGTACGCTACCACTGAACGAGAGGTCGTTACCCAAAAGGAGCTGATGGTACAGCCCAATCCGCCCCGCTTCCTGCGGGAGGGCGACCGCCTGCAGTTTCCTGCCAAGGTGAGTAACCTGGCAGATACTGCCCTTGCCGGCACTGCCCGCCTGCAGCTCTTCGACGCGATCACCATGGAGCCGATAGACAAACAATTGGGCAATACCCAGCCTGAACAAGCCTTTGAGGCCGCCGCCGGACAATCTGCTACGCTCTACTGGGAAATTGAAGTGCCGAAGGGGTTCACCCGGGCCATTGTGCACCGGGTAAAGGCGCAGGCAGGCGATTTTTCGGACGGAGAAGAGGCACCGCTGCCGGTGTTGACCAACCGCACTTTGGTGACGGAGAGCCTGCCTTTGCCGGTCAAGGGGCAAGCCAGCAAAACATTCACCTTCGAGGCTTTGGATAAGGCGAAGCAGTCGAAGACGCTGGAGCACCACCAATTCACTCTGGAGTTCACCTCCAACCCTGCCTGGTACGCCGTCAAGGCGCTGCCCTTCCTGATGGAGTACCCGCACGACTGCAGCGAGCAGATCTTCAGCCGTTACTACGCCAACAGCCTGGCAACGACAGTGGCCAATGAGCACCCCAGCCTGAAGCGCGTCTTCGAGCAATGGCGCAATACCGATGCGGTAGTCAGCGAACTGGCTCAAAACCAAGAGCTGAAGAACATCCTGCTGGAGCAAACGCCCTGGGTGCTGGAGGCGCAGAGCGAGGAGGCCCAGCGCAAACGCATCGGTTTGCTGTTTGACCTAAACCGGATGGCACAGGAACAGGCTACAGCAGTCCGAAGACTACAGGAGATGCAGGCCAGCAACGGCGGCTTCCCCTGGTTTGCCGGCGGGCGGGAAAGCTGGTACATCACCCAGTACATCCTGGAAGGTATGGGCCGCTTGCAAAGGCTGGGCGTGGCTGAATTGGAAAAAGGCAGTACTGCCTACGGTATGGCAGAGCGGGCCGCTCGTTTTGTGGATGCCAAACTAGCCGATTACTACGAACGCCTGAGCGAGGAACAAAAAGAAGCGGGAGTATTGCCCAGCCTCGCTATTCACCACCTTTACGCCCGCAGCCTGTTCCCGGGCCTGCCAGTGGCTAAGGAAGCAGAGGAAGCGCAGGCGTACTTCCTAAAACAAGCTCGAAAGCAGTGGCTGAAGCAAAGCTTATACGAGCAGGGGTTGCTGGCGGCAGCTTTTCAGGCGCTCGGAGAGTCAGCCAATGCCGAAAAAATCGTCCGTTCTCTAAGCGAACGGGCGCTATACGATGAGGAACAAGGGATGTACTGGAAATACAATACCGGTTTCTACTGGTATCAGCTGCCAATCGAAACCCACGCCATGATGATTGAAGTCTTCGCTACCGTTGCCGAGGATGCCGAAGCCGTAGAGCAGCTCAAGGTTTGGCTGCTTAAAAACAAGCAGGCCAACCACTGGAAAACTACCAAGGCTACAGCGAGTGCCGTTTACGCCCTCTTGCACTACGGCAGCAACTGGCTGGAGGAAACCCGACTGGCTTCCGTGGAATTCCCTGAGCTGCCCGAGGCTGCCTACAGCCCCAAACTGGCGGCGGCTAAGGAAAGCGCCGAAGCTGGTACCGGCTACTTCAAGACCAGCTGGGATGGCGAGTCCCTCGGCCACGGTTTTTCTAAAATCAAGGTGGAGAACCCCAACGAGGGCATCGCCTGGGGTGCCGCCTACTGGCAGTACTTTGAGGACTTGGATAAAGTAAAGGGTTTCCGGGAAACCCCCCTGACACTGGACAAGCAGCTTTTCCGCGAAGTGCCTGGAGAGGAGGGCCCGGTACTGCAGCTCATCACTCCGGAAATGGAGCTGCAACCCGGCGACAAAATCGTTGCCCGCATCGAGCTGCGGGTGGACCGCGACATGGAGTACGTCCATCTGCGCGATCTGCGGGCCAGCGGCCTGGAGCCCATCAATGTGCTGAGCCGCTACAAATACCAAGACGGCCTGGGGTACTACGAAAGCACCCGGGATGCCTCCACGGACTTCTTCATAGAGCATTTGCCCAAAGGCACCTACGTTTTTGAATACCCGATGTGGGTGGTGCACCGTGGGCAGTTCAGCAATGGTATGGCGCAAATCCAATGCATGTACGCACCAGAATTCAGCAGCCACTCGGAAGGGGGGGAGCTGAAAGTAGGGGAGTAGAGGTGAAAATGCAAAACGGCAAAATGCCGGCGCTGAAGGCAGAGCGAAGTGGAGCCCTTTAGGG
>CAYNIT010000215.1:4414-7980 GCA_964397205.1 uncultured Phaeodactylibacter sp. | reverse complement strand
TGGCATTGGGTACACCGATGAGGGGCTCGATATAAGCATCCGCCTTACCAGCCCAACGGCCTATGAATTGAGCGTGACGCGCCTCGAGGACGGCGCGAGCGCTGCTCTGAGCGGCAACTTGATCAGCCCCGCCTCCGGTACACAGGACATCAGCCGGCTGCGGCTGTTCAATGCCGATGCCGGCTTCAATGCCCCAGCCAACCTGTACTTCAATAATCTGGAAATCTGCGCCGAACCCGCTTGCCCCATCGCTTCTGTAAGCGCTGGCGCGCAGACTGCTTGCGATCCGGCGGACAATACCTACGATCAGGAGGTCACGGTCAGTTTCAACAGCCTACCCGCCGACGGGCAGCTTTCCGTCAACGGCAATACCGTTGCTCTCGCTATTGCTGGCGGCACCCAGACCGTCAACCTGACAGGCTTGGTATCGGATGGGGCGGCAGTGGATGCCACGGTGGTCCTTACAGGCAGCGAAGGTTGCACCCTGACAGAGGATGCCTTGTTTACCGCTCCTACCGACTGCCAGGCACCGGCCATTGATTGCCCGGCCGATATTACGGTGGATACCGACCCCGGCGCCTGTACTGCTGTAGTCGATTACGACACGCCCACCGGCCAAGATAATCTGCCCGGAGCCAGCACTGCACTTAGCAATGGCCTGGGCAGCGGCGCGGCATTTCCGCTCGGCAGCAGCACAGAAACCTACACGGTAATGGATGCGGCGGGGAATACCGCTAGCTGCTCTTTCCAAATCACCGTAAGCGACAACGAAGCGCCGGTGGTGAGCTGCCGCAGCACCACCGTGGAGCTATCGGACAGCCCGTTGGAGCTTACGCAGGCAGATGTCATTGACGCAGCGGGTAGCAGCGACAACTGCGGCATTGAGACGATCAGTTTCCCCGCAGCTACCTACGGCTGTACGGATGTGGGCATGACCTTCTCTGTACCAGTAATGGCGGAGGACACAGCGGGCAACAGCAGCAGTTGCGATGCCACCATCACGGTAGCGGAGAGCAATGAACTGCCGGCTTCCTGGAGCAGCGCAGATGTGGGGCAAGTCGGTTTGGGCAACGACTACAGCTACGCGCCATGCACGCCCTCCGGCGGCGAATTCACCATCACCGGCTCCGGCAACAACGCCGTCAGCTCAACGACGGATAATGCCGCTTTCGCCTTCCAGCCCCTCTGCGGCACCGGCTCCATCACCGCCAAAGTAGAGAGCGTCAGCCCCAACGGCTACGCTGGCTTGATGATCCGCGAGACCACGGCGGCGGGCAGCAAGCAGGCGGCCATCTTTTCCAACCTGACCAATGTGCTGCGGCACGAGCGCCGGGCAACTACCAATGGGGCTAAGACGGTGCAGGCGTTCTACCGCCCCTTCCCGATCTGGCTGCAGCTGTACCGGCAGGGCGACTGGGTGTTCGCCTACTACAGTACTACGGGCAGCAATTTCCAGTACGTGCACGCGGTATTTGTCCCGATGCAAAACTGCGTGGAGATCGGCCTGGCCAGCTTCACCTACCTGCCGAATGCGCAGACGGAGGCCGTGTTCAGTAATGTAGAAGTAAGTGGCGGCAATGCGGCACTGGCGGAAATACCTGGCAACCAGGCCTCCAACGGGCAGGCGCAAGGCATTGCCCAGCCTAGCGTGTTCCCCAACCCGGCCGAAGATCAATTCACCTTGCGCTGGAGCCAGCCCATGGAGCAGGAAACGACCGCAAGGCTCTACAACGCCTTCGGCCAGCTCGTAGGCTCCCGCCAATTGCCGGCTGGCACCCATTCTATACAATGGGAAGCAACTGATCTGCCCGCCGGCCAGTACTGGCTGAAGACGCAAAATGCCAAAGGGATGCTGCAAACGGAAAAGCTGATTATTTCAAAATAGTATTGCTGAAAACAAGAGGTGTCATCTCCGACGAAGGAGGACGGTGACATCTCTTGTTTTCGAAGCAAGATGTCACCATCCTTGACAGGAGATGACACCTTGCAGTTGACACCTTGCACTAATCCTCCATCTCCAAATAAATAAAATCTTCCTTCCAGGACCTTTCACCCAAATTGTGATACTCAATAAATGCTTCCCTACCTCCGAACCAGTCTAGAATCTCGGCTCTCCTCAAATGAGTAGGTTTATTGGACAGTATGGAACGGTAAGAACTCCAAGGATATTCTCGGAAGTTAACCGCCAATCCATGCTTCATCGGATTGGCATGAATGTAGTACACCAAGAAGGTGTAATGCGCCTCTGACTCAATCAACACTCTTTTAAAAGGGCGGTGAAACAAGTTGCCTTTCCTCTTATAATGCTCGTTAAAACGCATAGCATAGGAGGTAAAAAGCCGAGTAAACTGCCGCTCAACTGTTTGGTGTAAAGTCACTTCATTAATTCCTTCCGAAAGGAGTTTATTCTGCGCTGACGTGCGCTCCTTCTTTGTCAGGTGTCTGACATGATCCAATATCACTTCCTCGTGCTTTACTTTAACCATTAAATGGAAGTGGTTGTCAAGAAGACAATGCGCAAAGATGTCTACAAACGATAGGAGATAATCTTTGCAGCGCTGAAGAAAAAGCAACCTGAATTTATCGCTTAGAAAAAGCGGCTCTTTATTATTCGTCCGATTATAAATATGGTAGTAACGCTCGGACAGCAATGGCGCGAAGTACTCTTTTTTTGTTCTGTATTTTTGCATTTTGGTATGTTTTTTTTTAACCCGAGGGGTGTCATCTCCGACGAAGGAGGATGGTGACATCTCTCGTTTTCAAAACAAGGAGGTGTCATCTCCGACGAAGTAGGATGGTGACATCTCTCGTTTTCCCAACTGCAAGATGTCACCATCCTTAGCAGGAGATGACACCTTGCAGTTGGACACCTTGCAGTTGGGAAGATGACACCTTGCTTCATTTCTTTTTGCTAGACTTCGCTCGCAGGTTAAAAGCCAGGCACTGCTCAATCTAAAACGCCAAATCCGTATCCACGTCATCGGCTGGCTACCGTGAGTCCCCTGCCCAGCAACTGGCTGCTGCGTCAGTGCTTCCACCTCCTCTGGGGCAACGCGATCCATCAGCCCGCCTTTGTAGGTGCCAAAGCACATCTTATCGTCCACCATGAAACCATCTCCGCCAAACATCGGCTTTTCCGCCCAATGGGCGTTCTTGGACTTTGAGATGTTACGGATGCGGTCAAGCAGGTAGGAGTCTGTAGGCATGGGGTTCAAATTTTTTTTGAATAGAGTTTGGTCAAACTAGTTTTGTTTGTGCGTGTGCAGGAGACTACTTTTAGAACCGCCTTACTGCAAGATGTCACCATCCCTGGCGGGAGATGACACCTTGCGGTTGATATACTCTGATGAGCGAAAAATTTAAGTAAAAAGCTAGCATTGGCCTAGGCGCTTGAGCAGGCCCTTCAGGATTCACCCTGTTTAATAGCCGTTGAGTGAATTTCACAGGGTGAATGCAAGAGTAGGCATGAAACGGTACATGCTGTGCTTTAAAATAAGGAATAATCCTCAATACTGCAAGATGTCACCATCCCTGGCGGGAGATGACACCTGGCGGTGGAAGCAAGA
>CAYNIT010000215.1:0-4314 GCA_964397205.1 uncultured Phaeodactylibacter sp. | reverse complement strand
CCTGGCGGTTGGAAGCAAGATGTCACCATCCCTGGCGGGAGATGACACCTGGCGGTTGGAAGCAAGATGTCACCATCCCTGGCGGGAGATGACACCTGGCTTCATTTTTTCTTGCTAGACTTCGCGCGCAGGCTAAAAGCAATGGTGCCTCCCCAAAATAGTAAATTAGGCCAACAGCTAAGCACGGCTTTGCAAATAATCAACCAAACGCTCTAGGGCTACTTTCAGATGGCTCAAAGGCAGAGCCGTGTATACCACTCTGAACAAGCCGTACTTCTGATGCCGAAAGCCGGTTCCTGGTGTAAGCAGCACCCCAGTATTATGATAAATGTCCATCCAAAGTGCTTCCTCGCCTTGTTGGTCTTCACTTTTCAGGTAGATTGAAAAGTCTGCCCAAACAAACAGGCTGCCGCGGCTGGGGACGTAAGGTACGCCGATGTCTCGAAGTGCCTGTACTACCGCTTTATAGCTATGGGTAAGCTGCTGTTTGTTGTATTCGATGTAGCGTTGCAGAAATGCATCATCCTTCATCAGTTCACTGATCACCCATTGATTGAGGTTGGAGGCCATATGCGGGATATTTACGTTGCCCAGCCCTTTGAGAAAGGCCTCGTTTAGCGAGTGGACGATGCCAAAGCGGAACCCCGACATGGCGAAGTCTTTAGACAGCGCGTACCAGAGGTGCAGATAATCGCTTTGGAATTCTGCCATGATCTGTGCGAAGGAGCGGGGGACGGTGGCTGGGGTATATTCCCCCCGTATGGCTTCATCCTCAATATCGATAAGGGACAAGCCGTAGATTTCGCTCACCACCAAGTGTACTTCGCGCTCAATGCACCACTGGGCGAAATCCCTCAGCTGCTGTTCGGAGTACATACAACCCGTAGGATTGTCGGGCGAGGTGAGCAGCAGGATTTTAAGAGTCTCCCCCTTGCTGTTGATATCAGCCCAGGCATCATCTAGGTGCTGAATAGTCAGCGGCGAAATATCGCCGTGGTCGGCGGGGTGATAGTGTGTCTGCAAATCATAGCGTTGCAATCCACTTTTCAACCCAATGTCATTGGTGTACATCGGGTAAGATGGAGCGGGAATGGCCACTACATCCCCCCCGTCGGCAAGCATGAACGTGCTCGTCTCAATAGTAGCCGCTGCACCCGCTGAGAAAGCAATCGAATCGGCGTCAATGGGGCATTGACAAAGATGCTTTTCCATAAATTGCGCCAGGGCTTCCCGGACTTCCGGGTGCCCCTTGGGGTCGGTATACTGGAAAGCCCACTCAGGTATCTTTCCCCCATCTAAAATCCTATCCAGGTGCGCTTTGAGGAAAGGGATCATCAAAGCGTTCTCTGCTACATTCAGGGTAAAGGCCCCTCCCGGGTTATGCTCGGGCTGGTATAAGTTTTGGGCGGCTTCCATGAACAGCTCCATGTCCACCCGGGCGGATGAGGAAGCCAAGGGGGTTCCTCTAGTGGAGAGGCTGGAAATGTCAGTTGTTTTGTTTAGCGCCATTCTTGCGTTGGTTTGTCATTACAATTCGGCCTTTCGCACAGGAGAGGCCTAACGGCAAGGTAAGGAATTATTCCTCCATGAGGCAGTACGCGGAAATAGTTCCTAATTGGGAAGAGGTAGTAGGCTTTCCAGGAGGCGGCGGCCCCGGCCAATGCTTGGATTTCCTCTTTCGCTCTAACAGAGTAGCAGCAGAACTTGCAAAGCCCCTCCCCAGCGCCCTATCTTTGCAGCACAAACTACAGATATGGGACTCAAGTCATTTCTAGCCAAGCCATTCGCCAATAAGATCGCCCGGGACATCCGCCGATGGTCCGCCGATGGAGTGGGCGCGCAGCGCAAGGTCTACCAGCAATTGATGCAAAAGGGGCAGCGCACGGCCTTTGGCCGCGACCATAAACTACAAAATGGCCTGCCCTACGAAGCCTTCCGGGAGCAGGTCCCGATCCGGGATTACGAGGCGCTTAAACCCTACGTTGAGCGCATCAAAGCGGGGGAATCAGACGTGCTCTGGCCAGGCAAGCCCAAATACTTCGCCAAAACTTCGGGCACAACCTCCGGCATCAAGTACATCCCGCTGACCAAAGACAGCATGCCCAACCACTTCGGCAGCGCGCGGAATGCGCTTTTCAATTATTACGCCCAAACTGGCAAAGGGAAATTCCTGGATGGCAAAATGATTTTCCTCTCCGGCAGCCCGGAACTGGAGGAGGCAGGCGGCATCCCCACGGGTCGGCTATCAGGCATTGTCAACCACGAAGTCCCCTCTTGGCTGCGCACCAACCAACTGCCCAGCTACGAGACCAACTGCATTGAAGACTGGGAGGAGAAACTGGAGCGCATCATCGACGAAACCATCCATGCCGATATGCGCCTGATCAGCGGTATCCCGCCCTGGGTGCAGATGTACTACGAGCGGCTGCTGGAGCGCACCGGCAAAAGCACGGTCCGGGAGGTCTTTCCCAACTATTCCATGTTCGTGTACGGCGGGGTCAATTTTGAGCCCTACCGGGGGGTGCTGGAGCAGCTGGTCGGGGGACGCATCGACAGCGTGGAGACCTACCCCGCCTCCGAAGGCTTTATCGCTTTCCAGGATTCCCAAACGGAGGAAGGCCTGCTGCTGAATGTAGACTCCGGCATTTTCTTTGAATTCGTGCCTCTAGACGAGATCCACAATGACCACCCCCGCCGCCTGTGGCTGGAGGAAGTGGAGCTGGGGGTCAACTATGTGCTGCTGATCAATAACAACGCCGGGCTCTGGGGCTACAACATTGGCGATACCGTGCAGTTCGTTTCCAAATCGCCCTACCGCCTCATCGTCTCGGGACGGGTCAAACACTTCATTTCGGCCTTCGGGGAGCACGTGATCGGAAAGGAGGTGGAACGGGCGATGAATGCTGCCGCCGCCGCGTTGGGCGCCAAGGTAGTGGAATTCACCGTAGCTCCGCAGGTGAACCCTCCCGAGGGCGGCACCCCCTACCACGAATGGCTGGTGGAATTCGATGAGGTACCATCAGACCTGCAAGCATTCGCCCGACGGCTGGACGAGGAGATGGTGCAGCAAAACATCTACTACGAGGACCTGATCTCCGGCGGCATCCTCCGCCCCCTCGTCATCCGCCCGCTGCAGCGGGATGCCTTCCGGCAGTACATGAAGGCACAGGGCAAGCTCGGCGGCCAGAACAAAGTGCCCCGGCTGAGCAACGACCGGAAAATTGCCGATGGGCTGCGGGAGTGGATGGTGGCTTATTCTTGAGGGTGTGGTGCGCTTTTAGCAACTCTTAGCACGGTGTCTCGGGCGCTCGGGTCAAAAGCGTACCAGCGACGGGCATCCGACAGCAGCATAATATCTTGCGCTATCAAAGCGGGGCGGCCCATTGCCCCTCGCCCGCCTCGAAGCTTGTAGCGTTGAACCAGCTCGCCGTTCTGTCTTTGCCATTCGTATAGCCAGCGGTCGGAGCCGCCAACAAGGAAAAGCCGACTACCGCAGGCGTGCAGCCGACTTGGAGTGCCGGAGGCTTTGCTTTTCCAGGCCAAGCTCCCATCTTCAGCTTTCAGGGCGTACAGGTACTCATCCTCCGCTGCAGCGTAGACGGTATCTCCAACTTTAAGCATCCGGGAGGTCAGCAACCCGCGCGGCAACTCCGTTTGCCAGCATTCCATTTGCTGCTGCAGGTCGTAACATATGACCCGGTTGCCTGCTTGCCAGTAGGACTTCCCTTCCGCTACTATAGGAGAGCGCGTTGCCCCTCTGCCGGCGCGGTTGGGAGGATAGAGTTGGTGTTCTAACACCTTGTTGCCCTTTTCATCTACAACGAAAAGGTGGCTGGCCAGGCTTTTTTCCGGGTGATAAGCAGCAGTAGCGGCAAGCAGGCACCTCCGGCCTGAGGAGTCCCGGAAAGGCTTGGGCGAGCGCATAAGAACCTCACTGCCCTCTTCGTAGCTCCGCTCAAACAACAGCTCATTGGCGCCGCTCTTGCAGTTGAATGCAAAAATTTGAAGCTCCTGTTTTCCGTAATTGTAGTAAGAACGATACACCCTAGAGCCTTCGCCGTACAGGTGGGACTCGCCAGAAAACTCCTTTCGGTCTCTCCACGCAATCTTTCCCTCGGCAAGGCCTACACAGATTAATTCCTTGCCAATGGGCAGCAGCAGCCGGCTGCCGTGCAAGTAAGGGGTGCAGTTGTAATAAATACCGCTGAAAGCGCTGTCGCTAAGCTCCCATTCTGTCCTGCCATCCTCCAGATCTATACACTGAAGGCAGTCCCCCCGCTGGCAGCGCCCGGCCAAAACCACCTTATTGCCCCA
>CAYNIT010000214.1:0-8120 GCA_964397205.1 uncultured Phaeodactylibacter sp. | reverse complement strand
CGCAACGGTTCAACCGGATCCGCCGGTAGCAAACCAGGGCCTGCCCCTTCCCGCCGCTGGCGCGCAGTATTTGAGCGCCCCCACCCATTGTATGGCTACAGTCCATCCTATGGGTGGGGGTGCGTGGGTGGGGGTGCGGAGGCAGCACAACGCAAATCAGCTAGAAAACGCAACGGTTCAACCGGATCCGCCGGTAGCAAACCAGGGCCTGCCCCTTCCCGCCGCTGACGCGCAGTATTTGAGCGCCCCCACCCATTGTATGGCTACAGTCCAAAGAGCTTCCGCAAAACTAACCCTGCGGAGAACCCAGGCCGAACAGGCGAAAGCCATTCCGTCAATTAAAAAATAGAGAAGAACAAATCTGACAGTTGACAAACTGGTAAGTTTACCCTAGATTTGTAATTACTTAGTATTTACAAAAAATCAAGCGTATGGAAGTCTCAGTAATCAGAATTGGGAATTCGAAAGGAATAAGATTGGCTAAGACCATCTTGGAGACCTACGGTATTGAAGATAAAGTTGAACTGATCCCCAAAGAGGGGTATTTGATCCTTAAGCCAGTTAGTAAGCCGAGAGAGGGATGGGAGGCCTCCTTCGAAAAGATGCACGAGAACGCAGACGATGAACTGTTAATAGACGACATTTTTGAAGATGAGGACCTTGATCACTAAATGAAGATCAGTAAACTGCGAAAGGCCAACTAATGAAGAAGGTGAAACAGTATCAAATCGTAATTGTGAATTTGGACCCCACGATGGGTAGCGAAATAAAGAAAACCCGGCCATGTGTAGTAATCTCCCCTGATGAGATGAATAAGCACCTGAACACCGTAATAATTGCTCCGGTAACATCAAAATCGAAAAGCTATCCGACAAGAGTAGAAATTAAAGTAAGCGGAAATCAGAATTGGGTAGTGATAGATCAAATCAGGACTATAGATAAACGACGAGTCGTAAAAACAGGCGGTAATCTTAAGCAAGATGAGATTAACCGAGTAAAAGAGGTGATAAAGGAAACATTGGTAGATTAATAAAGCCGGGCAGGACGCTCGCTTACAGCTACCAGCCCCGCCCAGGCAGTTTTGGTGTTTGGCTTCACCCCGCTCGTCCTAGCTTCCAGCTATGGCGCTTGTCCGCCCCATGTTGTTTTGATAATACTGCGGTAGAACCTACCCCGAACGGGCGCGGATGGGTAACAAGCCAGGGCCTACCCCTTCACCCGCCAGCGCGCAGTATTTGAGCCCCCCACCCATTGTATGGCTACAGTCCATCCTATGGGTGGGGGTGCGTGGGTGGGCGTACGGAGGCAGCACAACGCAAATCAGCTAGAAAACATAACGGTTCAACCGAATCCGCCTGCAGCAAGCCAGGGCCTGCCCCTTCACCACCTTCACCCGCCACTGCTTGTCTCCGCTCCGTATTTCCAAGACATACAACCCAGGCGGCAGCCCGCCCAGTTTTTCCAACTGCAGCTGCCCCTGATCCATTACCGTTTCCGCGGAGCGCAGCAGCTGACCACGGAGGTCATACAGCCGGGCTTGCACCCGCTGCCCCGAAGCGGCCGGCCAATCGACCTGCAGGCGGTGGCGGAAAGGGTTGGGAAACACGTTGGGGGCGGAATCATCGGCTACCTCCGCCGTACTGCTCACCGGGCTGCTCTGGTACACCCGCACATAGTCGATCTCCAGAGCGCTGCTGTCAAATTCCGGCAGGATGGAGGGCAAGATGGCCACGTTCAGCAGCAGGTACTGCTCCGCGTCGAAGGGCCAGGTGGCAGCGTTTTTTTCCGGCGGGTTGTAGGTGAAGTGCTCGGTGCCGTCTACGGCAAAGACCATTTCCTCTTCCGTCCACTCTAGGGAGTAGACGTGGAATTCGGTAGAAGCCCCGGGCAGGAATTGACTACCGACATTAACCGTACCGCCGAAGCTGGAGGGCGTGTGGGTAGCGCTGGAGACATAATCCTGATTCGTCCCCCAGTGCTCCATGATGTCGATCTCGCCACAGTCGGGCCAGGGGGTGGTGCCAAAGCCCTGATTGTCCCAGTAAGCCCCGTCTTCATCGATGTTCTTGCCGAGCATCCAGATGGCGGGCCAGGTGCCGGGGCCGGTAGGCAGCTTGGCCCGTACTTCCACCCTGCCGTATTGGAAGGCAAATTTGGAATTGAGGCGGGCGGAGGTAAAGTTCTTGGTATGCCCCTGATCGGTAAAGACCTCTTGGCGGGCGACGATTTTCAACACCCCATTTTCTACATAAGCGTTCTCAGGGCGGTCGGTGTAGTGCTGTATCTCCCCGTTGAACCAGCTGTCGCCCAGTGGCAATAAGGTTTGAGCGAACCATTTATTGGGGTTGATCGCTCCTTGCCCGTCAAATTCGTCAGACCAGATCAAGTTGTCAAAGACGGGACCGGTGGGAATCGTGCCGTCGTAGTAGACATCGTCGATGTACGCCCGCACGAGGTCGTTGTTGTTTTCGCCGTTGACCTGTATCAGCACCCGGTTAAAATCTGTGCGCTGCGTGGGCGCCGGTGAGCTGGGGTCGAGGTTGATATAGTCATCGTCCGCGAAGTCGAACTGCACCGTCTGCCACTGGTCGAGCTGGATCGGCTTGATAATTTCGCTTTGCGTAGACCAAGGAGCACCGAGCGTGCCGTCCTGCAATTTCAGGGACACCTGATTGGGCTGGTTGCCGCTCAGGCCGTCGGCGGGCAGGTAGATTTTCAGGGAAAAGGTATGGTTTTCCGAAAGGTCGAAGTTGTCCGCCACGTCGAAGCCGACATTGGCGTACTGCCCTCCGTAGTCGTCGTACCGCAGCACGGTGCCGGAGGTATTAATGCCCTGCGGGAAGGGGTTGGGGAAACTGGTATTGATGCCGCAGTCGTCGCCGTACCAGGTGGTAATGGTGCCGTTGCCTTCGAAGCCGTCTTGCACGGTAGCGGGCTGAGCGTAGGCGTGGATGGCAAAGCAGGCGAGTAACAGGGTCAGCGCG
Organism: uncultured Phaeodactylibacter sp.; assembly: GCA_964397205.1. Lineage (GTDB taxonomy): Bacteria > Bacteroidota > Bacteroidia > Chitinophagales > Saprospiraceae > Phaeodactylibacter. Next base: position 5,136 of record CAYNIT010000214.1, on the reverse strand, counting down.
GATCGGGTGGTCATGTTCTACTTGTTTTGCTAGTAAAGTTAATATTTTATGCACAAGGGCGAGGGTTCTGACGGGACACTTCAAGCTAGCAGCACCAACTACATATCAGAAAATATTGGCCCAAAACGACGACGCCGCCGATATTTTATTTATATTTATCAAAGCCCTTGGGCACTTGGGCGATGCCAATTATACCAGCCATTGTGTAATCCCGAAGCGGCAAATGAATAGGCGCAAGAGATGGAACACCGATTTTACAACCAACCCAAGCGCAAGCAACGGCAGATACAGCTGTCCATTGCCTTCGGGGCAGTGGTTGTTGTCCTGCTAGCCCTATACCTCTCTTGGATAACAGGTTGGTATGTGATCGGGATGTTGGCCCTCTGGCTGGTACTGTCTGTCATTGCGCCTTTTTTCGATGTCCCCGCTGGGCGGAAAAGCGGGCAGTTGACTTATCATTCGCTGCTTTTTTTGGCTGAAAAGCCCCAAAACGGGCTGGTGAAAATCCACGGCGGCACCTTCTTCGATTACGTCTTCGTACTGGAGCGGAGGATGAGCGGCACCCAGCGGACCAACCTCATCCTGCAGCAGTACCTGCAGGGGCTTTTGCACTTCCTGGAGGACTGCGAAAAAAAGGGTATGGACCACCTCAGCCTGCGCGGAACGAGCTACGTGCTGAACGAAAGGACGCTGAAAAAGCTTGGCTTTGTTATAGTCCGGCCAGATTGGATTCAGCACCTCATCTTAACTTACAACTATATCAACCTTGCCCTATCCAATTCTATTGCCAAGAACAAAATCGCCCTTCCAAACCTAAGCCAAACGAGGACCTTCGAGGCAAACATTCATCAACTCAGCGCTCGAAAGGCCTTCATCGAAAACCTGAACGAGCGGCTGAAAAGCAAAATCGCGAGCTCCCCTTGATGGCAATTCGACTTTCGCAGCTTCGTCTGCCCCTTCGAAATTGCCTTCGGTGCCGGCGTGGGTCAGCATATCGGCATTGACGGCAATCAGGAAATCCAGAAAGCGGTCCATATTCATGCGCCGGAGCCGTTCGAGCAGGCTCAGCCCTTCCTGGTCGAATCCGGTAAGTTCGGGGTAGAAAGCTGCGGGATTTTCAAAAAATGCGTCGTACAGCTCCGGGTCTATACTGTTGTCGATCTCCTGCCCGATGCGGTAGTTGCAGGCCAGTTTGTGATCGATGCCGTAGATGCGCTCCGCTCCGCTCAGGCGGCCAACTTCAAAGGCCAGCAGCTCCACTTCACTAGGGTTTTCAAAATTCATCTCCGGATTGTCCAGGTAGGCCTGGTAAGATGCTTGCAGTTGCTCGTTTTTTTCGGGCGGCACTTCCACCGCGATGACTGTAGGCTTGAACACTGCCAGCTTTTCAGCAATTTTGTGTACCGCCCTTTGATTGTCCGGGTCGTTTTCGTCGAAGGCTGTAGTATTGGCATCCGAGGAGTTTCCCATATGGAAGGTGCCCATGTTGAGCACCTGCACGGGCTTTTGAGGTACGGTTGGCGATTCCACAATGGTGATCTGCGCTTTGGGCGGCAGCCAAAGCAGTAGTGCAGCCGCCAGGATGATGGCAGCAAGGCGATAGGACGGATGGTGTTTCATGTTATAACATATTTTCACAATAAAAGTATAAATTAATTTTAATTTGCTGCTGAGGGAGAGGTTCTTATTCGTTTTATCTACCCCCTCTTTGGCTTCAACAGGTAGAATCGCATGTTCGTGTTGAATTCCAATCTCACCTTAAAATTAAGGATTCTCCGGCATAAATGCAGAGGCGCATGCTTCTGGAAAACCGCTCTGGCGCAGCGGGCAGCATCCAAGCCGCTCCCCTGCCTACCTTGGTTATATCGGGCAAAACCCTTAATTTTATAAAATGCCATTTCACTTATGCCATCGGTTTATTTGCCTACTACTGGGCAGCTTCAGCTGCTGGAAAGCCGAGCGCGCTCCTGCCCCCGAGATCATCTGGGAGAAGCCGATGTCCGGCATTATGGGCAATTTTTGCTGCTACCCCACCGGCAGTAATGTCGGCCCGCCCATTCTGCTGCCCGGCCCATCTTTGCTGGTATCCGGCACCCACATAGAAAGTTTCGCTTCCACTTTTTTCAAAATTAAACTCCCGGAATAGCTATGAGACTGCTCTACGTTGTACTGCTCAGCCTGTCCTTCAGCCTAGGGCTGTCCGCCAAGACGGTAAAGGACACCACCATCCGCATCCACACTCAAGACCTCTCCAATTTCTGGGCCGCTTACGATGCCATGCAGGGTACCGACGACAGCCTGCAGCAATTGGCGCTTTTGCAAAAGCATTTCTTAGATAAGGCTTCCCCCGGGCAGCAGCGCATGATGGAATTGCGGCGCTACACCGCCGGGGAATACGTGCAGGCCATCCGGCAATCTCCAAAGTTCTGGCAGTCGCTGCGCATGAGCGCCGAGGACATTACAGCCTACAAAGCAGAGCTGTACGAAGCCGTCGGCCGGCTCCAAGCCGCCTATCCCGCATTCCAGCCCGCCGACATCTACTTTACCGTGGGTATTTTCCGTTCTCCGGGCACGGGCGTAGACAGTTTGGTGCTCATCGGCAGCGAGTACGCCCTGGGCACGCGGGAAACCGATATTTCCGACCTCCCCCAGCGCTTGCAGGAGACCAATTACTACCAGATCGACCCCATTGAGCACTTGGCTTTCTTGGTCACCCACGAGTACATCCACACCCAGCAGCGGCCGATGGTGTACAACCTGCTGTCCCTCACCCTGTACGAGGGTATTGCTGAGTTTGCCGCCGAGGTCATTAGCGGCCGCCCGCCGGCCCCCTTTGCGCTGTACGACTACGGCCCGGCGAACGAAGCCCGCCTCAAACGGCGCTTTGAGGAGATGCTTTTCAACCCCAATATGCGCTACCACTGGCTTTGGAACAGCGACGATAACGAATTTGGCGTACACAGCCTGGGCTACTACATCGGCCGCCGACTAGCAGAGGCCTATTATGAGCAGGCCGAGGACAAAGCCGCCGCCCTACGCACTCTCATCGAGCTGGACTATGAGGATGAAGCGGCGGTAGAAGCGCTGGTGGACGGCACTGGCTTTTTCAGCGCCTCTCTGGAAGCGCTGTACGCCGATTACGAAGCGCAGCGCCCTACCGTAACGAATATCTCCCCCTTTGCAAATGGCAGCCGTGACGTACCCCCTGGTACAGATACCCTTTCCCTCACTTTTTCCGAGCCTATGAATACCTACTTCCGCAATTTCGACTTCGGCCCGCTGGGCGAGGAAGCTGCCGTACGCATACAGGAGGTCTTTGGCTGGTCGGAAGACCGCCGTACGCTGACGTTTACCATTCAGCCGCTGCAGCCGGGGCGACATTACCAGTTGATGGTGGAAAGTGGGTTTTGCAGTGAAGCAGGGCGGGCGCTGCGGCCTTACTTGGTGGAGTTTTGGACGGGTGGGGAGTGAAAATGGGCAGTGGTTGACTAATAATTAAATCATCAATTTCATGCATTTGCTCCTTATTATTTTAGCTACTCTTGTTTTTATAATTGTAGCCATTGCTAGGTTTAAAATCCACCCCTTTATCACCTTAATTGCCGCTTCGGTGATGGTCGGGTTTTTGATGGGGTTGGATGGAGGTGCCATACTTGAGCATATAAGCGAAGGCTTTGGGGGAACCTTGTCTAGCATAGGGATAATAATAGGGTTTGGAGCTGTAATCGGGACGTTTCTGGAAAAATCGGGGGGCACAACAACCATAGCAAAATACATTTTGCAGCTGATCGGCGATAAAAAATCCCCATTAGCCATGAACTTGACGGGGGTTTTGGTGTCCATCCCGGTATTCTGCGATTCTGCCTTTATCATCCTTTCCTCCTTAAACAAGGCGTTGAGCAAAAAAACAGGGCTTTCGGCCGTTGTTTTTGTCGTGGCACTTTCGACAGGGCTTTACGTTTCCCATGTTTTCATCCCGCCAACGCCGGGGCCACTGGCCGCAGCGGCAGCTTTAGGCGCTGATTTAGGCCTGGTGATACTCTTGGGCATCGTCGTAGCGGTGCCTACGGCCTTGGCAGGTTATCTTTGGGCTGTGAAATTTGGGTCTAAACTCACGGCTGAGGCTGATGATTCATTAGCGGAAGTGGAAGCCATGGCGGAAAGCCACGCGAATATCTTTGCCATACTATCGCCCATAATCGTCCCCATCTTTTTAATTGCGCTGCGGTCAATTGCACAGTACCCCTCACACCCATTTGGAGACGGGATTGTAGCCGGTATCCTTTCGTTTGTAGGCCATCCATTGCCGGCCTTGTTTATCGGGATGCTGTTGGCCGTGCAGCTTGTTGATCAAAAAACAGCCGTAACAGAACGATTGAATTGGGTGTCAGGCTCCTTGAAGGAAGCTGGCGTGATCATACTGATAACGGGGGCGGGCGGTGCATTTGGAAGCATCCTCCGTGCTGGTGATTTGGGCGCGATTATTGAAAGCCATTTTACAGGCTTGCAAGCGGGGATATTTTTGCCGTTCCTACTCGCAGCGGTACTGAAAACCGCACAAGGTTCCTCTACGGTTGCCATCATAACGGCCGCGACTATTATTGCGCCGATGATGAATGTGCTGGGATTGGACGGTGAAATATCGCGGGCGCTTGCTGTGTTGGCTATTGGAGCAGGTGCTATGACCGTTTCCCACATCAATGACAGTTATTTCTGGGTGGTTGCGCAATTTTCGGGTATGAGTACTAAAACTACTTTGAAAAGCCATACACTTGCGACCTTGATGCAGGGGGTTGTAGCTATTTTGCTGCTGTCTCTGGCTCAAATGGTGTTCCGATAAGTTGGTGGCCATGGTGCCAAGGTGAGGAAAGTGGAAAGGGGCCCCGGGCGGGTGGGCCCGGCGGGCTGCGGCATACTGGCCTATGCCCGTTCGTTTTGCGTAGCTTGCTGAAAAACTCTTAGCAGCAGGCCACGCCAACGAGCTGCCCAATCGACAACCGAAGCGGACGGTATGATCTGAGGCCGTAAGTGGCAGACTGGGCAGATGTCTTCGCAAGGCGGTTTGAAGGGGGAGTGAAGTGAAAATGGGCAGCGGCATTGTGGGTTTGTGGGGGATTTTGTATGTTTAAATTATTA
>CAYNIT010000213.1:0-8138 GCA_964397205.1 uncultured Phaeodactylibacter sp. | reverse complement strand
AAACATCAGCTCCCGGTACTTGATCAGCGGCCATTCGCGATCGTCCACCAAGTACTCCAGGCGGTCAGCGTAGGTACGGATCTCTTCCATCAGGGGCTTGACCTCGTAGCAGTAGGCTTTAGCCATGGCGTTGGCTTCCTCTGTTTCATTAGCCTTGCGGCGGGCCTCCGTCATGCTGCTCACCTTTTCCTTGATGCCGTTGACATTTTCGGCAATCAGCTTGATGAGGTCGACCTGCGCTTTGAAGTCCTTATCGGACATGCCGAGCTCTTTGAGCTTGAGGACGTTATCCGCCAAGGCCGTCTGATAGTTGACCGCGGCGGGCACTATGTGGTTGACCACCATTTCCCCCAGCGTACGCGCCTCAATCTGTAGTTTGAGGACATAGTTTTCGTTCATCACCTCGTAGTGGGCGTGCAGCTCCTTTTCGGTGAAAACGCCGCTGCTGGTGAACAGCTCAATGGCATCATCCGTCACGTAGTAATTCAGAGCATCCGGTGTATTCGGGGTGTTGGCCAGGCCGCGCTTTGCCGCCTCGCGCTCCCAATCCTCGCTGTAGCCGTCGCCCTCGAAACGGATGGGTTTGGACTCCTCGATGTAGCGCTTCAGGATGGTGAGAATAGCGCTGTCGCGCTCCTTGCCGCCTTCCATCAACTCCTGCAGTTCGGCCTGGAAGAGTTCCAGCTGACGGCCCACGATGCTGTTCATCACCGTCATCGGCGCAGCGCAATTCATGGAAGAGCCTACCATGCGGATTTCAAACTTATTGCCCGTGAAGGCGAAGGGCGAAGTCCGGTTGCGGTCAGTATTGTCCAGCTCGAGATTAGGCACTTTGCTGAGCAGGTCCAGCACTTCCTCCACGCCCTTTTCATCCGGCGTAATGCCCGCCTCGATATTGTCCAGCACCTCGGTCAGGGTCTCGCCGATGAAAACGGAAATGATAGCGGGCGGCGCTTCATTAGCCCCAAGCCGGTGGTCGTTGGAAGCAGAAGCTACGCTGGCGCGCAGGATGTCGGCGTGCTTGTATACGGCCTGAATGGTATTGACGAAGAACGTCAGGAACAAGAGGTTATTGCCCGGGTTCTTGCCTGGAGAAAGCAGGTTGCGGCCGGTATTGGTAGACATCGACCAGTTGTTGTGCTTGCCGGAGCCGTTAACGCCGGAGAAGGGCGACTCGTGCAGCAGCACCCGCAGCTTGTGGCGGCGCGCCACCCGGTCCATTAAGTCCATCAGCAGCTGGTTGTGGTCCACCGAAAGGTTGACCTCTTCGAACATCGGGGCGAGTTCGTACTGCCCGGGGCCCACCTCATTGTGGCGGGTACGCACGGGTATGCCGAGTTTATGGCACTCCGTTTCCAGATCGCGCATGTAGGCGTAAACGCGCTCCGGGATAGAGCCGAAGTAGTGGTCGTCCAGTTGCTGCCCCTTGGGAGAATCTTTGCCCAAGAGGGTACGCCCGGTGAGCAGCAGGTCGGGCCGGGCGTTGAACAAGGCTTCGTCGATCAGGAAATATTCCTGCTCCCAGCCCAGGGTTACCCAAACTTTTGAGACCTGCTGATCGAACATCTGGCAGACGGGGATGGCAGCCTTTTCCAAAAAGGCCTGCGACTTCAGCAGGGGCAGCTTATAGTCCAGGGAATCGCCGCTGTAGGTGACGAAAATAGTCGGCACACAGAGCGTTTTCCCCTCTCCCACTTCCAGGATGAAAGCCGGAGAAGAGGGATCCCAGGCGGTATAGCCGCGGGCCTCAAAGGTGGTGCGCAGTCCGCCGCCGGGAAAGGAAGAACCGTCTGGCTCCTGCTGCACCAGGGTGTCGCCGTCGAATTCTTCGAGGATTTCGCCACTCGGGCGCAAGTTGAAGAAGGAATCGTGTTTCTCGGCGGTGCGCCCGGTCAGGGGCTGAAACCAGTGCGTGTAGTGCGTAGCACCTTGGTCCAGCGCCCACCGCTTCATGGCATCGGCCACTACATCGGCATCCTCGCGCGATAGTTTGGCGCCGGATTCAATCGCCAGTTTGACGTTGCTGAATGCTTCCTCGGTCAGGTACTCCTTCATGGAGGCGTCATTGAAAACGTTGCAGCCGAAGAAATTGGAAATCTTAGTGTCGGGCACATCGACAAACTCCAGGTCGAATCCCGAACGGTTTAAGATGGTATCCAGGGCTTGAAATCTGGAAAGACTCATAGGAAATATGCGTATTAAATGATTGGTAAATAATTTGCAGCCTTTCAACGGTAAGGGAAAACGCCTGAACCAGGGATTGCCAGGGGCATCGCTTCTTCGCGCTCGCCGGCTTACCGCTATTTGTATTTTGGGTGCGGGGCAAAAAACAGCGATTGGCTGCTTAAACAGCCGCTGAGCTACGCCCCTACTCTACTCCACCTCCTACCTACTGGCAGGCTACTGTAAATGTAATAAAAGTTAGCAGGAAAATCAGCCTGCCTTGCTGTATTGCACCCTATGCCTAATGCTGCCCCCGGCTCGAAAGCCAGGGACAGTAAAAAGGCATATTCCTATGCAGGAACTAGTTGTAATTCTATTTCACGCTCAACTGATAGCCCGGGTCGGTAACCGTGCCAGCTTCGTAGGCTTCCATGTCGTGTTCGGCCACATCCAGCCCGAGTTCTTCTTGCTCTTCGCTCACCCGTATGCCCATTGTGACTTTAAGCAGGTACATCAGCCCAAAGGCGAACACAAAGGTGAAAGCGCCAATGGCCAGCGTGCCGTACAGTTGTACCCAGAGCTGCGCCAGTCCCGCTTTGGCACCAAAGATGCCCACTGCCAGGGTGCCCCAAATGCCGCAGACCAGGTGCACGGAAGTCGCCCCCACCGGATCGTCGATGCGGATGCGGTCGAAAAACACCACCGAGACCGGGATAATCGTACCCGCGATGCCGCCAATCAGTATGGCCTGCAGGGGGGTCATCAGGTCCGCCCCAGCCGTAATGCCAACCAGGCCGCCCAGTATGCCGTTCAGTACCATGGACAAGTCGTGGGATTTAAACAATAGGTAGGATACCACAAAGGCACCCACCGCTCCTGCTGATGCTGCCAACGCGGTAGTCACAAAGACCAGGGAAACCGCCATGGGATCCGCCGAAAGCACAGAGCCCCCATTGAACCCAAACCAGCCGAACCAAAGCAGGAATACGCCAATGGCTGCCAACGGCATGCTGTGGCCCGGTATCGGCTTGATGCCGGAACGGGTGTACTTGCCACGACGCGGCCCCAGCAGCAGGACGGCCGCAAGCGCTGCCCAACCGCCTACGGCGTGGACTAAGGAAGAGCCCGCGAAATCGTAAAACCCGGCGGCATCTAGCCAGCCAGACCCCCATTTCCACATACCGGTGATGGGATAGCTGATGGCCACAAGCAAGGCGGCGAAAATCAAAAAGGCATGGAGCTTGATGCGCTCGGCTACGGCTCCGGAGACGATGGTAGCCGCCGTAGCCGCAAACATGCCCTGAAAGATAAAGTCCGTCCAGTAGGTGTAGCCGCCCTCGGCGTAGGCAATACCGCCCGCTTCTCCCGCCGGAAGGCTAAGCCCAAATCCAGCAAAACCGATGAAACCGCCGGCATTGGTGCCCGGGTACATCAGGTTGAAGCCCACAAGGCAGTAGGTCAGCAAGCCGATCGCAATGATCATTGCGTTTTTGAATAAAATATTGACGGTGTTCTTGCGCTGTACAAAGCCTGCTTCCAGCGCTGAGAAACCAAGGTGCATAACGAATACCAACACGGTGGCAACGAGCATCCACACATTATTGGCAGTGAATAATGCCTGATCCATGATACAGTTGTTTTGTAAGTTGTTGTTGAGCGGGACAAGGCCATCAGCTACATTGGCCCCGGGAGCCAGCGAACAGAACGAACAATGGCCCAGAGCGATCAGATCGCTTGGGCGTTGGTCTCTGCCGTGCGGATGCGCACGATGTGCTCCACGTCGTAAACGATGACTTTACCATCCCCTACTTCGCCGGTGCGGCCAGCCTTCATAATAGTCTTAACGATTTGGTCCACGCTTTCCTGCTCGCAAAGAATATCCAGTTGCAGGCGAGCAGTGTAGTCAGAGTCGTAAGTGCTGCCCCGATAGACCATCTTAGGCCCGGATTGCAACCCAAACCCTTTGACTTCTGTAAGTGTGAAAAAACGTACGCCGATTTCAGCCAGGGCATCACGCACTTGCTCGAATTTCGACAGCCGTATGATCGCTTCGATTTTTTTCATGACCGTTCCTTTTAGAAAACACTGAAATATGCCGGACACACCAGAACGGAGGCTATGCCAAAACCACTGCTTCCGTTTCTTAATTTCAAAGGTAGAGCGGATTTTTCAGCCGATATAGTTACTTTTGGTAAGCCCTGTGGTGCCCAAACCGGCCAATTACACCATAAAACTTTGGTATACAAACAATTAAAGCCAACAGCTTTGTTATGTTCAACCTCGAAAAAGACCAGCTGTTTGCCCTTGTGAAATCCCTTTCCAAGGCAGAGAAGCGCAGTTTCCGGCTCTACGTCAACCGGCTGCAGGGCGATTCTAAGTTCATGCAATTGTTCGACCTGCTGGACAAACTCGACGCCTACGAAGAAGCCGAAGTGCTGCGCCGGCTGCCGGAGGTCGAGAAGCGCCATCTGCCCAACCTCAAGCGCCACTTGTACCGGCAACTGCTCACCAGCCTGCGCCTGATTCATATTCAGAAAAACACGGACATCGAAATACGCGAGCAGATCGACTTCGCCCGCATCCTCTACGGCAAGGGCATGTACATGCAGGCGCTGCGCACTCTGGAAAGCACCAAGCGCAAAGCCGTGGAGCACCATCAGGACCTGCTGCACCTGGAGATCCTGGAATTTCAGAAAATGATCGAGGCGCGGCACATCACCCGTAGCCGCCGCATCCAAAACAAGATGGAAGACCTGCTGGAAGAGGCCAAAACGCGCAGCTACATCGCCCACTCCAGCAATCTGTTTTCCAACTTCAACATTCAGATGCAGGGCTGGTACATACAGTACGGCCACATCAAGTCAGAACAGGAACAGGCAGCCGTGCAGCAGTTCTTCCAGGAGCAACTGCCCCAGCAGCACCTCTCCCACAGTTTGACGTTTTTTGAGAAAACCAACCTCTACCAAGGCTACCTCTGGTACCACTACATACTGCTGGACTTCGAAGGGGCACTGCAGTACGCCAACAGCTGGGCACAGCTCTTCCGGGAGAACGAGCAGATGGCGGAAATGGACCCCATCCTCTACATGCGGGCGCAATACTACAAGCTGGTACTGCATTATTTGCTCCGCGAGCCTGAGGCTTTCGGCCGTCAATTGGAAGTTTTCGAGGACTTCTACCAGCGCATCCGGCCACAGCTGAATGAGAATGGCGCGCTGATTGCAATGGTCTACCTCAACCTGAGCTACCTCAACCACGCCTTCCTCACCGGGCGGTACCAAGATGGCACCCGCCTCATTCCGCGCATTAAATCGGAATTGCAGCGCCTGGGCGCCAATACCGACGTCCACCGCATTCTGCTGTTTTACTTCAAATTTGCCTACCTCCACTTCTGCCTGCAGGCCTATGACGAAGCCCTGGAGTACCTGAACGAGATCATCCACCTCAAAGCGGGGCACCTGCGCGACGACCTGCTGCACAACGCCCGGGTGCTGCACCTGCTTTGCCACTTTGAGCTAGGCAACTACCACTTGCTGGAATACCTCATCCCCTCTGTACAGCGTTTGTTCGAAAAAGCCGACGACCTCAGCCCCCTACTGGCCGAAACCGTGACCTTCTTGGCAAGCACTCTCCGGCAAGCGGAAGGGGAACAAGCCGTCGCCTTTGAGGCCTTTCGGCAAAAAGTGGAAAAAGCCAGCGCCTCTATCTACGAGAGAAAAGCCATCAATTACCTGGATGTGAAAGCCTGGCTCACAAACCGGCGCAAGCCTTCTGAGAAATTATGAATTGCTGCCGCTGCCGCGTATCTTTAGCCCGCATTCACCTAAGCCGCCCTATGCGCCCACTGCTACTGCTTTTTCCTGTGCTGTCCGCACTGCCCCTGCTGGGCCAGGTGGACTCCCTGCAGCAACCCGCCGAGCCGGATCAGCAGGTTATCGAAGACTTTCTGCAGAATACAGAAAGCGAAGGCACCTTCGACTTCAATGCCATCTACGAAGACCTGGCCTACTACCAGGATAATCCGCTGGACCTCAATCAAGTGACGGCGGAGGACCCGCAGGAGCTGGGCCTGTTGTCAGACATTCAGATTGTTTCCTTCATCAACTACCGGCGGACGACAGGCGAGCTGATCGCCATCTACGAGCTGCAGGCGATTCCCAGTTTCGATCTGCTGACTATCCGGCGGCTGCGGCCTTATGTGACCGTAGGCGGCGGCTTGGACGATTACCAAACGCCGGTATTCCGGATGATGCGGGAGGGGCGCAATGAGCTCTACCTGCGCTGGGCCCGGATCGTTGAGGAGCAGCGGGGCTACAGGCAGCTGGGCGAAGGCGAAACCGGCAGCCGCTATCTGGGAGGCCCCAACCAATTTTACATGCGGTTTAAGCACGCCTACAGCAACCGGCTCAGTTACGGCTTCACTGCCGAGAAGGACCGCGGGGAGGAGTTTTTCCGGGGCAGCAACCGCAAGGGCTTTGATTTCTACTCCGCTCACTTTTTCCTAAAAGACTACAACGAGCGAGTCAAAGCGGTAGCGCTGGGCGATTACGCCGTAAGCTTTGGCCAGGGCCTCATTCTCTACTCAGGCTTCGGCTACGGCAAAAGCTCCTACGTGATGAACATCAAGCGCACCGGCCGTACCCTGCGCCCCTACCGCTCGGTGAATGAATCCAATTTTCAGCGGGGCGCTGCCACCACTCTGGCCTTCGGCGACCATCTGGAGGTCACGGCCCTGGCCTCTTACCGGCAGCGGGATGCCAACCTCCTGGAAGCTGACACCAGCGATGTGGAGCAGGAAATCCGGCAGGTCAGCTCGCTCGATATCGATGGGCTGCACCGTACGCCCAACGAAATTGCCGACCGCAACGCCATCAATCAGGCAACGCTGGGCGGGCAGATCAAATGGAAAGGCGACCTCGGGCATATCGCGCTCAACGGGCTGTACGAGTCCATAGATGCGGAATTGCAGCTGTTCCGGCCCGCGCCCTACAATCGTTTCAACTTCACCGGCAGCTCGCTGTACAACATCAGCCTGGATTACTCCTACATCTTTCAGAATTTCAACTTCTTCGGGGAGACGGCGCGCAGCAGCAACGGCGCCATCGCCACCATCAATGGATTGCTGATGGGCCTGGACCGCAGGGTGGACCTTGCCGTGTTGGTGCGGCACTTCCCGCGCGACTACCAGGCCTTCAACGCCACGCCTTTCGGCGAAACGCTAGGGGCACAGAACGAGACCGGCATCTATCTGGGCTTGGAAGTACGCCCCCACAAGTACTGGCGCCTTAGTGCTTATTTCGATACCTGGCGGCACCCTTGGCTGCGCTTTCGGGTAGATGCGCCCTCCACCGGGGTGGAATACCGCGCCCGGCTGACCTATTTCCGCAAGCGCAACCTCGAAGTTTACCTGGAAGTCCGGGACGAGCAAAAGGCACAGAACGTGAACAAAATCGAAGGGAAAAACGACTTTACCCTGACCCGCCGGATTTTTCAGACCCGCCTGCACATCGCCAAAAAAATCAACAAGGAACTGGAATTGCGCACCCGTATGGACATTGGCTTTACGGACAATGACATCAACAACCGTCAGGAAGGTTTTGTCCTTTACCAGGACGTGCTCTACCGGCCCATCAGTTTTCCATTTTCCTTTACCACCCGTTTCTCGCTCTTTGATACGGATGGCTTTCAGTCCCGCTTTTACTCCTACGAAAACAACCTGCTGTACACTTTTTCCATACCTGCCTACTACAACCGGGGCACTCGTTTTTACTTCAACCTGCGCTACCGCGGCATCCGCAACTTGACCATCGAGGGGCGCTTCGCGCAGACCTTCTGGAAAAACCAGGACAACTTCGGCTCGGGCAATGAGGAGATTCAGGGGCAAACCCGCACGCAGGTGAGCGCGCAGATCAAATACAAATTTTAGGGGTCGCGCAACAATAACTTACCGATTTAGACTCGTTTTTTTGCACGCT
>CAYNIT010000212.1:0-8182 GCA_964397205.1 uncultured Phaeodactylibacter sp. | reverse complement strand
CCGTAGCGGTGTCTACAAAAATATTGTGGGCGGTACGGATTTCGGCGTTGGTGTCTTAGGGCACCAAGACCGTATCCGGCAACTGGCTGATGTCCATAATTTGCAGGGTACTCGGCCCTTCGTCGCAGACTGCGTAGAGGTACTCCCCGAAGTCGTGGTAATCGCGGTGGATAATCGCCCCACCCTGCGCCGCGCCGGGCACGAACTGTACTTGCTCGGGTGCTGAGGGATCGGTCAGATCGATAAAATGCGTGCCCGCTGTAGACCCCAGCACGGCGTACTCGCGGCCATTTACCGCCAGCCCCCATATTTCATTGTAAGTATTGTCGTACCAATTGGAGCCCACCAAGGTGCTGTCGCTCCATTGGCCCAAAAGATGAGCTTCTTCCTGGGCAGCCAGGGTACAGGACAAACCTAGGCATAGGACGCTAAGTATTTTCGCTTTCATCAGCTACATTTTAGAAATTCACCCCAAGCAGGGCATCCGCCCAGGTGAAGTAATCTTCGAGGATTTGGTTCTTCTCCGGGCTCTCATCGCCCGCAAACTCGTAGAGAGGAGCCGGAATTTTTACCTTCCCTATCTTGGCCTCTACGATCAAGCCATAGAGTTTGTCGTACTCTACGAAATCAGTTAATTTCCCTTTACTGCCCACTTTCCAGTCCAACTCCAGCCCCCTCGTTTTCACCTTGATGGGAAATGGCAGGTGCTTGTCCAGAAACATCGCCCAGTTCGCGCCATCATCCAATTCTGGTGCCGTCAGCAATATGGAACGCAAGCGCTCCTGCTGTTCGTCGGGCAGGAATTTCAAACCATGGGTATACCGCAATTCGCGGATGGCCTTCATCCACAGTTCTTCTTTGGGCCGGCGCCGGCGGCGCTCCACCGCCAGCCAGTCTTCTTCCACAAATTGCAGGAATTCAAAGTCCTGGAAATTATCTGCTATATAACTCCGGGGCAGCAGCTTCAGGGAAGTGATGTCCAAAAGAACAGTATAAAATGGATCCCCTTCTTCCAGGTAGGCTTCCACGACCTCCCCATTCAATCCTTTGAGGGAAAACTGGCTCCGTAATGGATCTTCCTGATAGCTGAGTTCCTCATCGGTGGTGAGCCGTACAAAGGTCCCCTCCGGAAAGGTTGGATCAGGATTTAGCTCATTGGTGTCCTCTTCATGGCCGAAGAAGAAGTCTTCCATCCAATCTTCGTCCGCTTCGAATTCATCGGCAATACCCATTAATCCGGAGAATTGCATAAGGAGTCGGTCGAACATAGGCGAAAGTTTTCCTTTCTCCTTGGTATCTTTCATGGCATCCCGAATTGCCTCCATCAGCTCAATGGCGCCTTCTGCCTTATGAAAGCCCATGCTTTCCTCCAGAGAGCTTCCCTGCCGCTCGATACTGTCCGCCTCCGTCAGCATCTTACCCATGTCGCTCTTCCGGAACTGCTTGATTTCCAGGCTCAGCCGCTCCTTTTGCCTTTTCAACTGGCTGAGTTGATGCTCCAGGTCGGCGATTTTGCTGTCCATCGCGTCCACGGTGCCGGCATCGCCATCCGCGGGCGCTTCGGGCTCGCCGAGGCGCTGCTCCAATTCGAATAAAGCATGGATATCGTGGCGCTTGTAGGCCTCCGTGATTTGCTGTTGGATTTGGTGGTACCGCTCTTGTTCTTGCGCGGAGGGAGCGCGGTCGGGATGGAACTGCTTGGACAGCCGGAGGTAAACCTGGCGGATTTCCCGCTGCTCTTCCTTAGGGGGCTCCACGGCAAATTCCCTGAAGGGGTCGAAGGATTCCGCTTTTTCCCGCTGCTCGCCTTGCTGACGGGCTTCTTCTTCCACGTCGGGCAATTCGCTGCCGAGAACCCCCTTGAGGTCCTCATAGATCGAGTTTATCGAATCTCTTTCCTCCTTCGGTAAGCGCTGATCTTCCCTCAAGAATGCCGCGAGCTGCTCCAGTTCTCTCAGGGCATTGTACATGCGGTCCTGCATTTGATTAGCCTGCGTGAACATCCCCCGCTGCAGCCCATTTACCCGATCCTTCATCTTGCTCATGCGGGTTTTAAGCTGCTTGATGGTGGCCAGCGTCCGCTTAATCTGTTTATGAAGCTCCTCGATCCGGGCTTCCTTTTCCCGGGCTTCCGGGCTTTTTTCCAAATCCATAATTGCAATTGATTTATTCTAGTGCGCCTTCCTTCATTTTTTCTGCGTTTTCCGTCAGTTTCAGGGTTTCGATGATGGGGCCGACATCCCCTTCGATAACTTGCTGCAGGTTGAAATTTTTGTTGTCCCCTTCCAGACGGTGGTCGGTCACCCGGTTTTGCGGGAAATTGTAAGTGCGGACTTTGCCGGAGCGGTCGCCGCTGCCAACCAGAGATTTCCGTTTGGCGGCTTGCTCGGATTCGTACTGCTCGCGCTGCACCTCCATAATCTTAACGTAAAGCCGCTGCAGCGCAATTTCGCGGTTCTTGATCTGGGAGCGCCCGTCCTGGCTTTCCGATACGATGCCGGTAGGAATGTGGGTAATGCGCACGGCTGATTCTGTTTTGTTGACGTGCTGGCCGCCGGCGCCGCTCGAGCGGAAAGTGTCGATTTTGAGGTCCGCCTTGTTGATGTCCACATCCTCCATCTCTAGCTTGGGCATGACCACTATGGTTGCCGCTGAGGTATGCACCCTGCCCTGGGACTCCGTCTTCGGCACCCGCTGTACGCGATGGCCGCCGGACTCGAACTTCAGCGTGCCGTAGACATTATCGCCCTTGACCTCTAAGACCAACTTGTTGTAGCCGCCTACGGTGCCTTCATTGACGCTGACCACCTCCGTTTTGAAGCCCTGCTCCTCGAAGAAACGGCTGTACATTCGGTAGAGGTCGCCGGCGAACAAACTGGCCTCATCGCCTCCGGCACCGGAGCGGATTTCGAAAATCACATCCTTCTCATCCTCCGGATCCTTGGGGATGAGCAGCATCTTGATCTCCTCCTCCATGGCTTCCTTCCTGGGCAGGAGTTCCTCCAGTTCCATTTCCGCCATTTCCTGCATGTCGCCTTGCTCCTCTTTGATCATGCTGCGGGCGGTTTCGATATTGCCCAGCAGTTGCTCGTAGTTTTCAATGACCTGGATGACCGGCTTGAGGTCTTTGTATTCTTTGCTTATCTTGGTATAGCGGTCCATATCGGCAATCAGGTCGGGATCAGCCATTTGTTCTTCCAGCAGTAAGTACCTTTCCTTTATAGCTTTAAGCTTTTCTAGCATCTCAGTAGGTTGTTGTAGTCGTCAAAAAACGGGCTTCGGCGGGCGCAGTGCGTAAATGACAAAGTTAACACTCCTAACGCATTTTTCTTACTTTTGGCCCCATGCCATTATTGTTGCACATAGAGACTGCCACTGATGCTTGCTCTGTCGCCCTAAGCGAAGGCCCCGAGCTCTTATCGCTCCGGGAAGCCGAAGGGGTTTTCCAGCACGCTGCCCAAATCACCCTATTGATTCAGCAATGCCTGGAGCATGGCGGACAATCTATGCAACAACTCAATGCCGTATCGGTTAGCAGCGGCCCGGGTTCTTATACCTCGCTCCGGGTAGGAACAGCAACTGCCAAGGGGATCTGCTACGCGCTCGACATCCCGCTGATCGCAGTGAGCACCCTGCAATCCCTGGCGCTCGCCTGCCTGCGCCAGGAACGGGAAGAAGGCCTGTACTACCCGATGATCGATGCCCGCCGCATGGAGGTGTACACCGCTGGTTTTGATGCCGCTAATGAAAACATCCTTGCCCCGCAGGCCCTCATCGTCGAGGAAACGACCTTTGCCCGGGAGCTGGAACGGGGCGAACTCGTCATTCTATGCGGCAACGGAGCGGAAAAATGCCGCCGGGTACTTCCGCAAGACGGCATCCTCTACAGCCCGCTGCTTTGTTCTGCAGCGCACTTAGTCCCCCTGGCGCATCTGGCCTACGAGCGGTCACAGTTTGAAGACGCAGCTTACTACGAGCCATTCTACCTGAAACCGCCCAATATCACCAAGCCTAGAAAACTGCTGTAGGCAAGCCTATTGATTAGCCGGCCGCTTCGACCATCCATCGGTGAAGGCGAGCTCCTGCAGCCGGTCGGCAATGTCTTCTAATTCCTGCGGGAACCCGTAGTACAGTTTGATCTGCTTTTTGCGGCCTTCGTGCTGAAACCGAAGGTAAGTGGTCGGCAAGTCGGTGACCTGTTCGGTGTACTCGTCCTTGTACTGGTACAAATCTGCCTCCACCAGCTCCTCGAAAACGGCATTGACGGTATCCGCCGCGAAAGTGCGCTGATGCTCCCCTTCCAGGTCCACGAAACGCTTGCCGTTGTAAGTGGCGCTGCCGTCTCCCCTCAGGGTGAAGCTGTACACCGGGCACTGCCCGAAGCAAGCGGTTTTGGAAATTTCCACCTGGGTGTCGGCGGAATACCGGTAGTCCTGCCCGCACTGCTGAGCGGTGAGCAAAAGGAAAGCCCCCAGGAGGATCGTACTGGCGCGCAAAGATGAAATCATAATGCTGAGTTTTGCGGTAAGATAAGCATTACTGCTCAATCACTTTAATCAGCGTGCCCCGGCTGAGCGGATCCGTCAGCTGCATGCCATTGAGTATAGCGAATTCCTCCAGCCGGCTATCGGGAATGCCGGCATCCTGTAGGGCAGTTCTCAAGTCGGTGCTGGCATCGATGCGCCGTATTTTAATGCGCTCTGGTTTGACGTTTAGCTTGGAGGCATCCGTCAAGCGATCAAAGCCTTGCATGCTGCGCTGGAAACGGCTGGCGTAGGTATTGTAATCTTGCTCGTAGGACATGCCCAAAAGCTGGTAAACACGGCCGCCGTACTCAATGAGGTAGGCCAGAATGGCAATCGCCTGCTGCGACTGCTGATCAACCTGACGGCCGCGGAGGACCGTAGCGGGCAACCCGTTGACCCGCTCGCGCCTTTCTTCCAGAATGTCAAATGGATACTTTTGCTTGAAGCCCGAGGTGGCAGCACTCAGACTGCTTTCCTGAGCAAGCGTCAGCAACAGCACAGCTCTGCCGTCTTCTGGCGCCATTTGCACTTGGGTGGGCGCATTGGCCGTTCTCCAGCCTCCCGGTATGGGAAAGCTGAACTTGAGTTCCGGATGGTAAAACATTCCTCCTTCTACATACCCCTGCCGGGGGTCCTCTCCGTACACCAGCCCCTCGATCATGCGCAGGTAACTGTTGCGCCCAATTTCGAAATTGCTTTGGTTCACCCGCCCTTTCCAGCGCCGCGCTAGTTCTTTTACATGCTTGTTGCGGTCGGCAGGGTCGGGGTGGGTGGACAGAAAGGTGGGCAAGGTGCTGCCGGATTGCTGCGTCAGCCGCTTCAGGGTAGCGAAAAAGGCTGCCATCTCGCCGGCATCGTAGCCAATTTTGGTAGCGTACTCTACCCCCAAACGATCGGATTCGCTTTCGTCGTCCCGACCGAACTTCAGGAACAACAAACCGAGCCCCTGGCCGGCTGCATCGGCGTACTGCGCAAACTCCGGGGAGGCAATGGCTCCCGCCGCCAGCCCAACCTGCGCCAGTACCTGACGGCTATACTGATTGGCAGAATGCCGGGCGGTGATGTGCCCGATCTCGTGGCCCAAGACGCCGGCAAATTGGGCTTCGTTGTTGAAGTAAGCAAGAATGCCCCGCGTGAAATATACATAGCCTCCGGGCAGAGCGAATGCATTGACGACCGCCGCATCCAGTACTTTGAATTCATAATCAAGCTCCGGGCGATGGGAGATGCGGGCCATAGCTTCTCCCTTTGCCTGTATGAAGTCCTGAATCTCTTGGTCATCGTAACGGCCGTAGGAAGCGATAATCTGGGGGTCGGACTCAGCCCCCAAGCGCTTTTCCTGCTCTTTGCTGAGCAGCATGAGTTCTTTTTTGCCCGTCACTGGATTGGTGGCACAGGAGGAAAGCAGCATAAGGGCCATTGCCAGGCCAAATAGAGGGCGTTTGCAGCCGATCGCAGAGCATTTCATAACACTGGTTTTTGGATAGTGGTTTTCTTGATGAAGACCCGCCTGTGCGGGTTTGGAATAAAGATAAGGGTTTGTTGGCAAATAGGCCTTGCTCCTAAGCATGGAAAGCCATTAACTTGCGCCTAAAATCGATTTGCCTGATGTCAAGAACAGATTGGATTTACCTTGCCGTCGTCTTGGTCGTAGGTTTCCTGCTGATTTGGGGAATCCTTAAGGTGATTGCCCGCTTCAAAAACCGGCGGCTCAACCGCTTGGAAAATATAGAAGATATCAACCCCATCTCTACGATCGCCCCGCCGGGCTCCTCGGCTCAGAGCACGCTGAAAAACGCGGCAGACAGCATTCTGGGCCGTTTCAGCATTATCCGCCGCTCTATTATCGTGATCGGCCTGCTGGTGCTGCTGCCACTGCTGGTTTTACCCTTCTTGTCCTACATTCCTCTGACTTCCATTTCTGTCTTGATCTCGGCATTGGGTATTATTGTCGGAATCGCTGCCCGGCCCATCATAGAAAACTTTATTGCCGGCATACTGATGAGCTTTTCCTCCAATATCCGCTTGGGCGATACGGTGATCGTAGATGGCTACTACGGCATCATCGAGGACATCACCATGCTGCATACTTCCATTAAGACCTGGGACTGGAAGCGGTACGTTCTTTCCAATGCTGATATGCTCAACCGGGAGATGGTCAACTTTTCTGTAAAGGACGCTTACATCTGGGCGCATGTAGAGTTCTGGGTATCCACCGATGCGGATTTGCCCACCGTGCGGGATATTGCCCTTAGGGTCGCTGGGCAGTATACGTCACAGGAGATCGAGGAGACCCCCCGCTTCTGGGTGATAGAACTGGGGCAAACCGCCGTAAAGTGCTGGGTAGCTGCCTGGGCTACCTCGGCGGCTGATGCCTGGAACATGCAGCACAATGTGCGCACCGAGCTCGTCATGGAGCTGGGCGCGAACAACATTGCTACTCACCTCAACCGGCACGAGGTGGATGGCATTTACGACTCTTTCTCCAAGGGATAGTAGATCCTGGTCAGCCACTTGGAGGTGTCGGGTTCCTCAGCGGGGTCTGTCACGTATTCCTCGATGGCAGGAACGCCCGCCGTCAGACCGTGTTGCTTCAGATGGGCATCCATCGCCTGGTGGGCAGCACCCAGCCCATCGTAACTGCCGTAGTACTCTATCATCAGGGCCAGGCTGGCATCCAGGTTAATGGAAGAAAAGCCGTCGAGTTTGGCGGGCTCCGCTATGGCAATAGCTTGCCCCATGTCGGTTTCCTGATTGGCCTCGTCCCAGGTAAAGTAAAGCCCGCAGGGAGCTCCCGCTACGGGCAGTTCGGCTTGCTGTACTGCCTTGTACACTCTCGGCAGGTGCTGCTCGAAGTGCTGGGGCATATCAGCAAATTTGACCTTTCCGCGAACGGCGATGAAATGCCGCAGGGGCAGTTCGACTTCCCGGACTTGTAGCTGATGCGCAAGTTGGTTTGCTGCCCGCTCTTCCACATACTGTTTGAGCAATTGCAAACCCCGGTCATAGTCCTTAGCCAGCTGGCCTTCGAAATCCATGAAGAGCAGCATAGCATTCATGGGGTACGGAAAGTCTGACTCGAAGCCCCAGCTCGTTTTTACACCGGCTTCCGTGGGCTCAAAGCGCCAGAACGCATCAGCTTCCCCCTGACCATCAAAGGCAAGATGGGTCTGCAGGCTATCCGGTGCAGAGGACGACTTGATCTGCATTTTACCGCTACCGGATTTTTCTCCTGTCCAGGTGAAATAACCGCCCTCTCCCCGGTGAGGGTCGCCAAGTTGCACCTCCATTTCCGGGTCCATTTCTTTCCAGGGTGACCAATGCTCCCAGGTAGACAGGTCATTGACGGTTTGAAATACTTGCTGCTGTGGGGCATCGATTACGGTGGAACGGGTCATCCCTACCTCTCGGGGCGCTACCACCCCCAGAATCAGGACCAGGCCGACCAGAGCCAGCAGTACGTACAAGACAATTTTTAGTACTCGCATGATAATAAGGTTTTGATATGGTGATCGTGTATAAGGCTTTGTGGCCTGCTGGATAAGCGTCTGCCTTTTCTATCTACACTGAACAATCTGCTGCAAACCGGACAGGCGTGCTTAGGACCCGGTGAAGAATAACTTCCCCACCTGCCTGATTTACCGGCAGGTAGGCAG
>CAYNIT010000211.1:0-8209 GCA_964397205.1 uncultured Phaeodactylibacter sp. | reverse complement strand
AGCGCACAAAATAACTTCGCCTATTCTAGGTAACTTGTTATTGCGCGACCCCTTAGTTGCGCTTCAGCAGCATTTTAAGCCAGTCTGAAGTGCTAAGATGGATGTAAAAACGCAACCGGTTACATGCTTAATAGAAGTGGGTAAGGGAAAACGCTGCAATGAAGGTCAAAAAACTTAAAAAAAGGCTTCCCTCGGATCACCTCCTATCTAGAAATGGTTGCACCACTCCGTTCCGTAAAGCCAAGGGAAGGAAAGTGTGTTCAGCTCCGTTATTCGCAAGCAAACTGCTCAAATGCAATTTACCAATGAGGGCTAGGGCTACCTCGGATTCATGCGCACCACCGGGCAGATAATCTCCTCCAGGCTGATGCCGCCGTGCTGAAAGGTGTTTTTATAGTAGTTGTTGTAGTAATTGTAGTTATTGGGGTAGAGGAAGTACTTGTCTTCTTTGGCGAAAATAAAGGTGGAACTGACATTAGGGCGTGGGAGCCTTGCTTTTTTGGGGTCGCGCAGATCGAGCACATCCTGGCGCTCGTACTGCAGGTTCTTGCCCACTTTATAACGCAGGTTGGTGGTGGTTTCCCGATCGCCGATCACTTTGGAAGGCGTATTGACGCGTATGGTGCCGTGGTCCGTGGTGACGAACAGGCGTGCGCCGCGCTCTGCGGCGGATTGCAGCGCTCCCCAGAGCGGAGAGTTCTCAAACCAGGAGCGGGTCAAAGATCGGTAGGCTTTTTCGTCGCCCGCCAGTTCTTTCAGCACTTCCATCTCCGTGCGGGCGTGGGAGAGCATATCGATGAAGTTGTAGACGATCACCGTAAAGTCGTTGTGCAGGTAATTCAGGATGTTGTCGGTCAGTTGCTTGGCGTGGTTGACATTGGTGACCTTCAGGTAGTCGAATTTGATGTTTTTGCGGAAGGTGCGGCCGATCAGCTCCGCCAGGAGGTCGTGCTCGTGCAGGTTTTTACCCCCTTCGTCGTTGTCGTTTTTCCACCACTGCGGGAACTGCTGCTCGATTTCTCCAGGCATCATGCCGGCGAATATAGCGTTGCGGCTGTACTGCGTAGAGGTGGGCAATATACTGTAGAAGTAGTCTTCTTCCTCCACGCGGAAAAAATCCGAGAAGATGGGTTCCAGCACTTTCCACTGATCGTAGCGCAGGTTGTCGAGCAGCAGCAGTATGTTGGGGGCATCGTTGTTGAGCTGCGGGAATACTTTGCTGCGCAGCAGGTTGTTGGACATGACCGGCCCGTCTTCCCCCTTCGCCCAGTCCAAGTAGTTTTTTACGATGAATTTGGAAAAAGCGGCGTTGGCCTCGCGCTTTTGATCGGCGAGGATGTCCCACATTGCGGTAGAGTTGGAGTCATCGATTTTGATTTCCCAATTGATGATCTTGCGGTAGATGTCTACCCACTCCTCGTAGTCCAGCCCGCTGTTGATCTCCATAAAAATTTGCCGGAACTCCTGTTGGTATTCGGAGGAGGTCTTTTCCCGGACCAGCCGCTTGTTGTCGACGATTTTTTTCAGGGTCAGCAGGATTTGGTTGGGGTTGACCGGCTTGATGAGGTAGTCGGTGATCTGGGAGCCGAGGGCTTCTTCCATCACGTTTTCCGCCTCATTTTTGGTGATCATCACCACGGGCAGGTGAGGGCGTAGCGCCTTGATTTTGCTGAGCGTTTCCAGGCCGGTGAGGCCCGGCATGCTTTCGTCGAGGAAGACGAGGTCGATGCTGGTGTTTTCCTCGCATTCCTCCAGCGCATCGTGGCCGTTGGTCACGGTGATGACATCGTAGCCTTTCTTCTCCAGGAACATGATCTGGGGTTTCAGCAAGTCTATTTCGTCGTCTGCCCACAGGATGGTGATGTTTTCCATATATTGGTTTGAGCTTGTTGTTTGGTTTAGTACTTCGGCTATAGCCCCAGTTGGTGCTGGCTGCCGGTTTGGGTAATGCATTGAACAGCAACGGTTTACCTTCCTACCCGCAACGGGTAGCAGGCTACTGCTGTCTAGTCCTTACTATAAAAGCGAATGTTTTGGGAAAACGTTGTGCGGTGGCCGACTTATTATACCGGAGCGGAGATGGTTTGCATTTTAAGCCATTTGGCAGACGGTTCTGCTCCAAAGCCAAAAAAATCTCTTCCCACCCACCAAAACACCCTGGCAATTAATCTTTACCTTTGCCGCCGGTTGCAAAAACTCCAATTTCATATGAGGCTGATTGACACGCACACGCATTTGTATTCGAAAAAATTTGAGCAGGACCGCGCGGAGATGATTCAGCGCGCCATCGACAGCGATGTAGAGCAGTTTTTCCTGCCCAACACCGACCGCTCCTCTGTGGAGGGCATGATGGCGCTGGAAGAGCAGTACCCTGGCCGCTGTTTTGCCATGATGGGGCTCCACCCCTGTTCCGTCAAGGAAGATTACAAAGCAGAGCTGGCGGCAGTGGAAGATTGGTTGGGCAGAAGGCCTTTTTGTGCAATAGGAGAAATCGGCATAGATTTATACTGGGACGAGACCTTCTTTGAGCAGCAGAAGGAAGCCTTTCTGCAGCAGATCAACTGGGCCAAGTCATTGGGCCTGCCTATCGTCATCCACTCCCGGGAGGCTACTGATATCATCATTGACATACTAGAGCAGGAAAAAGACGAGCGCTTGCGCGGCATTTTCCACTGTTTTACGGGCGACCGGGCGCAGGCGGAGCGAATTATTGGGCTGGGTTTTCTGTTAGGCATAGGCGGGGTGGTTACCTTCAAAAATGCCGGGCTTGACCAGACGGTCAAAGATATCGCGCTGGAGCAGCTGGTACTGGAAACCGATGCGCCCTATTTGGCGCCAGCGCCCAAGCGCGGCAAGCGCAACGAAAGCGCCTATGTACGCCTGGTAGCGGAGAAGGTTGCAGCAGTGCAGGGATGCTCCTTTGCGGAGGTAGCGCGTCAGACTACTGCTAATGCAGAAGCGCTTTTCCGCACCGACCGTTTGCAGGAACAGCCGCTGCTGCAAGCCTGATTTTTGGCGGGTGGGAAACGCTCGCGAGCCGCGGGTTCTGCCGGGTCTTTTTGAAAATTTGTAGGCTCGCTTATTGGCAAAAGGTTCTGAATAACTATATTTGCTGATGAACGCTTGGCTTAAAGGCGTTCTTTGTCCTTTATGGAGAGGTGCTCGAGTGGCTGAAGAGGCACGCCTGGAAAGCGTGTAAACCCTAAACGGGTTTCGAGGGTTCGAATCCCTCTCTCTCCGCTCATTTTATATCTGAACTACTGAATCGGTTTGACTACTAAACTTTTAAAAAACAATCGTAAAACCTTATTGACTATGCGAAAATTTATAGCACTGCTGCTGGTTCTTGGCTTGGCAGTATCCTCCAACAATTTCGTATATGCCCAGGACTCTGACACTACAGCTGAAAGTACAGAGATGGAGCAGATGGACGACACTACCACAGCTGAAGAGGCTGAAGTAGCTCCGGTGGAGCCGGAAGAAGAAGCCGGTGGCGGGTCCGCTGCTGCTGACCAAAGCGGTTACCAGATTTTGAAGAAGTACTTCATTGACGGTGACTGGCGCTTCATGAGCTTCGTGCTTGTTTGTCTTATCCTGGGCTTGGCATTTTGCATTGAGCGGATCATCACGCTCAACATCGCCACTACTAATACGGATAAGCTTCTGGAGCGTATTGACGATCACCTCAAGTCCGGCGACGTGCAGGGCGCTATGGAGGTTTGCAAGTCCACTCAGGGGCCTACAGCTAGTATCCTCTACGAAGGCTTGAAAAATGCAGATGACGGCCCTGAGGCAGTTGAAAAAGCAATTGTTTCTTACGGCAGTGTACAAATGGGCCTGCTCGAGCGCGGCCTGGTTTGGATTTCTCTTTTCATCGCCATTGCCCCGATGCTTGGTTTCATGGGTACGGTAATTGGTATGATTCAGGCATTCGACCGCATTGAGGCAGTCGGTGACCTTTCCCCCTCCGTTGTGGCAGGTGGTATTAAGGTAGCCCTGCTGACTACGGTGTTCGGCTTGATTGTCGCCATTATCCTGCAGATATTTTACAACTACATCGTGTCTAAGATCGATGGCATTGTAAACAAGATGGAGGATGCGTCTATCGCGCTGGTAGACATCATGGCATCCAACAACATTTTTAAGAAGTAAGAGAAACCAACCACATTATGTATAAATTCTTAACCAAAAACGGTCAGACGCTGGCCTTCGGTTTAGGAGTGTTGATAACGGTTGTCTTCCTGGCTACGGTGCTGTCCAATGTGGAAAGCTTCTCCGCCATGGAAGAAGAGAAGCAGCGAGAGACCACCATATTCAACTTCGGTTTGTACGGTGCCATTGCTCTGGCTATTCTCGCAGCGGCAGCTATCGTGCTGTTTGGTTTGGTCCAAGTAGCGACAGACCTCAAAGGTTCGGTCAAGGGCATCCTAGGCTTCGCTGCGCTGCTGGTTATCTTCTTCATCGCCTATTCCACCGCTTCGACCGATGTATCCCCCTACATTCAGGGGGCTATCGATAACTTTGAGAAAGGCGGCACAGAGTTCACCGACGGCAACCTGAAGTTCATCAGTGGCGGTATCATCACCACATTGACGCTCGTTGCCGTAGCTGCCCTGTCGTTCGTCGTATCTGAAGTTACCAATCTGTTCAAATAAAAAGGAGGCACTATGGCAAAGAAGAGTTCCAGAGATCGGATGAGTAATGAGATCAATGCAGGCTCTATGGCTGATATTGCCTTCCTGTTGTTGATTTTCTTCCTCGTAACGACCACCATCGTAGAGGACAAAGGTATCACGGTCAAGCTTCCGCCCTGGTCGGACGAAGAGCCCGACATTACCAAGCTGAAGAAGCGCAACGTTTTTTCTGTGCTGGTAAATGCTCAGGACCAGCTCCTAGTGAGGGGAGAACCGGCAGATGTGGATCAACTGCGTGAACGGGCTAAGATATTCATCAGCAACCCCTACAACGCAGAGGATATGGCTGAAAAGCCGACCAAAGCCATCATTTCCCTCAAGAATGACCGGGGAACGAGCTACGAAGCTTACCTGCGGGTGTACAACGAGCTCAAAGCCGCCTACAGCGAGCTGTGGGATGACTTGAGCAAAAAAAAGTACGGCAGGCCCTATTCTGATGATATGCCGTTTGCCTACAAGAAAGCCATCCGCGACGAAATACCCTTTGTACTATCTGAAGCTGAACCAACAGCCTTCGGTGAAGAGTAGACGGTTAATGCGCCCGGTTTTAGCGCCGGGGTGTGTCGGAAAGCTACCGCCTCATTGCTTTACCTAACCTGCCTGCGGGCAGTCAAAATTGAAAGATTATGTC
Organism: uncultured Phaeodactylibacter sp.; assembly: GCA_964397205.1. Classification (GTDB taxonomy): domain Bacteria; phylum Bacteroidota; class Bacteroidia; order Chitinophagales; family Saprospiraceae; genus Phaeodactylibacter. The sequence goes on along the minus strand of CAYNIT010000211.1, from coordinate 2,884 downwards.
TAAATTTTCTAAAAAGCGCGGCAAGGCGAAACCTACCATCTCGACTGCTTCGCTTCCCGATATCATCTTCATGCTGTTGTTCTTCTTCATGGTAGTGACCGTACTGCGGGATGCTGAGCTGAAGGTAAAAGTCACAACTCCTTACGCTACGGAGCTTACCAAGCTGGAGGAAAAGTCCTTGGTGAATTACCTCTACATCGGTAAGCCATTGCCGAAGTACCAGAATATGTACGGCACGAGCCCTCGTCTGCAGTTGGGGGATAAATTCGCAACGGTTGCTGATATCCCGCTTTTCCTGGAAAAGCACAAAATTAAAGTGCCGGAAGCTCGCCACGGGCAAATCACTTCCTCCCTGCGGGTAGACGGAGAAGTTACCATGGGTATTGTACAGGACGTTAAAACCGAACTGCGCAAATCCGGACAGCTGAAAGTGAACTACTCTGCTAAAAAAGATCCAGACGCTGAAGACTGATACATCAGAGACAAGACGATACACTAAAAAAGCCTTTTACCTGCCCGGTAAAAGGCTTTTTTGCAGCCTACCGCAGCCTGTCCATTGACTTCACCAGCTTCTCATCCCGCTTGATGAAACGGTAAGCCAGAAAAGTAAAAAGAATAGCAGCTACCGGCAAATACATGCCCGCAGCATCCTGCAGGGCTTTTTCCCCCTGCTCGGTAATATGCTGCGTCAGGTAGTAAATACCAAAGACTAAGCCACCCAGGTTGAGAAGGAGCGCCGACATGCTCATCTTCATCTGCAGGGATCGGTTCCGAAACAGAAAAATACCGAGGAATGCCAGTGCGCCCGCCAGGCTGAACAATACCATGAGCCCAACCTGGTCTTGCAAGTTGTAGACCGCATCGTTGAAAATCTCGGAACGCTCTATAGCTTGCGGCGTGCGGGCAAATGGCAAGCCCCAGAGCCCCAGGGATGCCCCGGCGGCCAGCAGCAGGAAAATGGATTGAATTCGCTGAATCATATTGGTCGTTTAGTTATTTAGAGGAATCGCCGCAAATTTAGGGCTTTTCGCCGCACTATCTGCTAGTGGGTAAAGGGAATGGGGCCAATGACTCTGTGACAAGACTAAAATGGTTGGCTTTTCAAGCTATGGTGCAGGCTTGTTTGAAGGCGAAGAAGACAAACCATGCTGGTTCTAGCACAGTTTCGTAATTTTCGAAGCAAAGCAAGACCCATAATAATGTATCAACTTAGTTATTGGGAGGTAGCCACCTTCTTCGAGCAAGTCGATTGCTTTGTCATTGGCAGCGGCATCGTTGGTTTGAATACAGCGCTGCGGTTGAAGGAACAAGCTCCCAGGCTCCGTGTAGCCGTGCTGGAGCGAGGGCCGTTGCCCATTGGGGCCAGCACGCGCAATGCCGGTTTTGCCTGTTTCGGCAGCGTCTCAGAGCTTCTGGATGACTTGGAGAGCATGGAAGAATCCAGCGTCTGGGAATTGGTCCGCATGCGCTGGCAAGGCCTGCAGCGGCTGCGCCGCCGATTGGGAGACGACATCCTGGCGTACCGGAATTGGGGCGGGTACGAGCTGTTTCGTAAAAGGGGGGCGTTTGAATCCTGTGCGGCCCATATACCTGCTTTCAATTGCCAGCTGCAGGCCGTAACCGGCATGGCTGAAACCTACACGGTAGCCAGCGAAAAGGCAGCGCAATTCGGCTTTCGGGGAGCAACGGGCTTGATTTGGAACCGGGCGGAGGGGCAGCTCCATACCGGGCGCATGATGAAAGGCCTGGCGGGCCTATGCCGGGCTGCCGGCATTCCCATATATTCGGGAGTTGGCGTCACCCATCTGGAGGACGGCGGCCCAGGCGGCGTTACATTGCGGACCGAGCAAGGTTGGGTGCTGAACGCCCCCATGGCAGCCGTAGCTACCAACGGTTTTGCGCGCCGCCTTCTGCCGGAGCTGGAGGTTAAGCCCGCTCGCAATCAAGTGCTGATCACTCCCCCGATCCCCGGCCTCCGGCTGCAGGGCTGTTTCCACTACGACCGCGGCTACTATTACTTCCGCAACATCGACGGGCGCTTGCTGCTAGGCGGAGGCCGGCAGCTGGACGAAGCCGGAGAGTCGACAGACCAGTTTGGCAACAACGCTCTGATTCGGCGTTCCCTGCTAGATTTGATGGCCACGCTCATCCTGCCAGGGCAAAGAGTGGAAGTTGACCGCTGGTGGTCGGGTATCCTGGGCGTTGGGGCGCGAAAGCAGCCGATTATCCGGCAAGTGTCTGCGAATGTAGTGGCGGCAGTTCGTTTGGGCGGTATGGGCATCGCCATTGGGAGCCTGGTGGGGGAGGAGGCCGCCGATTTGCTGCTGGGCAAGGGTTAAAGAAGGGTTAAGCCCGCGCTACAGCGCGAAAAAAGCCCCTTTGCAGCGTTTTTCGATGGAGAAGCGTAGCATTATTAGTTGGAAAATAAGATGTTTGCAGGATGATTCTTAGAATGCCTACATTGCCCTTGATTGTTGGCTGGCTTACCTTTTGCCTGCTGCTATTATCGCAGCCGCTCTGGGCGCAGCAGCCGCCGCAGCGCGATACCAGCCAGCAAAAGCAAGAGGTGGAAGTGGACCATGCCGATGTCCTGGAGTACATCCAGCAAAAAGACTCGCTGGTACAGAAGCTCAATGGCAATGTAGAGCTGCGGCAGGACAGCGTCTACATGTACTGCGATACAGCTATCATCAAGAACCGAACAAAGGTTTTTGCTAATGGCAACGTCATCATACAGCAGGGCGATTCGCTGAACGTCTTCGCGGATTCCGCAGTGTACGACGGCAGTACGCGCATCGCTGAGCTCTACGGGGAGGTCATCCTGGAAAAAGCCGATCAGCGCCTGTTTACCGATCGGCTGACCTATGACTTGAGCACGAAAGTA
>CAYNIT010000210.1:0-8266 GCA_964397205.1 uncultured Phaeodactylibacter sp. | reverse complement strand
GTCATATCATCCACCACAGCAGCGAGGAATTTAATCTGGGTTGCGCGCTGCGGCAATCGATTTCCAGCTTTTTTGCCATTACCGTGTTCTTTTTGCCCCCGGTAGCTTTGCTTGGGGTACCGGGCGAGGTCATTGCTGTGGTTGCCCCGCTGCATCTGTTTGCGCAATACTGGTACCATACCCGCTTGATCGGCAAGATGGGCGTGCTGGAGCACATCATTGTCACCCCATCTCACCACCGCGTCCACCACGCCATCAACAAGGAGTATCTGGATAAAAACCTCTCGCAAATATTCATCATCTGGGACAAGCTGTTCGGCACCTTTCAGGAAGAGCTGGACGATGTGCCGCCCGTCTACGGCGTAACCCGCCCGGTGCGTACCTGGAATCCCATTCTCATCAACTTCATGCACCTCTGGCAGCTCATTAAAGATGCCTGGCGCACAAACGATTGGAAAGCCAAATTCACCATTTGGTTTAAGCCTACCGGCTGGCGCCCGGCAGATGTCAAAGAGCGCTACCCGCTGAGCACAATCACCAATCCCTACGAATATCGTAAATACGGCCCATCCATATCGGTTGGCCTGCAGTGGTGGTCCTGGGCGCAGTTTACCGCCACTTTCTTGTTGATGATGTATCTGTTCAACAATCTAGCTGACATTGGAGCACAGGGGGCGCTGGTCTATGGCTTGTTCCTCATTTTCTCCATCTTCAGTTACAGTATGCTGATGGACAAAAGCCCCCAAGCCAAATGGGCGGAGCTGGCCAAAGCAGCCTTTGGCTTGCTGCTGTTGTACTGGCAAGGTAGTTGGTTTGGGATGCCCACCCTAGCTTCGCTCGTCGTGGCTGCCTACTTCTTGCTGGGCGTAGGCATCGTTTTTCACTTTGTACAGCGCGAAATTCAGGCAGAAGCTGAGCAAAGCGCCGAGCACCCGCTTTCAGTCGAGCCCTAAAAATCGACCAAACGCCCTCTCCCACCCTGCCGAACTGCCAAAATCGCGACAGTTCTGCTTGTCTCGTTTGGATACCTGCTCTATTTTTCCTATTATGCTACCCTAGAATAATAAGTCTAAGTTTCCAATCCTACTGCTTTTGGCCTCATGCTAAGAGCACTGCACAAGTCTGCCGGAAAAACAATATTCCGGTTTTTATACTTTTCTCCCATTTCTGTTTGATGTTCCCGTGAACATCCAAAAGCAAGTAAGGTTTTTAGGTTTGAGGCCCGCTTTGCTTGCTGACCGGATAAGTACAAATTCTATTTACTCAATAAAACACTCACGCCTATGAGGTGTAGAATCACCCTTATGCTATGTACGTTGCTGCTGGCTTCTTACAGCCTGCACGCACAGTTCCCCTGTTTTGGAGGAACTTCCATCACCTCTCCTAGTGGAGAGGAGACCCTTGACCTCTGCCAAGTCGGAGCCAGTTCGGTCATCCGGTTTGGCACAAGCACCAACGGCCTGCCATTTGCTTTTGTCGTAGTCGACGAGGCGGGCACTATCGTGTACATCGACATCGAAAACGACATTGACTTTTCTGATTTACCCGAAGAAACCTTACAAGTGTACGCCTTCAACTTTATTGGCAACATCACCGCTGAGGTGGGCGACTCCTTCGCCGGCGCAACCCTAGCTGACGGCTGCTTTGCGCTAACCGATAATTTCATCACCGTTGCGGGTGAGAACGCCATTGAAGGCGGCTCCGTGAGCACCGAAGATGGCGCAACGGAGGCCTTTACCTGCCCCGGCGACGGAATGCCGGACCTGATACAGTTCGACAGCAGCGGCGTAGACCCTGGGCTTTCCTTTACCTATGTAGTCACTGATGAGAACAACGTCATTCTGGGCATACCTGATGGAGACGTGGTTGACTTCGAAGATGCCGGCGGCGGCACCTGCCGGTTATGGGGCCTTACCTACAGCGGCAACATTACTGCTATGGTGGGCGACAATGCTGCGACTACCCAATTGACCGATAACTGCTTTGCCCTTTCGGAAAACTTTGTCACTGTTTACCGCGAGCAACCGGAAGGCGGTACAGTGATGGCCGAAGACGGCTCTACCGAGCTCTCCATTTGCTTGGGCGCGGGCAATGAAGTCATTGCCTTTGACAGCATGGGGGTGGGCAATAGCCAGTTCACCTACGTAGTAACCGACGAGAACAACGTCATTATTGCTGTCCCCTCCGGCGATGCCGTCGATTTTTCAAACATTGGAACGGGGGTAAGCCGCGTTTGGGGCCTGGCTTATACGGGCAATATAACCGCTGCGCCCGGCGATACAGCTTCGGCGGCCCCGCTCACCGACGACTGCTTTGATCTGTCTGACAATTTCGTAACCGTAGAGCAGCAAGAAGCCAACGGCGGTACGGTGAGCACCGAAGAAGGGGAAACAGAAGTATTTGCCTGCGATATTGGCGACGGGCAGCCGGATGTTTTCCGTTTCGACAGCACAGGCGTAAGCGGCCCGAATTTCACCTATGTGGTAACGGACGAGAACAACGTCATACTTGACCTCCCTGCCAGCGATTCTGCTGATTTTGACCAGGCGCCTCCCGGCATTTGCCGCGTGTGGGGCTTGGCCTACAGCGGAAATGTTCTCGCCATGGTTGGCGATACAGCCTCAGCCGTAGAGCTCACAGATGGTTGCTTCGACCTTTCCGATAATTTTGTCACCGTGAACCGGGGCGAACCGGAAGGTGGCACAGTAAGCACCGAAGATGGCACAACTGAAGTGTTCACCTGCCCGGGTGATGGCGTAGCGGATATCATACGCTTCGACAGCATGGGCGTATCAGGCGCTAATTTTGCTTATGTAATCACCGACGATGCCAATGTCATCCTGGAATTGCCAGGCATGGATATGGCAGACTTTGAAGATGCGGGCACCGGCACCAGCCGGGTGTGGGGGCTGGCTTATACCGGCGATATCACAGCAATGGTTGGCGACACCGCCTCCGCCGTGGACCTGACGGATGGCTGCTTCAGCCTTTCGGAAAACTTCATCACTGTCTACCGGGAACAGCCCGATGGCGGCACCGTCAGCACCGAAGATGGCGCAACCGAGGTATTCACTTGCCCCGGAGATGGCATAGCTGATATTGTACGCTTCGACAGCTCGGGCGTGAGCAACAGCAATTTCACCTACGTCATCACCGACGATGCCAACGTCATCCTGGACGTACCGGGCATGGATGTGGCTGACTTCGAGGATGCCGGAACGGGTACCTCCCGTGTATGGGGCTTAGCTTATACCGGCAATATTACCGCGATGGTTGGCGATACGGCTTCTGCCGTTCCGCTAACGGATGAATGCTTCGACTTGTCCGATAACTTCATCACTGTCTACCGGGAGCAACCCGAGGGCGGTACAGTAAGTACGGAAATGGGCATGGATACCGTAAATGTCTGCGTAGGCGATGGTGTGCCTGACATCATTCGCTTTGACAGCGCTGGCGTGAGCAACAGCAACTTCACCTACGTCATCACCGACGATGCCAACGTCATTCTTGGCGTGCCGGGCATGGACATGGCTGACTTCGAAGATGCTGAAGGCGGCGTTTGCCGCGTATGGGGCTTAGCCTACACGGGCAACATTACAGCCTCACCCGGTGATACAGCCTCTGCAGTAGCCCTCACCGATGCCTGCTTCGACCTCTCCGACAACTTTATTGTTGTCAACCGCAATGAAGTCAACGGCGGTATGGTCACGGCCGAGGATGGCGCCACCGAAGTGTACACTTGTCCCGGCGACACCATAGCTGATCTTGTGTTTGTAGACAGCATGGACACCGCAGGGGACAACTTCACCTACGTGGTTACAGACGAAAATAACGTCATCCTGGGGGTTCCCAGCAGCGATACCGTAGACCTATCCGATGCTGGCGAGGGTATTTACCGCATCTGGGGCCTCTCCTACTCCGGCAATATCATTGCCGCCGCAGGGGATACTGCTTCTGTAGTAGACCTCAGCGATGGCTGCTTCGACCTTTCTGACAACTTCATCACCGCTTTCCGGGATGATCCCGAGGGCGGTACTGTCATGACTGAATCCGGTGCCGATACAGTGACGACTTGCGTGGGCGACGACCTTGCCCAATTCATACGGTTTGATAGCATGGGGACTAGCCTGAGCCGGTACATCTACGTGGTCACCGATACCAATAATGTCATCATTGGGACTTCAGAAGCTGATTCCCTCAACTTCGAAAATGCCGGCGATAGCATCTGCCGGGTATGGGGCCTTTCTTACACTGGCGACATCACAGCCGCGCCGGGCGATACAGCCTCCATAGTACCGCTCACCGACGATTGCTTCGATCTTTCGGACAACTTCGTCACGGTGATCAAAGACGCAGTTGACGGCGGCGAATTATTCGTGGAAGTACCGGTAGAGACAGACGGACAGGACACGATTTACCTCTGTCCCAATGACACCCTTGAGGACGACGTATTGCCAAGCATTGGCAGTTTTGTCGGAGATAGTACCGCAATCCTCGTCTCGGACTCCAATAACATAGTACTTCAGGTCATCGCTGGTAATTTTGCTGCTCTCGACTTCACAGACTCCACCGAGAATGTCTTCCGGCTTTGGGGTGTAGCTTACAATGGCAGCCTGCCCTTCGGTGTGGGGGACTCCATCACCTTTGATGTTGTACCGGGATCCTGCTACGACTTCTCAGAAGATTTCCGCACCATCGTCATCGAAGAGCCGGATGGCGGCACCGTTGCTCTGGAAGAAGGCGGCACCGAAGCAGAGATCTTACTGGGCGGAACAGGCAGTACCTCGCTGCGTTTCGACAGTTCAGGCGTAAGCAACAGCTACTTCGTCTACGTCGTCACACTCAGTGATAGTGCCAATACAATTGTAGATGTTATTGAAAGCGGCGATGAGTTTGAATTCGATAATGTTGGGACTTACCGCGTTTGGGGACTGGCTTATACCGGATTCCTGGCTGATGTCCAAACCGCTTTGGAACCACTGAGCACGGATTGTTTCAGCCTGTCTGAGAACTTTGTTACCGTTGAAGTGACCACTGGTTTTGCACCGGGCGGCACCAATGACCCCGTACAACTGCGCAGCTGGCCTAACCCGGCGAGCGATGTGCTTACTGTACGGATCAATACAGAGTTGACACGCACAGCCGGCAAGCCGGCTGTGCTGCAGATCATCAGCCTCACGGGCAATGTGCTGCAAACCCGCCCCATTGACGCGGGCGCGCAGGACGTTCAGCTCAATATCAACCGGCTGAACGCTGGCACCTACTGGCTGCGCTACCAGTCAGAACGGGCCGTGCAAACCGAACAGTTTATCAAGGAGTAAAGCAGTAGCAGCACTGAAATATTGTGCAGCCTGCATCAGAAAAGCCTCCTGTGGATTGGTTTCCGCAGGGGGCTTTCCAGTGGTGCAAGTTCTAGGAGGCTTGATGAATTTTGAAAAAATGGGCAAGCCTTACAAAAACAAAAGGCTGGCCAGAAACACCAAAAAACTCAGCACCAACCCTCCCACAAAGGTGCGGTAGGCGTAAGTCAGCAGCCGGTATTTTTTGCGCAGTACCAACCCGAGGTTATAGAGGTCGCGCGAGAGATCGTCGTACAGCACTTCCTGATCCTCCTTCAGGTCGCGCAGGTAGCTGACGAATTCGGACTTTTCGAGTTTCAAGAAATTGCCGAAGTACAGCAGGCTTACCTTGTGCTGCTTGACATCCTCCTCGGTGAAATCCTGCCCGGAAACCTTTGGAATAGCCGAAAAGACGGCAAAGGTGATGGCGAGCAAGGAGGTGAGCATCAGAATAAGCACGGGAATGATGTAAGCCAGGTTTTCCTGAATGCTGGTTTTGGAGAGCGAAAAGCCGGCCGATCCTGCCGTGATTAAAATAGACAGCACCAAGGTATTGATGCTGATGATCATGTTCGCTTTGCCATCAGCGATAGAGCTGAGATTGATGTGGTTGCGCAGAGTGACCCGGTAGATGGTGTCCACTCCCCTGCCGAAGTCCTTGCCCGTTTTTTTGCGGACAGTAGTCTTCCGTGCCTTGACAATCTCTTCCCGCTGGCTGGCAATATTTTTGTTTTTGCGTTTAGAAAAAGCCTCGTGTGCTTCGCTGGTGTAGTACTTGGTTTCCAGCTGCAGGTCGAGCATGTGCTTTTGCCATTCGAAAAGCGAATACTTTTTGCCCTGCATGGCCTCTTCTTCCAGCCGCAGCAAGCGGCCACGGCGTTCAAATCGTTTGCGCCCGAGGTAGGCGTAGTTGGCATCGTGCAGTAATTTCTCCAGCTGGCTGGCAGGAATAGTTTCGTGTTTGGTGCTTAGGATCAGCTGCCGAACCAGCGTCTGATCAATGTTTACGCTGTTTTGCCGAGCAGCAAACTCATCGAAAATTTCGGCGCTCCGCTCCTCGTGCCCTTCTTTCCCATCGCAGTAGCCCGTATCGTGAAACCAAGCGGCCAGCAGCAGTGCCGAACAGTCTTCTTCCGACAAGCCCGCTGCTTCGGCGAGCTCCTCTGCGACTTCCGCCACTTCTTCAGCATGATTAAAATCGTGAAAAACGTAGGAAGCCGGCAGGTGGGTGCTCAGATAATCGTAAACGTACTGTTCCGCTTCCTGAATCAAGGTATCAGACATATTGCTCAGTTGGCTGTTCGGATTCGGGGGAATATACAAATTTGTTCCCGAGGGGAACCAAATTGCGGGCTTGCAAGTTCAGAAAAGCTTCATCTGTGGGTGGCGCATTTGCTCGAAGAGAGCCAGATTATAGGCCGGTTTTTGCCGGTCTGCGAAGTACTGCTGCCGGGCTATTTTGAATTGCTGTTCCACCATTTTGGCGATTGGCCCCTCCCCTTTCATGCGTTTGCCGAAGCGGCTGTCGTTCAGCTCGCCGGCGTGCACATCACGGATGCGGTTCAGGACGCGGTCCGCCCGGTCCGGCAGGTTGCGGCGTACCCAGTCTTCGAAAATCATAGCTACATCGCCATTTAGGCGCACCATCGTATAGGCAATGGAGGCCGCCCCTAGTTCGCTTACTTTTTTGGCCATAGCCAGTATCTCATGATCATTGAGCCCCGGTATGATGGGAGCTAGCATAGCAGTAGTCGGCACCCCATTTTCAGCCAGGGTGCGGAGGGTCTTGAGCCGGGCGTGTACGGAGGCTGTACGGGGTTCCAGAAAGCGGCGCAGGTCTTCATCGAGGGTCGTGATAGAGAGCGAAACCCGGAGTAGCCGATGCTCCGCCAGCTTTTTTAGCAAGTCCAGATCGCGCAGCACCAAGCTGTTTTTGGTGATAATGCCCAACGGATGGCGGTACTTCCAGCACACTTCCAATAATTGGCGGGTAATCTCAAGCTCCCGCTCGGCTGGCTGGTAGCAGTCCGTATTGCCGGACAACATGATGGGCTCGGCTTTCCAGCTTTTCTTTTTGAAAGCGGCTTCCAGCAACTTCGGCGCGTCTTTTTTGTACAGCACCTTCTGCTCAAAGTCTAAGCCCGCACTATACCCCCAATAGTTATGGGTATTGCGGGCGTAGCAGTAAATACAGCCGTGTTCGCAGCCCTGATAAGGATTCATGGACCATGCCATGCCGATGTCCGGGCTGTCGATGCGGTTGAGGATAGTCTTGGGATAAACGGGGATGTACTGTGTCTTGGCATCCGGCTGCAGCGGATCCAGGCCGTAGTCGTGCTCGTGGAAGCGGTTGGCAGGGTTGATTTGGGCACCCCTGCCCTGAATGTACTGTGGCGGTTTGTCTTCCATTATTCAGCTAAATGAGCTTAAATTTAAAACAAATAGTTTGCATATAAAAACGATTGTATTGTTTCTGTATTGCTTTTTTGTTAAATTGCATGGCGATTAAACAATGCCTAAGCCATGAGCCTCGCCCGTAAGAAAGAACAGATCTCCTTGGAAGCCTACTTCGAGTTGCAGCGCAGTGGCCCGGAGCGGCATGACTTTTGGGACGGCAAGCTTGTGAAGCTGGAAGCGACCACTAAAAACCACAACCGCATCAAGCGCAACATCATAGATGCTATCCCCCGCTCGGCACGGCAAGCGGCAGGCTGCGAGCTATTTGATGAAAACGTTATGACTCAGCTCAAGCGCAAACAAAAATATGTCTACCCAGATATCGTGCTGACCTGCGACCCAAGGGAAAACGACCCGCTTGTCATCGAATATCCGTGCATTATTATTGAAATCCTCTCGGACGGCACAGAACGGTACGACCGGACGGACAAATTCTTCCTGTACCAGCGTATACCGACGGTGGAGCAATG
>CAYNIT010000209.1:0-8298 GCA_964397205.1 uncultured Phaeodactylibacter sp. | reverse complement strand
CTTTCGCGAAAGCGGCGTCAAAACGGTGCTGATTACCGAGCCCTATGTCACCTCCTTTTCCGACAACTTCCCCTTCCTGCAGCAAAACCCGGAACTGGTAGGCACCGATGCTTCGGGCAATCCCTACTTGCTGCCTGATTTCTGGGCGGGCCCGGCCCTGCTGCTTGACCTGATGCAAGAGGAGACACAGGACTGGATGTGGCCCTTCTACCAGAGCCGCATCGAAGAAGGCGCAGCCGGCTGGTGGTGCGACCTGGGCGAGCCCGAATTGCATCCTTGGGACATGTACCACGGAGACAAAGCCGCCGCCGAAGTCCACAACTATTTCTCCCTGGAGTGGGCGCGATTCGTGCAGCAGCGCTACCGGGAGCACTACCCCGAGCAACGCCTGTTCAACCTCATCCGCTCGGGCTACGCGGGCATGCAGCGTTTCAGCACTTTCCCATGGTCGGGTGATGTGCAGCGCAGCTTTGCCGGCCTGCGGGCGCAAATCCCCATCATGCTGAACATGGGGTACAGTGGGGTGGGCTATATGCATTCGGACATCGGCGGCTTTACCGGCGGCAGCCAAAACAACGAGCTCTATACCCGCTGGCAGCAGCTCGGCGCTTTTAGCCCAATCATGCGGGCACATGGCGTGAACGTCCCTCCCGAACCCATTTTCTATCCCTCCCCCTACCGCGGCATTGTGCGTTCATTCATCGAATTGCGCTACCGGCTGCTGCCCTACAACTACACCCTGGCCTGGGAAAACAGCCGCCGGGGATGGCCGCTGGCCCGGGCGATGAACTTCTACCAGCCGCAGGAGGAGCGCCTGCAGGATATCAAGGATCAATACTTCTGGGGCGAGCAATTGCTGGTCGCCCCCATACTCGAGGAAGGTGCCACAAGCCGGGAAGTTGTGCTGCCCGAAGGCCGCTGGACCCACTACTTCACCGATGAAGTCTACGAGGGCGGTGGCAGCGTGGCGATAGAAGCCCCAATCGGGAGCATGCCGCTGTTGGCCAGAGGCGGCAGCCTGATCCCGCATACCGAGCTCGTTTATTCAACCGATCAGTACAATGCTGCGCAGCTCGATATCTGGTACTACCCGGACCCGCAGCAGCCACAGAGTACTTACACTTTGTACAACGACGACGGGCAATCGCCGCAGGCGCTGGCTGCCGGGCAATTCGAGCAAATCGCATTTGATGCCCTGCACCACCCGGACTCTACGCTCATCAGGGTGGAACAATCGGGCGAGTTTGACGGCTTGCCAACCGAGCGCGAACTCTCCTTCCGTATCAAAAACATAGCCCTGAGCCCGCAATCGGTGCAGGCCAACGGCACAGCCCTGCCTATTCTGGCCAATCAGCAGGATTACGAAAACGCCTTCCGCGCTGCCTACTACGATGGTGCAAATGAGGAGCTGCTGATCCGCCTCGGCTGGGCCAATGAAGAGTTAGAAATTGTTATCCGCTCCCTGCTGACGACTGATGCCCCGGAAGTGAAAACGGAACAAACGCTTGCCCTGCAGGCTTACCCAAACGTTGTGCAGCAACAAACGGCCATCAAATACCATTTGCCCGGCCCTGGCCACTACCGGCTGGAATTAGTTGACCTACAGGGCAGTGTACAGAGCACGCTGCTCGACGGGCGGCTGCCCGGCGGAGCCCATCAACTGCAGTGGGCTTTGCCCAACGGTTTGCCGAAAGGCATCTACTACCTGCGCCTGAGCAGCAGCCGAGGAATAGTTACTGCCCCGGTCATTGTACAGTGAATCAGCTTAGGCCGCAGCAATCAGAAACCTGACATTACGCATTTTTTGGCTGGCGCAGCTGTGCGCTCTCGGCTTACCTTTGTAGGCGAATACCGTTAAATAACAACATTTCCAACCGATCAATGAAGGCTATGAAAACCAAACTTCTTTTTGCCCTGATATGTCTAAGCTTGCTTACAACGCTACCGGCCCAGACCAGTCTAGTTGGCAAAGTAACCGATGATACCGGCGAGCCCATCATCTTTGGCAGTATCGCCCTGTACAAAAACGATGTGCTGATCACCGGCACGGAGACCGACACCGAGGGCCATTATGCGTTACATCAAATAGGCGCAGGCACCTACGACCTTGAGGCCTCCTACGTAGGCTACAGTACCAAACGAATCGAAGGCGTGAAGGTAATAGCTGGAAAAACCAACCGCCTAGACATCACCATGAGCAGCGATGGCGTTACGCTGGATGAAGTTGCTGTCGTAGACTACAGGGTCCCGATGGTAGAACAAGACAATACGACACATGGGCAAACCATACGCAGCGACCAAATCCGGAACTTACCCACCCGCCACATCAATGGCCTATCGGGGAGTGCGGCGGGTATATCAACTTCGGAAGAAGGAAATACAATAAACGCCCGGGGTTCGAGGAGTGCCCCCACTACTTTTTATAAGAATGGGATCGAGGGGAAACCGCACCGCCCTAATGGCGAAGCGTACGCCGGGATAGTAGAAAACAAATTTCAGCCAGCGGCCGAAAACCGCTTCTCGACCTTCGCCATCGACGTAGACGGCGCTTCCTACAGCAATGTCCGCCGCTTTATTCAGCAGGGGCAGCTGCCGCCTGCGGATGCTGTACGCCTGGAGGAGCTGATCAATTACTTCGATTACAACTACCCTATCCCCGAGGGCGAGCACCCATTTTCGGTCGTAACTGAGCTGGGCCCCTGCCCCTGGTCCGAAGGCCATCAGCTGCTGCACATCGGCATCCGGGGGTATGAACCATCGCCTTCGGAAGCCCCACCCGCCAATTTGGTATTCCTGATCGATGTCTCCGGCTCCATGGGATCGGCCAATAAGCTGCCGCTGGTCAAAGCCTCCCTGAAGCTGCTGGTTGACCAATTGCGGGCCAAGGACCGGGTAGCGATGGTGACCTACGCCGGCGGATTTGAGGTGCCGCTGCTGCCCACTCCCGGAGATCAAAAAGAAGCAGTCAAAAAGGCCATCGACCAATTAGGGGCGGGCGGCGGCACCGCAGGAGGAGCTGCCTTGCAACGCGCCTACGAGCTGGCGGAGCAGTACTTTGTTCCTGGCGGCAGCAACCGGGTGCTGTTGGCTACCGATGGCGACTTCAACATCGGCATCTCCAAACCTGAAGAACTGCAGCGCTTCATCGCTGAAAAGCGAGCTACCGGCATTGATCTCAGCGTTCTCGGTTTCGGGACGGGCAACTACAAGGATGACCGCATGGAAACCCTGGCGCAGCATGGCAATGGAAATTACGCTTATATCGACGGCATAGAGGAAGCTGAAAAAGTTTTGATTGCTGAAATGGCAGGTACGCTGTTCACCATCGCCCGGGATGTAAAGCTGCAAGTAGAGTTCAGTTCTGATGCTGTCGCTTCCTACCGCCTGATTGGCTACGAAAACCGCCTGCTGGCTAAGGAAGACTTCGAAGATGATACCAAAGATGCCGGGGAGTTGGGTGCCGGGCATACCGTGAGCGCGCTCTACGAAATTGTACCACAGCCGAGCATCGAAGGACAGCTGGCTACCGTACACCTGCGCTACAAACGCCCTAGGTCAGAGCAGAGCTTCTACCTCCGGCATTCAGTTGGTGCAAAGGCTATTCCGCTCGCTGCTGCTTCCGAAAACTTCCGGTTTTCCGCCGCTGTGGCAACCTACGGGCTTTGCCTGCGCCAATCTGCCCACCGGGGCAATGCCACCTACGCTATGGCAGAGCAGCTGGCCGACGGTGCGCGGCAGGACGATCTGGAGCAGTACCGCGCCGGTTTTGTGGAATTAGTAAAACAAACGCAGCAGCTACAGCAGCAAATCGCTGTCCAATCAAAAGAATAAAGCTATGAAAAATCTTACCACATCAACCTTCGTTTGCCTTCTGGCTACTGCCAGCTTTTTCCCAGGCCGAACGCTTGCTTCTCCCAAAGCAACTGAAGCTTTCTACCCTACACTCCATGCATGGCGGGCCACTGACACGCTGCCTCTCACTCACTGGGCCAGCCGGCCGGATTGGGCCGACTGGAGCGGATTGCTCGGCTCATCCTTCGCGGATTACGCTGCCTATTGGCAACTTGGCCAGGCGCTGCCTTGCCTGGTGGAGGTTACCAACGCCCAGCAGCAGCCTCTGGCTCAGGTGGAGCTTAGCTTGCTGGATGAAAACGGCCGGGTGCACTGGGAAGCACAGACCGGCCACGATGGGCAAGCCTGGCTCTGGGCATCCACAAATAGCGGGCCACTACGCTTGCAGGCTACTATCGGCAACCAAAGCCGGGAACTTCGCAGAATAGTACCGGTTACGGAAGGCGCCAACCGCCTCCAAATCTCCGCTGGCTGCCAGGAACGCAAAGGCTTAGACTTGCTGTTCTTGCTCGATGCCACCCACTCTATGCGGGATGAATTTCCCCCCTTGCTCGCTTCCCTCCGGCAAACTGAGCATCCCGTACTACTGGCACGGGACCTCGGCGAGCGTTATTTGTTGCAGCCGGCAGGCGCTTCCCCGGATTTCACCCAACGGGCAGCCGGCGGCGGCAGTGATGCAGAAGCCGTGGACAGCCTGCTCCTGGCAGCCCTGCGGCAGCACAACTGGCAGACTGATGCAGCCACCCGTGCTCTGGTCTACATCACGGATGCCCATCCACAGCGGCGGGCGGGAGCTGCCGGACGGCTGCGGCGGGCGGTGGCTTACGCAGCAGCGAGAGGAATTCAAATATTGCCCGTAGCCGCCAGCGGCATCAATGAGGAGGGAGCCTATGTGCTGCAGAGCCTGGCCTTGCTCACCGGCGGCACTTACGCCTGGCTGGAAGACCGCCCCAGCCATCCCGGGCAGCACCGGCTGCCGCTGCTGCAAACGCCCAGCGTCAATACGTCACTGAGCAAATGGCTGGCAAAGCTAACAGAAGAACAGAGCTACTTCAATACCTGCCCGGAAGAACCGGTCCCCAGCGCCAAACCTGCCGGGCGCCTGAGCTGCTACCCCAACCCGGCTTCTTCCCAAACGACGCTGTCGCTGCCCACTCCGGCGGAGTCCGTTAGCTTGTACAGCTCAAGTGGCAGCCTGTTGCAGTCCTGGGAAACAGTAGAAGCCCGACAGCTGACATTCAGCGTAGATCAATTGCCGGCGGGGACCTACGCCATCGAGGCAAAGGCAGGGGCTGAGCATTGGAGGACACAGTTGGTAGTGGCGCGTTAGATTGGCTCGCCGGGGCAAATGCCCGCCATTGGCACCCTGCCTTTTCGGCAGTTGGACTGCTCCGTTTTGCGCCTCGCTTCTTACTTTAGCAGCATGAAAAAGCACCACTACCGGCTGCAGCTGCGCTGGACCGGCAATACCGGGAGCGGCACGAGCAGCTACACGGCTTACGAGCGCGATTACGACAGCATCGCCGAGGGCAAACCGGTTCTGCCCGGCAGCGCCGACCCTGCCTTCCGGGGCAATCCGGCGCGCTACAACCCGGAGGAAATGCTGCTGGCCTCTCTGTCGGCCTGCCACAAGCTCTGGTACCTGCATCTCTGTGCCGATGCCGGCATCACTGTAATTGCGTACGAAGATCAAGCGGAAGGGCAAATGGCGCAGAACGAAACCGGGGGCGGCTACTTCGAATGGGTGCAACTATCGCCGGAGGTAACCATTCTGGAGGCGGAACGGACAAAACTGGCCGAGCGGCTGCACGAGCGGGCGCATGAACTGTGCTTTATTGCCAATTCCTGTAATTTCCCGCTGCGTTGCCGGGCGGTCATTACGGTGGGCTAAGGGAAGCTGTGCTATCCAGCTTTTTCCTTTCCCAAGCTACGGAGGTTATAATGGCCATGGCTACGATGAACAGGGCGTTTGAAACAACGATCGCCCAGAAACTGAAATCGGCATCCCCATCGTTGAACCACAAATTCAAGAGTTGTCCGAGCAAGGCTATGCTGCCGAGCACGATCGCAATGATGGCTACTTTTTCTTTCATGATAGTTAGGCTTTGTCAATTCAAGGCCTCCTTTTTAAGGAGGCTTGTTCATTCTGTAGGCTATATGGTGCGTTCGTTGTAGGAAACAAAAGCGCTTTCGCCTATTTTTCTTTTTTAGTCCCAACCAAGCGGACCACTGAGCCGATACCGAGGTGGCAGCGGCCCTCCTGCAGTTCTACTTCCTGCTCCTGCAACAATTGCATTTCAAAATGGGAGAAGGCCTCCCGCAACTCCTCCACGGAGAGCAAAGCGGGCAGGCTGGGCGGGCCGCCTACTGCAGGGTTTTGCTCCCGGTAGGCCAGATGGCTTTTGCTGAACGCTTCGAGCAAAACGCTGCCCCCGGGCTTCAGCAGGGAAACAAGCCGGCGATGGTACTGCGTTCTTACCGGCGGCGGGAAATGGGCGTAGATCAAGGCGATGGCATCGAAGCTTTCTTCCTCATAGTCCAGCTCGGGCAGGTACCCGACTTTATACGTAAGCGATACCCCGCGCTCCTCTGCCAAGGCCATGGCTTTCTTGCGCCCCGCCTCGCTGATGTCAAAAGCGTGCGCTTCCCAGCCCTGGGCGGCGGCGAATACAGCATTGCGCCCCTCCCCTTCCGCCGGGAAGAGGATACGCCCTGGGGGCAGTTGCAAGAGTTGTTCTTTGAGGAATACATTGGGGGCTTTCCCGTAGGCGTAGCCGGGCTCGCTGAAACGGTCGTTCCACATTTCTAGCCATTGATTGGACATGGTATTGCTTGGATTGTGTAGGTAAATAATGAATGGGGGCAAACTTAACGAATCGTAGGATAACTGTGGTATTGCTTACAAATGAAAAGCTTCTGGGCATCAATCTACGATCCTTGCAGCCCGCCCTTTCCCCCGTAGCGGCTGATCCATCATCACCAAATGCCCCGCCGCGGGTATGGATTGGAAAGAAGCCCGCTTTGCCTTCCCGCGAGAGCCAGGCGAGCTGGCCCGCGCTATGGAAAAGATTTGTTAAATTCGCTCCGCCTACCCAACCGTCCATATCCGAAACCACCACTTGCACACAAGCCATTTAGCTGCTAATGCCCTTAACTTAGTCTCATTCAATCTATTTTCAGTATGAAAAAACCTCAGTTCTTCGCTATGGTACGGCTGCTCTTGCTCGTTGCAGCTGCCCCCTCTGCCTACTGTTTTTTGCCCGCTCAGGACACCCTAATCTCTTCCTCCGAGGATACACTTTTAGTCACTGTAGAGTCTTTGAATAAATACCGGGTCCGATTTCGGCGCTATGGCACAGAAGAGCCCAAGCTAGAGGCGGATTTACGGCAGATCAAAGCGGTGCGTCATGCCGATAAAGCCAATAATTTTGACTACTATCAGGGCGAATTTCTTTCCTCTCGGCGCTATACGCGGGTGGATAGCCTGGACCTGTGGCTGGTCCTGACTACCGATGGCAACCGGTACATCGGCAAAATCCTCCATTCCGATGAAAAAAGCGTAGAGCTGGAAACCGAATTGGTGGGCAGCGTCACCATCCCGCGTAGCCGCATCAAGAAGATGAGGCCACTGAGCGGCGAGGCAGATGTGCGCGGCAACCGTTTGTGGCTGGAAAACCGCCATGCCGTTCGGCACTTCTGGTCGCCCAGCGCCTACGGGCTGCGGCGGGGAGAAGGCTATTACCAGAACGCCTGGGTATTGTTCAACCAAGTAAATTTTGGCATTACCGACCATTTCTCAATGGCGTTCGGCACCGTACCGGCTTTTCTGTTTGGAGCCTCTACGCCTGCATGGGCCAGCATCAAACTGTCCACTCCCGTATTCGAAGATCAGCTGAACATGGCCGGCAACTTGTTGGTCGGCACCGTGCTGGGCGAAGGCACAGGCTTTGGCATCGCCTATGGCTCAGCCAGCATGGGCAGCCGAGACCGCAATGCGACCCTGGGCTTGGGATTCGGCTTAGCCGATGGAGCCTTATCGCCTTACCCAAGTATTACCTTTGGAGGCATGTACCGCATTAGTGAAAAAGGGTACCTTATAACAGACAATTTCTTTTTCAGCGGCGGCGACACCAATTTTGCCATAATCGCCCTGGGCGGCCGGACCTCCTGGCCGAGTATTACCCTGGACTACGGAGGGCTTATCCCCGCAGGCGATACTGCTGACGGCACTGTGATTATTCCCTGGCTGGGCGTAACCATCAATTTTGGACAGCAATAGCTGCTGCAGCAACTTTTCTCTCCTCTTTTACGGTATACCACAGGATTATGGTAAATTTACAGTCGAAAACAACCCCTTATAAATCTATGACTGTCCGTTTGATTATACTGACTTCCGCTCTCTTGCTTGTCTTTGTCGCTGCTCTCAACGCACAGGGTGAAATAAGC
>CAYNIT010000208.1:0-8311 GCA_964397205.1 uncultured Phaeodactylibacter sp. | reverse complement strand
TGCAAAAAAACGAGTCTAAATCGGTAAGTTATTGTTGCGCGACCCCTAAGGTCAAGATTAGAGGGCCAAAATTTTGAATTCTTCCGGGGCTCCATGAACATCCTCCAGCCAGCGGCAGTTAGCATAGGCGAATCATAAAAAACTCAAATAACCATTTGATTATGAGACTTTTACCTATAACATTAAGCTTATTGCTTTGCAGCATCGTTGGCTTGAATGCTCAGGATGACAGAGAGGCAACAGCCAAAGACTACGAGCGGATGATTGAGAATACCTTTGAGGTGGAATTCCGTGAGTTAGCCATTGAAACGCTCAGCCTGGACGAAGAAACCATAGAGGAATTTACGCCGCTTTATCTCAGCTATATGGAATCCAAAGCGGAACTTATTGAGGAGCGCAACCAACTCATTGAGGAGCATAAAGATGAAATGTCTGAAAACCAGAGCAAAGCGCAAGTAGACGATGAGACTGCAGACTTCGTGGAGAACTACTGGGAAATTGATATAGATGAGATGCAGTTGAAGAAGAACTACTTCGATCAGTTTGAAGACATCATGACTTACAAACAAGCTATGCGATTCTTTGAGCTGGAAGAGAGTTTCCGCAGCCGCATTGCCCGCGCTCACTTGATGAAATATGTACCAATTATGGTAGAACTCGAACCCGTTTATGTAAGTTACGAAGTAGAAAAGCGGGACTTCAATGACTGGAAGACGATTAATATTGATGGGGAAGTCAGCCTTGACCACAACTTCACCCACGATGGCCTGACCAAACTGGTCAACTACGCTTCAGCAATGGTGGAAAACGAAGGGATTACCATTATGAATTTCCAAAAAAGAAAGGATGAAATTCTGTCAATCGCCGATGAGCTCCGCGTAGACTGGACTTCCGGCGACCACGCCGACAAAGTACGCAAGGCATTCAACATTACAGCCAGATTACTGGGCGAAATCCATGAAGATTCCCGTCTTGACGTACCCGAAAAGATGGTACGCCATCTAGAGAAAGCTGCTAATCGTATCAACCCGGCGGAGCTGATGACCGCACAGGAAGAAGCAGTTTATGCATTCTTTAACCGTGCTGAAATACTCATCAACCGCCTAGCCAGCGAAGCAGCCATGCAGGATTACGAACGCTACGGCATGGATCGGTAAACGGTTTAAACGAACTTAACTTTCCAACTTGCTGCCAGTGTATTTCATACGCTGGCAGCATTTTTTTTGCCTTCTCACCCCTGACTATATGTAACCTTTTGCGCTGTACGCCGTACAATATGCCGACACTGTGAACTTGGAATCTAAAACCGTCAGCAGAAGGTCAGAGCAGCCGTCTTTTCTAAGTTCTCTACGGTTGCCTTTCTTTGGTTTGGCACAGCGTCTGTTTGTAGATAACCACTCCCTTCGCTTCCGGAAAATCATCCGGTATCCGGTTTCTGGATTCCTGTTCCATGCTTGTAACCCACAAATAAATTGGAATGAGAAAACTACTGTATGCCAGCCTGGGGCTGTTGCTGAGCGCGGCGCTGACCCAATGTGTGCCCACCGATTTCGAGTTGGGAGAAGTAGGCGCACCAGAAGGCTGGACCCCCAGTTTTGGCCTGCCGCTCGTCAATACCACTTTTACCCTCGAGGATATACTGGACAATCTCGAAGAAGACGATATCCTGAAAATAGAGGGAGATGGTTTGTTGACCCTGGTCTATCAGGACAGCCTTGAGTTTGTGCCGGAAATCAATCTGGACCTGCCGGATTCCATTCTTATACCCGTAGCAGAAAAAGAGCAAAGCGTTTCCTACGATGTGCCGGGCGACATTCGAGTCGACCGGCTGACGCTCAAAGGCAGCCAACTGGGCTACCAAATTTTCAATCCCTTTGACGAGCCGGTGGATTTCACGCTCACCCTGCATAATTTAAATTCCGAAGGCAACGAGCTGATCATAAGCCTGAGCCTGCCTCCCGGCCAGCCTGGCAACCCTTCCGAACTGCTGGGCAGCACCGGCCTCAATGCCTATGACCTGGAGTTGGGCCAAGACTTCCAAACCAGCTACACCGCTGAACTGCCAGACGGAAGCCCCGTAGAATTGCTCCCTTTCCTGCTGACCATCCGGAACCTGGACTTCAGTTATATACAGGGCTACCTGGGAGAATTGGAGATCAACGTCCCCTTGGAGGTGCTCGACTTTCAATACCTGGACAGCTGGGATACCGGAGAGTTGACCTTTCTGGGGCCTAGCCTTACCTTCGACTTCCAGCATAATGTCGCAGTACCTTTGGGGCTGCGCACCGACTCCCTAGCTTTTAATACTTTCCAGAGGGGGGTCGTCCCCATGGAGAACGATATGCTGAACAGTGGTTTTGAGCTGAACTACCCCAGCCCGGCGGAAGCGGGCCAGCTTACCTCTACCCTACTGCGCCTCGATGCCGACAATTCCAATCTCGTGCCAGCGGTTTCCGGCATTCCCAATGATTTACGCTATGCCTTCACCCTGCAGGGCAACCCGGACGGCAACACCAACGCCACCAATCATCTGACGGACGCTCCCCGCCTGCGGCTGAATATTGAAGCGGAGCTGCCGCTTTTCCTCAGAGCCAAAGACCTGGAAGTATCCGATACGCTCGAATACTCCTTCGACGAAACCGCCGAGCAGGATCAAGTGGAGGAAGTAGAATTCAAATTGATCACCAACAATGGCTTTCCAGTATCCGTAGAGGTACAGGCTTACTTTTTGGATGGCACGGAGCAAGTCATAGACTCCTTGTTCAGACAGGGCCCCGCGGGGGTGGAAGCAGCTGAGGTCGATGCAGAGGGCAATGTGGTATCTAAAACCCCAAATACTGAGGTTGTAACCTTCGCCAAGGATGGGCTGCAGGCCATCCTGGATCAAACAGAGCACATCCGGGTCGTTGCCCTCGCCGAAACCGGCGATCAAGGCGGAGCAGCCGCTCGCCTGCGCGAAACCGATGAAATTGATATTCAGCTTGGTGCATTCCTCCGGCTTAACCCCTAAAAACTATCCCCTATGAAATACATTTTATTATCCCTATCGCTCGGGCTGATTCTTACGGTGACCGCCCTGCGCGGCCAGGAATACAGCCTCTACCAAATGCCGGATGTCTGGAATGCCAACTACCTCAATCCTGGCTTTTTCCCACGGCAGCAATTTGTGCTGTCGCTGCCCTCAGTGCACACCAGCCTGAACACCATCGGCATCAATGATAACCCGCTGTTTCGTTACGAAGCAAACAGCAATGTCTTGAACTCCAACTTCGAAGCGGTGCTCAATGACATCGACCGGGACTTTACCATTCGTAACCGATCTGTGGTAGATGCTATAGGCGTAGGCTTCCGGGCTGGCCGTACCTTCGTCAGCTTTTCTACCCATACGGTAGCTGAGGCGCAGTTCACCCTGCCGGAGTCATTGCTGCGCACCGTCTGGGAAGGAACCGAGGATTACCTGGATGTACCGATTCAGATGAGCCCCACCGCCCAGATGATGGCTTATCAAAAGGTGAGCCTGGGCCTGGGTTACAGCATCACGCCCCGGCTTTCGGTTGGCCTGCGCGCCAATCGATTGTTGGGCCTAGCCAGCCTGCAGACCCTCAACAGCGGACTGACGCTTACCCAGAGCAGCGAATACTACCAGACGACTGCCGAACTCGACTATCGGGTCAACTACTTCTCCGGCGGGCGGCTCAGCACCATCGACAAAACAGTGCAGGGGTTCGAAAACTTCTCCGATGAGATTTCCGGGGATGATTTGGAAGGCAATGAGGATATAGGCAGCTTTCAAGAGATCAACCAACAGAACAACGGCTGGTCCGTTGATTTGGGTGCGGAATACCTCCTCAACGACCGGCTCACGCTTTCTGCATCCGTATTGAACCTGGGAGCCATACGGTGGGAAAATGGCACTCAGGAAGTCAGGGTTACCGGTACTGCAACCTTCGATGGCATAGATATAGCAAATGTGGAGGACGACGATTACGAAATTCTTCCCGGCATAGATACCGTCGGCAATTTTGAAGCTGCTTCAAATGTAGGCTACACACAGTCGATGCCGGCGCGGATTTACCTGGGGGCAAACTATCAAGTGGGGAAAAAACTGGCCGTTGGCGGGCTGTGGCACCATGAATTCAGCCAGGGCCAGGACTTCAGCGCCCTTTCTTTGAGCACCCGCCTGTCCTTAGGCAGAATCTTCAGCCTGGGTGGCATTTACACCTTACAGCGGGGCAGCCTCAATAATCTGGGGGCCAACTTCGCCCTCAAATTAGGGCCACTGCAGTTCTATACCATATTCGACAACTTATCGCCGTTCATGAACCTGGAACGCCTGGACGGCATCAATCTGAGAACCGGCTTCAACTTCACCTTCGGCCGTAAAAAGTCAGATCTGGCCATAGCTCAGGCCCGGGTCAATGCAGACTCCATTAAGCTGGCCAGAGCACGGGAACGGGTAGCCATGGGCAAAGCAAAACCATCCCGCCGCCGAGAGGAAACTGCCGAAGAGGAAGCGCCCCAAGCCACTGATTTTTACAATAACCCTCCCTCGCCCGCCAAAGAAAGCGAAGCGCCCCAGCCGGCCCTCGCCGCCGGGGAGGGAACGGCCAGCAGCCAAGAAGAGGAAACAGTTACTGCCCCAGCCGCCGGCGACAAATATCCTTTGCAGCTGGAGTTCCGGGATGCACAAACTCAAAAATTGATGGAAGGGGTATACCTGGATCTGTACCGAATAGATGCTGAAGGCGAGCGCTCCCTGCTTCGTACCAACCGGCTCCCCGACGGTAAGTACAACTTGGCTCTTACCGCCAGCCAGGATTGGCATTTGGCCGAAGTATTCGCCCACGAGCGCCTGCCGCTGAAAATCCGCTTTCAGCCCAATCAAGGCCACGAAATACAGCGCATCTGGTACATGAAACGAGCCAAGCCAGTCGCTGAAGCTCCCCCGGCTGCTGAAGCTCCCGCCGAGCAAGAGGCGCCTGCAATGGCTGAGACCGCCCAGCCGGAAGAACCAGAACCGCAGCCTGAGCCCGTTACTCAGCCCGAAGCAGCCCCAGCTCCCGAACAGGAACCAGAGCCCGCTCCTACTCAAAGCAGTTCGGACCTGCAGCCGCCCAGCCCTGATTATGTCCTGACTAAGCGCACCAGCTTGCGCCAGCACCCTGATTCGCAGTCCGAGGTCATCTCACGCATGGCAGTAGGTACAGAATTGATACTGCTGGAAAAAACCAATAAGTGGTGGTGGAAAGTCTCCATGGGAGGTTGGGAAGGATACGCCAAAGCGGCGCTGCTGAGAAAGCTTTAGGAAAGGTGCCGCTGCCGGTTTCCCCGGCAGCGGCTTTGTCATTTTCTTATCGTTCTAAGCCAAAGGCGTAGTAGTACCTACCGGGAGCATCTGCGTATACCCCTTCCATCATGACACCGCCCTCGGCATTCTCAAGTTTGCGTTCCAGATCCGCCAGATTGCGCACTGGCTTACCGTTTATGTGGGTAACGATGAAGCCCTCTTTGACGCGGGTTTCCCGCTGTAGCAGGCCCGGCCGCAGTTCCGTCAGCCGAGCGCCTCCTTCCAGGCCGAGCTCAGCGGCAAGCTCCGGCTCCAGGTCGGAAAATTGCGCGCCTAGGCGGTTGAAAATGGAGCCAGTTGATTGCTGAGCTACACTACGGGAACCATTTATACCTTTCAGTTCAACTGCCAGTGTTTGCTCGCTGCCATCCCGGTTAACCGTTACCGCCACTTCATCACCGGGGCGGCGGCGGGCGATGTTTTCCTGTAATTCGGCAGCGGAACGTATGGCTTCTCCATCGATGCTGACGACTACGTCACCTTCTTGCATGCCTGCTTCGGCGGCAGCGCTGTTTTCCATCACGCTTTGTATGTATACGCCTTGGGTGATATCCAATCCAAGCTCATCGGCCAGATTGCCGTCGAGTGGCCGGATAGAAACCCCCAAATAACCGCGCTGTACTGCGCCGTATTCCAGCAAATCTTCCACGACTTTGCTCACGATATTCGCCGGAACCGCGAAGCCATAACCGGAATAAGCGCCGGTCGGGCTAGCGATGGCTGTATTAATGCCAACTAAGCCACCCTGCAGATTGACAAGCGCGCCGCCACTGTTGCCAGGGTTGATCGCAGCATCCGTTTGTATAAAGGATTCTACAGCGTAACGCTCTTCCAATATGTTGATATTGCGCCCCTTAGCGCTCACAATGCCTGCGGTGACGGTGGAGTTCAAATTGAAGGGGTTGCCGACCGCCAATACCCACTCCCCTACTTCTACCTCATCGGAATTGACCAAGGGAATGGTAGGCAGATCCGTTTCTTTGACTTCGATCAGCGCCAAATCGGTATTGGGGTCAGTGCCGACGATGCGCGCATCGTAACTGCGGTTGTCATTGAGCATGACTTCGATCTTATCCGCTCCTTCTACCACATGGTTGTTAGTGACGATATATCCATCTTCGCTAATGATCACGCCGGAGCCGGAACCCATCCGGGGCCGCCTCTGCGGTTGCCGGCGCTCAAAGAATTCCCGGAAAGGATTGTTGCCAGGCAATTGCTGGCTTTGGGCAGCTTTAGAAGACCGTATGTGCACAACTGCATCGGTCACTTCCTTGGCGATATCGGTGAAATCCAAGGGCACTATTTCGCCCTCAGGGTTTGCCGTAAGCATGCTGCCTACTGCAGTGCCTTCCTCAATGCGTTCGATTTTCACCTTTTGGTTGCTCTTGCCAAATTGCTGCGCTATTATGATGGCGAGGAGCAGGGCGATAACCAAGCCTACTCCCCATTTGGTGGACCTCTTCATGCTATTTCGTTATATTTTATTCAATAATCGGGTCATGCTGTTTGGTGAACGGGCACCTAGGCGGGGATGTTTAGAGCGGTCCTCATCGAACACTGTAGCGCCGGCTTAAGTTAAACCTGAAAACTTTATGAGTAAATCTCTGCCTGTACAATGGGCGGCCACGATAGGTTTTGCGCTGCTGGGGATGGGGGGCTGCCTCGCACTGGCCACCTCTCCTGACACCTCAGGGCCGCGCGAGGAGTTCTGCGACCCCATCGTAGATTACTGTCTGCTGTATCCAGATACTTTAAAAAGGGTAGCCCGGCTGCAGGAGGAAAACGGCCTGCGGCTCAAACTTGAACAACCCGCCTGCCAGGTCACTGTACGGGGCTTTAAAAACGCGCTTTACCCAAACATGCGCGCCTGGTACGAATACCACCTCCGGGAGGCTGAGGCTAAATACCAGAATTTTCGAGAGCTGGAGTCGAGCTACACAGAAGACCTGTTGGTAATGCAATTGGTGCTCGATGGCGCGCTGCACCTCATCAAAGTGCACCGGCTGGAAGAGAGGCGATGGGTAGTCTCCCGTTTGCGGGCGCCGGATACCAATCAAAAAGCAACACTCACGGCAATTTGGAATCAAGTAGATGTAGTCCCGAATCTATAGAGTTTGTTATCTTCCCTGAAAATTAGAAACCATGATAACAAAGCGTTTGGTATGGCTCTCGCTGCTGCTTGCCTTTGGTGCGAGCCTGGAGGCACAGGTTGAGCAGGGTGCCTTCCTGCTGGGAGGGCAAATCAATTTCAGTACCGAGGAGAAAGATGACGGGATAGTCTTTCCCGGCATTGGCACGTCCTTAAGCGGGGAAGACCTCAACTCCTCTTCCTTCGGCATCAGCCCCCGGCTGGGGTACTTTTTAAGCGATCAGCTCGTCGTCGGGCTATCCGGCAACTTTCAGTACGGCAGGGCGGAAGGGGAAAGCAATGACGTGTTTAGCGCCGCAACTTTCCCGGCGGAATTGATCAGCCGAACCTACGGCGGGGGGCTGTTCGCCCGCTACTACCAAAACTTCGGTGAGATGAAACGCTTCGGCTACTGGCTGGGGCTGCAGGGCAGCTACCTCCGGACCCGCTCGGAGCGCACGCTAGATCAGGTAACCTTTGAAGTGGTTACAGTCATCGAAACCGACCAGCTTTCCTTCGGCATTACGCCTGGCTTGTACTTCTTCCCCTGCCCGGCCTTAGCATTGGAAGCGAGCGTGGGCGGCATGTCCTACACCACCCTGGAACGAGAGGGCGATGGCGGTACCGTCAACGAGCGCCGCTTCTCTACCTTTTTGAGTGGCCAGCTGGGCCTTAGAATAGGGGTTTCTTTATTCTTTGGCCGGTCAGCTGAAGGGGAAGCAGGAGACGATCAGGCGCTGCCGAAGGAAGATTGACGGAGCTGTGGCTAAAAGGTTGAAGTAGTAGCATAATAAATGCAATGACGCCTTCCCGTGCCGTAGGTACGGAACAAGAAG
>CAYNIT010000207.1:0-8314 GCA_964397205.1 uncultured Phaeodactylibacter sp. | reverse complement strand
CCAATATTGGCCTTATACTGGCTATGGCGCTGCGGATTGTGCTGCTGCTGGGCGTCTCGGTGCTGGTGGCGATGGAAGAGCCCTGGTTTGAGGTCGATGCTTCCTGGATTAAGGGCGGCTTTTCTGGGCAGAGCCTTATCCTGATCGCGGGCGGGTTGTTTCTGTTGTACAAAAGCACGACTGAAATCCGGCATAAGCTGGAGGAAGAAGACCCGCACGAAGCCGGCGGCAAGAAGGGGGCTACGCTCTCCCAAGTAATTCTTCAGATTACCCTGATCAACATCGTTTTTTCCTTCGACTCAATTTTGACGGCCGTAGGCATGACCAATGGCTTGGACGGGGCGTTGGTCATTATGATCATAGCGGTGGTGGTATCGGTGGTCATCATGATGCTGTTTGCCAATCCGGTGGCCAATTTTGTCAATCAGCATCCTACAGTGCAGATGCTGGGCATGGCCTTCCTCATCCTGATCGGCTTCATGCTCATCGCTGAGGGAGCGCATCTGGCGCATCTGTCGATTGCCGGGTCGGAAGTCGGCGTTATTCCGAAGGGGTACCTCTACTTCGCCATCGCCTTTTCGCTATTTGTAGAGTTCTTGAACATGCGCCTGCGGGCTAACCGCAAGAAGCATCCGGTACAGCTGCACGGCTATACAGAGGATGCCGCCCGGGAGGGTATGCTAGCGTCTCGAGAATAGCTGCCCTGCCAGTTTTCTGGCACGGCCTGTAACTTATGGTTGAAAAATTGCGTTTCTTGTACCAAAGAAGCACAAGCGCTATGCCCATACAACCAATACCGAAGCCGCCCGTTAAGCCGACGAACATCAACATTGCGGTGCTTTACGCCAAGGAAGACGAGGCCTTTTGGCAGGAACTCGAAAAGCAATTTGCCAGCATCAACGCCCGCTACGAAAACGTCCGCATCTGGACTGCTACCGACATAGAGGTGGGGGGAGAAGTAGAACGGCAGCTCAAAGAGCAGCTGCGCCGCGCGGACATTACACTGCTGCTCTTCAGCCCCGAATTTGTCAATGACGAAATCATTGACCAGGAAGTCCGCGATTTGCTCAGCACCTACGCCCGTTTCAGCAGCAGCGAATCCTACCGCGAGGAGGAACGCTTCATCATGCCCATCCTGCTGAACCACCTCTACGGCTGGGACGATATCTACGACGACCATTTCGACATAGAAAATTTGCGGGTATTTGATAAGATACCGGAGCAGGAGGAGAACCGCAGCGAAATCTACCAGAATATTGCCCAATCGCTGGAGGACTACATCGAGCGGGTGAACGCCAAGGCCGTGCAGATTGCGTTGCCGACTTGGATTGGCTTTATCCCAAGCATTATGTACAACGGCGGTTTTGCCCGCAACGCCCAGACCCCGCTTTACAAAAAGTACAAACGGGAGGTACATTTCCAGCTCAACGACCATCTCGACCAAAACTGCAACGAACTGCTGAGCGGCCAAATCGATATGATGTGGTGCACTATTGACCGGCTTCCATTGGTTGCTGACCGGATAAAAGATATTCAGCCCCGTGTTTTCTACCAGGCTTCCTGGTCTAATGGTGCCGATGCTATCCTGGCCCGCGAGCGCATTCAATCAGTAGAAGAACTGAGGGGTAAAAAAGTGCTTTACCCTAAAGACTCTCCTTCGCATACTTTCCTCAATTTTGTGTTGCAGGAAAATAGCGTGCAGCCGGAGGAGGTTACCGCCATCCCGCAGCAGCATACCGACCTGGACCTGCTGACCAAGCGTTTCGTTAATGACGAATCTATCGACGCGCTTGTGCTCTGGAGCCCCTTTGTGGAGGCCTGCATAACAGAAGGGGAAAACATTAAAGTGCTGGTGGATTCTGCTTCATACCCGAATTTGATAGCTGACGTGCTCATTACCAGTCAGGAGTACCTCAACCTCAACCGAGAGGAAGTCACCATGCTGTTGAAAGGCTGGTTCGGCGAGGTGGAACACTTCCAGAGCGACGAATTTTACAAAGGAAAAGCGATAGGTGTTTTGGTGGAAGCGATCATCAAGCCATTGCCCAGCATAATCCCGAGCAGTATCCGCGCCTCCCTGGAAGAATCGCTGACGGATTACTTCGAGCAGTCTCTAAAGAAGGTGCACCTCTGCTCGTTGCAAGACAACTACCGCTTTTTCGGTATGGATGGCAAGGAAGGGGTTGGTAAGGTGTTGTACAATCAGTTTTTGAACTGGCAGTACCCGCAGCTGGCGCAGCAGCCGGAATTGCGGTGGGAACGTTTGGTAAACACCGGTTTTTTGGAGCGCCTGTGAGCGCCTACTGCCCGCCGAAGAACCAGCTCAGGTACTCATTGGCTTCGTCGTAAAGATAAGCTTCGCGCTGATCGAGTGCCTGTTCGCTCATCTGGTTGACCTGCCAGTTTTCATCCAGCCAGTATTCCAGCTCGCCGTTCATGAAGATGAAACGGGCGAAGGGCTGTTCGGCGTAGAAGAGGTCGGGGCCGGCAAAGTAGAATACAGACTGCCCTGTCATCGCTCCCTCGTCATTCGGCTCTGTAACGGTCAGCTTAACGGCTTTCTCATTTTCCATCCACAGTTTTAGCGCTCTGCCTTGTTGCAGCCCGAGTTCTGCCGGCATGGTATCGGCGATGGGGTCCACAGTAGCGAGGCGCTCTTCGGCGTTTTCGAGGATGCGCTGCACTTTGGTAATGACGCGCTGCGCCAGTTCTTCTTCCGTTTTTGGGGGTTCCTCTTCGGCCGGCGCTGTGGATTGGCTGCCCTGCTTAGGGTTGCAGGATAGCATTAGCAGGGCTAGGGCAGAGGCGGTGAGTAGGGAGGATGGCAGTTTTTTCATGTTGGTTGGTAATTTTTCAGCAGCAGGTTTTAGTCAAAGGCTGCGATGGCAGAGATTTCCACATTCACCATTTTGGGTAGGTTGGCGACTTCGACGAGTTCCCGGGCGGGGGCGGTAGCTTCTTCGAAGTAGGAGGAGTAGACGGTATTGATGCGCCCGTAGTTTTTGATGTTAGAGACAAAGATGCTGCACTTGATAAGGTCGGCAAAAGTCAGCCCGGCTTCCTCAAGTATGGCGCGCAGGTTTTCCATGACGCGGCGGGTTTCCGATTCTACATCCTCCGTGACGAGCGCGCCGGTTGTGGGGTCTAGGGCGATCTGCCCGGAGATATAGAGGGTGCCGTTGTGAAGGATGGCCTGGTTGTAAGCGCCGACGGGGGCAGGTGCCTGATCGGTTTGAATGATTTTTTTCATGCCTTGGTCTTCGGAATGAGCCCCGCATCAGGTATTCAGATGGGAGCTCTTTGGGAGGTGTTCGTTATGTTGCCGGGCGCGGGCCTGGCATTTATACTTCTTCTTCGGCTTTGATGAGCAGCTTGCCGCGGTAGTACATATTGCCGTCGAGGTCGTAGTACGCGCGGTGCATCAGGTGCCTTTCTCCCGTATTGCTGCAGGTAGCGATGTGCGGCATCTTCGCCTTTTTGTGCGTGCGGCGCTTGTGTTTGCGCTGCTTGGATATTCTGCTCTTAGGATGTGCCATCGTTTAGAACGTTTTTCGGCAGCGGCGCTGGCCGCTGCTATGTTGATTCAGTTGTTATTGCTCAGTTTCTTCAATTCGGCCCAAATTGGGTTCTCAGCCTCTTCCTCTTCCGGCGCCGGGTCTGGCATGCCGAGGCGGTCGAGCATTTCCTGATTGCAGGGCGGCTTTGCTTCCTCCTGGCAATCGTAGGTTTTAATCATGGGGATGGCGAGGCAGATGAATTCGTAGGCGTAAGGCGCTGTATTGAATTTCTGCTGTTCCGGGCTGATGTAGATCACGTCCGGGTCTTCGGGATCTTCCGAAGGGCCTCCCTCATTGCCCTCGCTCACTTTGACGAGCAGCCGTTGATCCCCTTCGATGGGCAAGTCGATGGGGGCGAGGCAGCGGTCACAATCTGCCTCCACGGTGCCTTCGAACTCAAATCGGAAGGTGTACAGGCTCGGCCGCTTTTCCATGATCAGTTGCAGGCGGATATCTCCGTCCTGTACTGGTGCATTTTCGAAGCAGCTAAAAAAGGAGCGATCAATCTGGAAGTCAAATTGATGGATACCATCGCGCAATCCCCGTATGGGGATTGAGAAGGATATAAGCGGATCCATTTCAGTTAGCTTTTTGTCAGCAAGGGCTCGTTAGCCATTTGCTGGTTTCATTCAGTAAAAAGCGGATGCAAAAGTACGGTTTAGTCGTGAGAATTAAAAGAGAAGGCTCGATAATTTTTGGTGTGGAATATAAGCAGCGGAATAGCAGCATTCTTGCTTAGTACGAGCAAAAGATAAGCAGAATGGGGGAGATTTGAAAGGCTGCGCCTTCTGAATTCTTAAGCCGGCGTTAATTAATCTGTAGTTAACAGCGGCATGTTTTCGGCATGTTTGGAATATGCGTACTTTTGCCCTTGCCTTACTATAGCATACAACGTCTGTCTAATCTTCATGGAACAAGCACATTCTCCCTGCCTTCTGGGGAGGCCAAATCCAAAGTTTCGTACATGAGTCCCAAGTTTTCTGCTTTCCTGGCAACCTCACCGGTTTGCCTTATCCAAAAAGTTGCTATTCTTTTTTTTAAAGGTTTAGCTCTTGCATTCTTGCTGCTGTTGCCCGCCTTCTCCTATGGGCAGGCGCTGATTACCTCCGAGGTTTTTGACGATGGGATCGGCGCCACCAATGGCACGATGTCGAACGGAGAACCGTGGACCTCAAGCTTCGGGGATTGTGGTGGAGATGGTGCGGTTTGGGGAATAAACGCGGCAGGGGATTTCGAGTGTTCAGACGCAGAGGGGTTCACCTGCTGTGAGTGCATTGGGACAACCCCCAACCCAGCCGCCAATTGTGGCGACAACAGCAGCTTCATCACCTTTGGCCCGATTGATATATCCGCCTTTTCCACTATTAGCCTAAGCCTGCAGGCCAGCCAGGATGGCAATATGGAATGTGTCGATCAGGGGCCTCCTGTTAACACGAACGCTCCCTGTCCGTCTACGCCAGTGTCTGGATGCAACGGCGGGCATGATCAGATCGTATTTTTTTATTCCATCGACGGCGGGCCCTTTACGCCCTTTGAATACTACTGTGGTGACAATGGCCTGTGCTACAGCGGTGGTTTATTCTGTGGACTGTCTGGCAACTCACTGACCTTGCGTATAGAAATGGGTACCCAAACCTCTTCCGAAAGCTACTTTATTGAATTGGTGGAAGTGTACGGTTACCCCACTCCGCTGGCGGAAGCCGGCGCTACGGATCTCACCATCTGCGAGGGCGAGCAATTGAATCTTACGGAAACGGCAGGCCTGGCTACCTCCTGGTCGTGGAGCGGCCCCAACGGTTTCAACTCTCCTTCTCAAAACCCCATCATTGTCAACACTACCTCCGCGAATGCCGGCACTTACACCGTAGAAATCACCGATGCTTTCGGATGCACGGATACCGACGATGTCACCATCCAAGTTAATGCAACTCCAGATATACTGCCCCAATCTGATGCCATCTCCTGCGGCCCTTACACCCTGCCGGCGATAAATGGTACTGATCTTTCCGGAGGGGAAGCATACTACACTCAGCCCAACGGCGGCGGCGCGCCTTTCTTTCCCGGCGAGCAGGTCACCGGCAGCGGTACCTTGTACATCTACGATGACAACGTGGGCTGCACCGATGAGGAATCTTTCCAGCTCACCATTAATCCTGAACCCGATATTTCCCCGCAATCAGATGCCAATGCCTGCGGCAGTTATCCCCTGCCCGCCATTTTCGGCAGCGGCCTGACGGGCAATGAAGCCTACTACACAGGCCCAAACGGCACCGGCACGCAGTACAATCCCGGTGACTTGCTTTCCACCAGTCAGACCATTTATATCTTTGATGAATCAGCGCCCGGCTGCAACGATGAAGAAACGTTTCAGGTAACCATCAGCCCGGGGCCGGATATTGACCCCATTGCCGATGTCAGCGCCTGTGGCAGTTACACCTTGCCCGCCATAACGGGTACCGATCTGACCGGCGGACAAGCTTACTATACTGGCCCAAACGGCACGGGCACGCAGCTGCTGCCCGGAGCTGTGGTTGCCACCACCCAAACCCTATACGCCTACGACGATGCCGGCGCGGGCTGCACCGACGAAGAACAGTTTGAGGTAACCATCACCCCCCAGCCCGACATCAACCCGCAGGCGGATGTCAGCGAATGCGGCGTTTATACCTTGCCTGCCATCACTGGCACCAATCTGAGCGGGGGAGAAGCGTACTACACTGGCCCCGGCGGCACCGGCACGCAGTTTTCGCCCGGCCAGGATATCACCAACAGCGGCACTTACTACATCTTTGACGAATCGGCCCCCGGCTGCTCCGATGAAGAGGTCTTCCAAATTACCATTACACCGGCGCCGGATATTACGCCGCCTTCTGATGCTAGCGTTTGCGGCAGTTACACCCTGCCTGCTATAACGGGCACCAACCTGACCGGTGGGGAAGCTTACTACGACCAGCCCAACGGAGCTGGTACGCAGTTTTTGCCCGGCCAGGCCATCACCAACAGCGGCACTTACTACGCCTACGACAGCGCCGGGCCCGCCTGTGAGGATGAGGAAAGCTTCTCTGTGAACATCGCGGCACAGCCCGACATTGACCCCATTGCCGATGCCAGCGACTGCGGCGCCTACACCCTGCCCGCCATAACGGGCACTGGCCTGACCGGCGGGGAAGCGTACTACACCGGGCCCGGCGGCACCGGTACGCAGTTTTTGCCCGGCCAGGATGTCACCAACAGCGGCACCTATTACCTCTTTGACGAATCCATCCCCGGCTGCAACGATGAAGAAACTTTCCAGCTCACCATCACGCCACCGCCCAGCCTGGATCCGGTGGCCGATGCCAATGCCTGCAACACCTATACCTTCCCTCCCATCAGCGGCAGCAATCTGACCGGAGGGGAAGCTTACTTTACCGGCCCCGGTGGAACCGGCACGCAATTTTTGCCTGGCCAGACTACCAGCAATAGCGGGACCTATTATGTATTCGACTCCGACGGGCCAAGCTGCCAGGACGAAGTAAGCTTTACGCTAACGGTCAATACGCAGCCGGATATTGACCCGCAGATGGATGTGACAAGCTGTGGCCCCTATACCTTGCCCGCCATCAACGGCACCAACCTCACGGGCGGAGCCGCCTACTATACTGGGCCAGGCGGCAGCGGTACGCCTTTTTCCGCCGGACAGACTATCAACACCACTACACAATTGTATGCCTATGACAGTTCCGCTCCCGGCTGTTCTGACGAAGAACCTTTGCTGGTAGTGGTGGAAGCCCAGCCGGACGTATTTCCGATCGCGGATGTGGAGGCCTGCGGTTCTTACGTGCTGCCGCCGATCGACGGGGCGAATTTCCCATCTCCGCCGCTCTACTACACCGGCCCCAATGCAACGGGCATCAGCTATCAGCCGGGCGAGTCAATCGATCTTTCCCTGCAGCTCTACGCGTACGCTGGAACGCCCACCTGCTTCGACCAAGAATTTTTTAACATCACCATCACACCGCCCATAGATATCGATCCCCTGCCCGATCAGCAAGCCTGCGGCAGTTATACCCTGCCTGCCATAAGCGGTACGAATGTCGGGCCTTCCGCCGCCTACTATACCGATCCGAATGGTGGCGGCACTGCTTTCCTCCCCGGAGAGGTGCTGAGCAGCGGCGGGCAATTCTACCTATACGATGCCAATGGTGCTTGTTTCGATCAGGAAGTAGTGCTGATCGACATCAACCCAGAGCCCACCCTCACTTGCGGGGAGGATACCCCCGCCAGTTCTTCCGCCGCGGCTAATGGGATAGGTTCAATTACCATCAACGGGGGCACTGCTCCTTACCAGGTGCAGTTGAATGGGCCCGTTTCCGATGATTTCACCACCAGCAACCCCAACAATTTAGTCGGCGGTTTGTCGCAGGGCATATACGATGTTTTGGTGACCGATGCCAATGGCTGCACGGCTTTCTGCAGCTTTACGATTTCTGCTCCGGATTGCGACTTGTTGTTGGATTTTACCGTACAAGATGCCACCTGCCCCAATGAAGCAGACGGCAGCATTGATCTTGCGGTGAGCAATGGCTTGGCACCCTACATTTTTGAATGGAATACTACAGCGGACACCAACTCTTTGAGCGCACTACTGCCCGGTACCTACACGGTAACAGTGACGGACGACAGCGGCTGTCAACGGGTGGATTCCGTAGCGGTAAGCGCCGACAATCCCCTGCCCACGCTTGACATCAGCATCCCGGACGATACCATTTGCGCCA
>CAYNIT010000206.1:0-8317 GCA_964397205.1 uncultured Phaeodactylibacter sp. | reverse complement strand
TACTCGCTGCTCGTAGTTCAAATGCCGGGCAGGATAAAACCCTTAAATTATATTATTCCTATAGGAATTTAGTTTTTTATATTGCTGAGCCTCAGCCTTTTAGGTGAAGCCAGCAGGAGAAGAGGCGGAAACGCCTGGCGCAGCACCAATTTTTTTCCTACATTTGCATCACAATCACTTCCGAGCGAAGCGATTTTATTCAGAAGGGTGAAGAGAACGGGCTCTGAGCAACCCTGGCAACCGCACGCTAGTGAAAGGTGCCAATTCCCGCCAACTTGCTGCTATATTGCGGCGATTATTGGAAAAATAAAATCAGAGTATCCAATGATTTCCAAGGCGAACTTTTTATTTCCACTCGAGCATTCCAAGTTGATACAGACTGCTGCCTACTGTTGTTGTAGCAGTTGTTGTTGTTGTTGATCGCCAATTGCCATCGGTAGGCAGGCGTATCCGTGCAGGAGCAGGGGTAGGTGCTGTCTGTGCCTTTCTGAACCCATCACACGCATTTTTCATCACATCATAAAACACGCAATCAGCCATGTCAAATTATCGCTATGAAACCTTGCAGTTGCACGCCGGGCAAGAAGAGGTAGAAGGTACTACTCGTTCCCGGGCGGTGCCCATTTACCAGACGACTTCCTACACCTTTAAGGATGCCGAGCACGGCGCGAACCTTTTCGCCCTGAAGGAATTCGGCAATATTTATTCCCGCATCATGAACCCGACGGTGGATGTGCTGGAGCGGCGCATCGCTGCCCTCGAGGGAGGCGCGGCGGCCGTAGCGGTCGCCTCCGGGCAGTCTGCTCAGTTCATCGCCCTGACCAATATTCTGGAGAACGGCGACAACCTGGTTTCGAGCCGCAACCTGTACGGCGGCACCTACAACCAATTCAAAGTCAACTTCAAGCGCCTGGGCATCGAAGCCCGTTTCGTAGAGGACGAGTCCGCCGCTTCCTACGAGCGTCTTATTGATGAAAATACCAAGGCGATCTACGTAGAAGCCATCGGCAACCCTAGCTTCAATGTCCCGGACTTTGAAGGCATCGCCAAGGTGGCGCAGGCGCACGACATTCCTTTGGTTGTGGACAATACCTTTGGCGCCTGCGGTTATCTCTTCCGCCCACTCGACCATGGCGCGAACATCGTAGTGCAATCGGCCACCAAGTGGATTGGCGGGCATGGTACGAGCATTGGCGGGGTGATCGTAGATGGTGGCAACTACAATTGGGGCAACGGCAAGTACCCGCAGTTTTCTGAGCCCTCTGAAGGTTACCACGGCCTGGTATTCTGGGATACCTTTGGTGCAGACGGCCCATTCGGCAACATCGCCTTTGCCATTCGCGCCCGGGTAGAGGGCCTGCGCGACTACGGCCCGGCGCTCAGCCCATTCAATGCCTTTTTGCTCTTGCAGGGATTGGAAACGCTTAGCTTGCGCGTACAACGTACGGTAGACAATGCCCTGGAGCTGGCGCAGTGGCTGGAGCAGCACCCCAAGGTAGAGCACGTCAGCTACCCTGGCCTGCCGAGCAGCCCGAGCCATGCCAATGCGAAGAAGTACTTGCAGAACGGCTTCGGCGGTGTGCTTTCCTTTACTGTAAAGGGGGACAAGGAGAACGCGACCCGCTTTCTGGAGAGCCTGCAGCTGGTCAGCCACCTGGCTAATGTAGGGGATGCTAAGACGCTAATCATTCAGCCTTCAGCTACCACACATCAGCAGTTGTCGGAAGAGGAGCAGCGCAAAGCCGGCGTACTGCCCAATCTGCTGCGGGTTTCCCTGGGCATTGAGCACATCGAAGACATCCGCGCTGATTTTGAGCAGGCGTTCGCCAAGATTGAGGCCAACGACCCTGTGTTAGCTTAAAACTACTGGCTTTGAAATACTATAGCATTAGCCGCCCCTTTGAGCTGGAAAGCGGGGCGGTTTTACCAGAGGTTAACATAGCCTACCGCACCTACGGCACTTTAGCTGAAGATGGCGGCAACGTCATCTGGGTGTTTCATGCTCTGACAGCCAATGCAGCCGTGGAAGACTGGTGGCCCGAGTTGTTTGGGCCGGGACGGCTGCTCGACCCCGAGCGCTATTTCATTGTCTGCGCCAATATGCTGGGCTCCTGTTACGGCAGTACCAACGCGCGCAGCTTGAACCCGGAGAGCGGGCGGCCGTACGGGCGGGATTTCCCGGCGGTGAGCATACGTGATATGGTACGGGCGCAGCAGGAATTGCAGGCGTTTTTAGGTATTGAAAAAGTGCGCCTGGGCATCGGCGGGTCAATGGGCGGCCAGCAGTTGCTGGAATGGGCAGTTATGGATGAACATTTGTTCGAGCATATCTGTATTCTCGCTAGCAACGCCCGGCATTCGCCCTGGGGCATTGCGTTCAATGAGGCGCAGCGCATGGCCATCCAAGCTGATCCTACCATTTATGAGGATCAGCCCAGTGCTGGCGCAGCTGGTTTAGCCGCCGCCCGTGCGGTAGCTATGCTTTCTTACCGCAACTACCGCACGTACCAAGGGGCGCAGACCGAACCTACTGACGAAAAGTTGGAGGATTTTCGGGCGGCTTCTTACCAACGCTATCAGGGCAAAAAGCTGGTGGACCGCTTTGATGTGCTCTCCTACCTTACCCTGAGCCGGGCGATGGACAGCCACAACCTGGGGCGGGGTAGGGGAGGAGTAGAAAATGCCCTGCGGCGCATCCGCGCCAAAGCGCTGATCATCGGTATACAGTCCGATGTGCTTTTTCCTGTAGAAGAGCAAGCGTTTTTGGCTACTCATATACCCGAAGCGCAGCTGGAGCTCATTGACAGTACCTACGGCCACGATGGCTTCCTGATCGAGCACGAGGAAATCAGCCGCCTGGCGCGCCCTTTCTTGGAGGCGACGGTAGCGCTGGAGGAAAAACGCAAGTACCGATTGCGGGAACAGCCGGCCAACGGCTTCGGATTCCGGCCGCAGCAGGCGTTGCCCGGCACAGAACGTTTTTGAACCTGGTGACCGCTGTCACTGTGCGGTAAGCGCTGACTGCTTACCTTTGGAACGGCTAAAAAAACTATTCTTAACACTAAAATACGCTAACCTATGTCATTGAGATTAGGAGAAACTGCCCCGAATTTTAAGGCGCAAACCACAGAAGGTGAAATCGACTTTCACGAATGGCTGGGCGACAGCTGGGGGGTACTGTACTCCCACCCGGCTGACTTTACGCCAGTATGTACGACCGAATTGGGGCGTACCGCAGCGCTGAAGGAAGAATTTGCTAAGCGCAACGCCAAGGTTATCGCGCTGAGCGTTGACCCAATCGACGACCACATGAAGTGGCTGTCCGACATCGAGGAGACGCAGCACGTCAAAATGAACTTCCCCATCATCGCGGATCACGACCGCAAGGTGGCAGAAGCCTACGACATGATCCACCCCGAGGCAGACGATAAGTTCACCGTCCGCTCTGTATTCGTGATTGACCCGAACAAGAAAATCCGCCTGACGCTGACTTACCCGCCGTCTACGGGCCGCAATTTCCATGAGATCCTGCGCGTGATCGACTCCCTGCAGCTGACCGACAATTACAGCGTAGCTACGCCGGTTGACTGGGAAGACGGCCAGGAAGTGGTGATCTCTCCGGCGATCTCCAGCGAAGACGCCAAGGAGAAATTCCCGAAGGGTTTCCGCGAGGAAAGGTCGTACCTGCGCTTGACGCCGCAGCCGAATAAGTAAGCGCTTGGCGCAAACCGTAAGAGGATGCCCTGCAGGACTTGCCGTTCTGCGGGGCATTTGTGTTTAAACCCAAAATCGAGTATTTTAGGTAAAAATTCAAAAATGGCCGAGACGACTGCTGTTGAAACGATTTCGCTGGATACTTTTTGGGCTACTTACAGTCAGCGGGAAGACCCATATAAGTATGAGTGGGTGCATGGGCGAGTCCTACAATCACCAGCTATGAATCAGGGGGAAGCCTTTATTCAAGCTGTGCTTCAGCGTCTGTTTTTTCAAACAGATACCGGGCAAGCCGGCGGTTTGCTGGCGGTAGAGATGGATATGTTTACGGCACCCGAGCAGCTGCGCCGGCCGGCCCTGGCTATTTACACAGCGGAGCAACTACAGCGTATGCAGCAAGGGGAATATCAGCTTGCCCGATGGGTAGCGGAGGTTGTTTCCAGCAATGACAACTTCAATCGGGTCGTTGCCAAAGTGAGCGAATACTTCGAAGCCGGTGTAGCAGTAGTCTGGCTGGTTATCCCGGCTACCTCCCAAGTATACGTTTACACCGACCCTTCGCAGGCGGAGATTTGCCAGGGAGAAATGGTATGCAGCGCTGCTCCTGTCTTTCCGGATTTTGAAATTACCGCCCAATCTCTTTTCCACAAGGCATGAAAAAAATCGTTCTATTTCTCGACAAGCCCCATCCTTACCTGCCGGAGCAGTTGGAGCGCCTGGGCTACGAATGCCGGCACGCCTACACCGAAAGCCAGGAAGAGCTGCAGCCGGTTTTGTCGGCCTGCACTGGCATTATCCTGCGCAGCCGCTTTACGCTGGACCGTGCTTTTCTGGAATCCTGCCCCGGCCTGCAATTCATCGCCCGCATGGGCATCGGGCTGGAGCATATTGATCTGGCTTACGCCAAAAGCCGGGGCATCGCCGTGCTCAATTCGCCGGAGGGCAGCCGCGACACGGTGGCCGAGCAAACGCTGGGCATGATGCTAAGCCTGCTGAATAACATCAATAAAGCCGACCGGGAAATCCGGCAGGGCCGCTGGTACCGCAAAGCAAATCATAGCTACGAGCTGCGCCACCGAACGGTCGGGATTATCGGCTACGGAAATATCGGCAGTGCGGTCGCCCAGCGGCTCAACTGCTTTGGCTGCCACGTCCTCGCCTACGACAAGTACCGCCACAACTACGGCAGTGCGCTGGCGGAGGAAGCTAGCCTCGAGCAGCTCCAAGCCGAGGCTGATGTGGTGACCGTCCACATCCCATACTCTGAAGAGAACCACCATTTCATTAAGGAGCCCCTGCTGCAGGGCTTCGCCAAGCCCATCTTCCTGCTCAATACCGCCCGCGGCCTAGTGCTTGATACCGCCGCCCTTGTCCGTCAGCTCGAATCCGGCCAAGTCCTCGGCGCCGCCCTTGACGTGCTCGAGTACGAAGAGCAGTCCTTCAACACCCTGGAGCTGGATACGCTGCCCGAGCCCTTCCAGTACCTGCGCCGAGCTGAGAATGTCATCCTGACGCCGCATACGGCCGGTTTGTCGCGGGAGGTGATGGGGGCGCACGCGCGGGTGTTGGTGGAGAAGGTGGGCTTGTTACAGCTCAAGTGATATTTTTTGTATATGAATATTTTCTGATCTTTTGTTTGGCTGCTCTTTTGTTTTGATGCAGGAAATTTCTATTGCTGAAAAAAATAGGCTGCTTGGCTTTGTTTTTTGAAGTAAAATGGCAATCATTAGGAATGATTTAATGTGACACCTTAGAATCCAATCAACCCCAAAAAATAAAAATCCACCTGAACCCCCAACTGTGGGTGTTGCTATCACATCGGCTCATTATTGATAAAAAGCGCTTATAAGATACCTGTTGAGGAAAGTAGGTTTTCAAATCTTTCTCAACCATTTCAGTATAGTAATATTGAAAGCATTTATATCCTGAATATTGATAGAACATCAGTATAGTAATTACTTCACTATCTCTCATACGCCCACAGAAAGACGGGGCTTCATAAGGCTTGTCTTTCAGAAAATCAGACAAACTTTTACAAAAATCATCTACGTCAATGAATATCTCGATTAGCTTATTAGTCTTATATTCGCTTAACATGAGGTGGAGTTTGAGTTTTTGAATGAATTGGTCTTCAATCAAATATCTCAAATTTCTGCCTCATTTCATCTTAATTGGCTCAAAGTCAGCTGCATAAACCCGAACCTCACGTTAATCTATTTTCACACCACCCACAGCCCGCCCCAAATTCCACCGCCCCCCCTCCGACAACCCCCGCTCCAACTCCCACTCCACTCCCGATATTTTCAGCAAATAAGCCTGCGGCGCAGCACCATACAACTGCCCCGCCAACGACAGCACCGTAGCCGGCGACAACTGATGCGTGGTAACGCCAAAATCCGCCGCCGGGCGCAGGAGGGCAAGCTCAAAGCCCCTCGGCAGCGCCTCCCGGCAAGCATCTACGAAGATGACCGTGGGGTGCCCGGATATCAGCAAGGCATCCTCCACTTGCAATTGATAACGGAAGACAACTTCGCCCCGGAAATCCTCATCCGCCTCCATCGCTTGGCCGAAGGCCCAGCCCAGCCCGTCGTCCTGCCGGCCGTCGTTGCCGATGGCGAGGAGTAGGGGAGGAGGGGTGGTATATAATATGGATTGAGTCATTGGTTTAGCTAGCTTCAAGAGACTGTTCATTAAACCGTGTCTAACGGAACACTATTATGGCTAATTTACTGATAGTCAATCTCTGCGCACTCTGCGTCTTTGCGTGCGACACACATTTTTGAATACTCTCAGCTTCAAGCTCACATCGCATCAAAACCACAACTATCCTTCGTCCGCTCCGCCAGCAGCTGCTCGTTGTGGTCGTAGAGCTCAATCCGCAGCGGCATATCGCCGATAGCGTGGGTAGCACAGCTCAGGCAGGGGTCGTAAGCGCGGATGGCGACTTCCACCTGATTGAGCATAGGCTCCGTGATTTCTTGCTGCCCGCTCAGTTCGCGTTGGGCAACTTCTCTTACCGCCCGGTTCATCGGCTCGTTATTGTGGGTAGTGGAGACAATGAGGTTGCACCAAGTTACCTGCCCTTTCTCGTCGGCGCGGTAGTGGTGGATGAGCGTGCCACGCGGGGCTTCCACCACGCCAATCCCTTCGCCCTGCCGCTTTCCTTCCCGTACCAAATCGTCATTCAAAATTTCCGGGTCATGCAGCAAATCGCGGGCCACCTCCGCACAGTGCAGCATTTCGACCAGCCGGGCCCAGTGGTAGTATAGGGTCCGGTTGACGGGGCGGTTGCCAGCAAATTCGAAGAAGTGCTGCCGCTCTTTTTCCGCCAGCGGTGTATTGATATGGTCGCACACGTTCAAGCGGGCCAGCGGGCCG
This sequence comes from uncultured Phaeodactylibacter sp., assembly GCA_964397205.1. Lineage (GTDB taxonomy): Bacteria > Bacteroidota > Bacteroidia > Chitinophagales > Saprospiraceae > Phaeodactylibacter. The sequence continues at coordinate 1,225 of CAYNIT010000206.1, read as the reverse complement.
ACGCGGTTCCAGCCTTTGTTGCGGCCTAGGTGTTTAAGATAGGGGAACTTCAAGTAAGTCCAAGGCTCTACCGCTTCTCCGAAGTAATGGAGGTAGTGATCGGCGGGGATATCTTCTAGGGTGCGTTGCCCCTTGGCGTCCACTGCGCGCAGCCGGCCGTCGTATAGCTCCAGCGCCCCGTCTTCGCCTACTAAGCCGAGGTGGCCAGAGGGGTAGTGGGCGAAGCTGTCCAGCCAAGCGCTGTGATCCTGATGGTACTGCCGTATCGTTTGCAGGGTTTCCTGCGTCCAGCCAATCATGGTATCAACGGAAGGAATGGCCTTACCGTCGAGGAAAAACTGCCGCTCTTCTGCCGTAAAGGTCTTGTAGTTGCCGCCCGGTACCGCCGCCACACCGTGGATGCGCTTCCCAGCTATGGCTTTGATGATTTCTTGCCCAAACTTGCGCATGAGGATACCGCGTTTGGCGAGGTCCTTATTCGCCATGATTACGCCAGTGACATTGCGTTGGCTGGCGGGCGTGTCGCCTTTCAGCAGTAAATCTGGGGAAGCCAGGTAGAAGAAGTGCAGGGCGTGGGATTGGAAGATCTGCCCGTAGTGCAGCAAGCGCCGCAGCTTGGTAGCGGTAGGGGAGAGGTCCTTCGGGGCCAGGCCATGCAATTGGTCAATCGCTTTGGCCGCTGCCAAATGGTGGCTCACTGGGCAAATGCCGCATAGCCGCTGTACCAGCACCGGTACTTCCCAGTAGGGGTGCCCCTGAATGAAACGCTCGAAACCCCGGAACTCCACGATGTGGAAACGAGCATCAGATACCTCGCCTTGCTCGTTGAGATGCAGGGTGACCCGACCGTGCCCTTCTACGCGGGTGACGGGGTCTATCGTGATTTTGGTGGTCTTTTGATCAGCCATGCTTAGTCGTATTTAAACTCTTCGTGTGTCAGCGCGTACGCCTCGCCGAAGAGCACGTGTTTGATTACTTTCCAAATATGCCGCGCGTCCGGCGGGCAGCCGGGGATGAAGTAGTCCATGCGCGTGACCTCCTGGCAGCCGTATACGCGGTCGAGCAGCTCCGGCAGGTCCTCGTGGTGGGGAATGACCACTTTGCCGCCGTCCAACTCCATCGTGCGGCCGTAGGATTCGAGCAGGCACTCTTCGATGGGGATGAAGTTGCGCATAGCGGGCAGGCCGCCCCAGATGGCGCATTCCCCCACGCCAATCAGCACATC
>CAYNIT010000205.1:0-8356 GCA_964397205.1 uncultured Phaeodactylibacter sp. | reverse complement strand
TATGCCCCTGTTGCAGGAAGCCACGCTGCAGCAGCTGGGATGGCCAGTCGACCGAAGGCTGAGCCGCCGGGTCATCGTACAGCAGGTTGGTGAAACCAGCATTCTGAGCTGCCTGGTTCCATAGCCTGGCGTATTCCGGCCCGTTCAGCAAATCGAAGCGGTTGCTGATGGAAGCGGCGCCGGCGTAATAACTCATCCGAAGCCGGGGTTTAGCGCGGGCCTGCCCCTGTTTGGTGGTGATCAGCAGTACCCCATTGGCGGCCTGCGCCCCGTAGATAGCGGTAGAGGCGGCGTCCCGCAGCACCTCCACTGACGCGATGTCTTCCGGGTTGAGCGTGAGCAGGGGGTTGGTCTGAAAGCCGAGGGTCCAGGAGCCGTTTTGCGCAGGCAGGACAATTCCGTCGAGGACAATGAGCGGCTGGTTATTGGCATTAATGGAGCCAACGCCCCGGATGCGGATACTGCTGGCTGCTCCGGGCCCTCCGGAGGCGGGGGTGATGGAAACGCCCGGCAGCTGGCCCTGCAGTGCCTGCTGCCAGCTGTTGGTAGGGATGCGCTCAAAGGATCGGGCTTCCGTTTTGCTGACCGCGCCGGTCAGCCTGCGGCGCTCCTGCTGCCCAAAGCCGGTAACGACTACCTCACCCAGTTGATATACGGTGGGGTGCAGCTTTATCTGCAGAGGCATCGGCTGATCAGCCGGTACGGTCTGGGTTTGATAACCAGTGTACGAAAAAACGATAGAATCGGCGGATGGCAGCGCCCGGAGCTGAAAATAGCCCTCCTTGCCGCTGATGGTGCCAAGCTGGCTGTCGGGGTAGGCAATGTTGACGCCAGCTAATGGAGAGCCGGCTTTAGAGAATACATAGCCGCGTACAGGCTTTTCCTGAGCCTTAGCGGTAGCACAGAACAGTCCCAACCCCAGCAGGAGCCAAAGATTTGTGTTATTCATATAGGTTTAGGTTAGACTCGGCACGGAGAGGTTTGGGCATCCACCCGACGCACGAGTTTGCAGATATACATCGGCACAAGTATGCCGACCCGCCTGCCTTAGCATGTTCACCGGTGGCCAAAGCCTCTGGCGACGGGACACGGGCAGGCACAAAGCCATGTTTCGCCCCGATTTCTACCGGAGAAGCTACCTCGTCATCGATATAAATACGCTATTAAATATCGCAAAAAAGTTGAGGAATAGTAATTAAAATGACATTTTTGTTACATCAGCACATTAAAAATGTCCGGGCATTCAAATCACCTATTGGTCTTCTGCAGAAGGGCGCTAGCCTCACTGGGCTTACTACTCCTGTGGCAGCCCTGTCTTGGCCAACACATCTGTGCTGCCTTCGACCGCATTGGGGTTGAAGACGGCCTGCCAAACCCTTCGGTGCTCCGGCTTATGCAGGATGAAAAAGGCTTCATGTGGTTTGGCACGTACGCTGGCATCGTGCGCTACGATGGTTACGAGATGAAAATTTACCGGCCGGGTTTAGGCCAAGCAGACACCACTGTGCACCGGGACCTCCCCGTCCTCTATCAAGATAAGGAATCGCGCATCTGGCTAGGGTTTATGTTTCAGCCTGCCAAGTTGTATCAGTACCACCCTTCGACGGATCAATTCTTACCCTTTGGCTTTGACACACTGCAACAGAGGGGCCTTTTGCCGAAAGGCTGTTTCGTCAAGTCCATGATACAGGATAAGCGGGGGCGGCTGCTCGTCGGCACCCTGGACGGCGGGCTTTTCGCGCTTACCTTACCGAATAGCGAAAGCGAACAGCCCGTCGCAGAGCAGTTCCTCCCAGACCCAGAAAACCCGTACGCCATCCCCAGCCACTCCGTGAGCGGATATATGGCTGAGGATCAGAACGGGGATATTTGGGTGCCGACAGAGCGTGGGTTATGCCGGTTTGACCCAGACACTGACCGCTTCCATCTCTTTGAGCGGGCGGAGGTTGGAATGGATGCGGGCGATCGAAGTTTCTGTTGGACTACGCTTTTCGACCCACCCTCCACCCTTTGGGCAGGTACCCGGTACAGAGGGTTGCTGAAAATTGATACCCGTGATGCCTCCGTAGTGCAGTACGCTCCCGAGCCTGGCAACCCATACAGCATTAAAAGCGCTTCTGTTTCTGGTCTGGCCAAACAACAAGGCGGCAAACTCTGGCTATTGGGCGGGGCTGGAAGGGGTTTTGGAAAAATACAGCAGCTCGACATCGCGAGCGGCCATTTCCGGCCGGTACGCAATGAGCGCCGTTCGCTGCGTGTCGGAAATGTGTCGGATCTGTTCGTTGACCGGCACCAGAATTTATGGGTTGGGGTCTGGCAGGGGGGCGTGTTTAAGTTACGTGCTGGCTACCAAGGCTTCCGCTTTCTGCGCTTCCCCCTCATAAAGCGGGGCGCGGGCTATGCCGCGGTCAGCGCTGTAACGGAAGACCAGGAAGGGCGGCTGTGGCTAGGCACTTACCGTAATGGGCTGGCAGCCTTCAACCGGGTAGAAGGCCAATTCGAAACTGTATTTGCGCCAGAAGATTACCCTGAATGGCTGGCCGGCAATCCGGTTTTCAGCATTCAGGAAACCCAGCCTGGCCAGCTGGTCCTGGGGTCTAACCGGGGTCTAATCCGGCTTAGCCACCGCAGCAGATCCTTTCAGCAGGCAGCTTCCCTCAGCTTTGGGCAAGGAACGGCCATCATACAGGCGGGGGCCCAGCGAAAGTACTGGGCCATCAACTTTTTTAAAGGCTTGTACGCCTACGACCCCCAGCAGCATGAAGCCCGCCTGTCCACGGATTTGGAAAACCTCAGCACAGTATACCCGCGCGAGGACGGCAGCTTGCTGCTGGGCGGCAATCAGTTTGGCTTTTATGGTTATTGGCCGGCGCAGGACAGCCTGCGGCGCTACAGCAGCTCCTACGGCGCGCACGATATTGTGCTGGATAGCACCGGTACTGCCTGGCTGTCTACCCACAGTTCGGGCCTGTTGGGATATGACTTCCGGAGCGAGCAGTTGATCCACCTCCCGAAGCCGCTACACCGGGCTATCGGGCTTAGCCGCCGCATTTTGAAGGACAGCTGCGAGATGCTCTGGGTTGGCACTGCGGAAGGCCTAGTGCATTTCGACCCTTACCGGCGGAAAGTCCTGCGCAAATACAACGCCCAAAACTGGCTGCTGCCCGGAGAGCCCTGGTACTACCCGTTCTCTTCCGGCGCAAAGCTGAAGGACGGTACGATGGTATTCGGTACAGCCAGCGGCGCGCTGCTTTTCCACCCGGAGCAGCTGGAGGAAGATACCCTGCCGCCCGCGCTGGCACTGACTGCTTTTCAACTGTTTGACAAAGCGGTAGCACCTGGGCCGGGACAGCCTATCCGAAAGGAAGTGGCTTACGCCGAAAAAGCAGTGCTGCGCCACGACCAAAATGACATCGCCATATCTTATGCGGCGCTCAACTACAAGCCGCGCGAACAGAATGCCTACCGTTATCGGCTGTTGCCGAAAGATAAAAATTGGGTATACGCAGGCTCGCGCACTAAAGTCTTCCTAACGGCACTGCCACCCGGCCGCTATACTTTTGAAGTACAGGCTGTCAATGGGGATGGCAGCTGGCAGCAGCAGTCTGCCCAACTCGATCTCTTCATTCGGCAGCCGTGGTGGAGGACCCTCGGCGCCCGCATTGGCTACTTGGCTATGCTCAGCCTTTTCGCTCTCGGAGTTTACCGCAGTATCCGGCAGCGCTACGAGGCCCGACGGCTGCGTGAGCTTGATGCTCTTAAGACCCGGCTATACACCAACATCACCCACGAATTTCGCACCCCGCTGACCCTGATCTTGGGCTACGCTGCCCAGCTGCAGCAATCTGGAGCCCAAGCGGTGCAGCAAGCCAGCCAGATGATTGCCCACAGCGGGCAACAGTTGCTGCGGCTGGTCAACCAAATGCTGGACTTGGCCAAAATTGATGCGGGTAAGCTGGAACTCCACTTTATTCAGGCCGATGTCGCGATCTTCCTGAAGTATTCGCTGGCTTCCTTCGAGTCGGCAGCAGAACAGAAATGCATAAAGCTGTCTTACGAAAGCGAGGTGGAATCGCTGATGATGGATTACGACCCAGGCCATCTGCAGCAGATTACCGACAACCTGCTGTCTAATGCCTTGAAGTTTACGCCCGAGGGTGGGGAAGTGCGCCTGCGGGTAGAGCGGCACTCGCAATTACTGCAATTGACCGTACAGGATACCGGCATCGGGCTGTCGCCGATGGAGGCCGAGCGGGTGTTCGGCCGTTTTTATATGGCGGACAGCTCCCTAACTCGCAAAGCAGAAGGGGCGGGTATTGGTTTGGCTGTCGCCCGTGATCTGGCCCGGCTGATGGGAGGCGATATACAGGTGGAAAGCCAGCAGGGGCAGGGCGCCGCTTTTCGGCTTACCTTACCGATTACCAACAAGGCAGCAGTACAGGAAGCCGGAGGGTTGCCTGCCAAACGGATAGCTACGGTAACGCAGGGGCAAGAGGAGTCATCCGCCTCGGGCGAAACCGTAGTGCTTCTGGTGGAGGACAATCCACACATGCGGCAGTACCTGCGGCTTTCTCTCGGGGCTGCTTTCACCATCCGGGAAGCCGCCGATGGGGCAGAAGGCTTAGCCATAGCGCGGGCGGAAGTGCCCGACCTGATCATCAGCGATATCATGATGCCGAAAATGGACGGCTACGAGATGTGCCGGCAGTTGAGGTCAGCGCAAGCCACTGACCATATACCAATTATTATGCTTACCGCAAAAGCCGATGCAGCATCTCGTTTGCAGGGGCTGGAACTGGGGGCAGAGGCCTACCTGTCCAAACCATTCCTGCCCGAAGAGCTTGCCATCCGGGTACGGAACGCATTGGAGGTCCGGCGCAAGCTTAAAGCACGCTACCAGCGCCTCATCACGGAAGCCGAGCCGCCGGATGCTCGCCTTACTCCCGATGAAGCGTTCCTGCAGCGCGTCAGGGATGCGGTGCTCGAACATCTGGGAGATGTAGGTTTCGGCACCAGCCAATTGTCCCACACTCTCGGGATGAGCCGCACCCAACTCCACCGCAAGCTCACCCAACTGACAGGCCATTCCACAGGCTATTTCATCAATCGAGTTCGTGTAGAACAGGCTAAAAACAAGCTGCGCACCACCGAGGAGCTTGTATCGCAGATTGCCTACAGCTGCGGGTTTGGCGACCCCAGCTACTTTTCCAAAGTTTTCAAACAGCTGGAAGGCGTTACACCTACGGCTTTCCGGGAGTCGTAGAGCTGCTTTTTCCTTACGAAATAGTACTAGGATTTGGAACAATGGGTCAAGTGGGAAACTTTGGTTTTGCCCAATTTTGGAGCGTAATTATTTTCAATGCGGGGAATTATTGAGTTCAATCTCTATTGTTCCTTCAGGATGTGCCAAGTAATGCGGTTAAAGTATACGGCGAAGGCAAGCTCGCCGACCGCAACTGTATAAGATACCAATGAATCCCCCTGCCAATGATTGGCTTTTCTCGAAAACCCTGAAACCCTTTTAACCCCATTTTGGTAAATCGAGCAGGCTGGGCCCGAGCACGGGAGCAGCCTGCTTTTTTGTTCAGAAACTGCAAAAGGTTGGCGTACTACATAGGATGCACCCTTTCTTCTCTTCCGCTTTTGCCTTAAATTTCCAGCACGATTTCCTGACCATAAACCACCTTATGCCCACACTCTTCATCTACGGCACACTGCTATTCCCCGAATTGCTGCAGGCGCTGCTGGAGCGTATCCCCGAACGTCAGCCGGCCGTTTTGCCTGGCTACCAGCGTTACCGAATTTACGATGGCTCCCGGCCCCGTCCGTACCCTGCTATTTATCCCAACGCAGAGGGCGAGGTGAAGGGCGCACTGCTATACGGGCTCCAACCAGCTGAGCTTGCTTTGCTGGACGAGTACGAAGAGGAAGATTACCTCAAACAGCCCTGTCAGGCGTGGGTTGCTGACCAATTGGTGGATGCGCAGGTGTACGTCTGGCGATCAGAACAGCGCTCTAAGCTGCGGGGCGAATGGGAGCCCGAATGGTTTCGCGCACACCATCTGGGCCGCTACATAAGGGAAATTTATTCAAATTTTTAGTTTTTATATTTTGTTTTTAAAACATAATGCGTATATTTGTTTCGAAAGCGAAGCTTTGCCTCCGAGCAGCTTCCATTTCGCTGTACCAATCCAAAAAACCATGAAAAACAATTTTACCCCCAATCCCGAATTGGAGCTCGCGCGCCAATTCATCGACTACACCAGCCAATGCCTTTTTCTAACGGGCAAAGCCGGTACTGGCAAGACCACTTTTTTGCGCGAGTTGAAGGCCAATTCGCCCAAACGGCTCGCCGTAGCAGCACCCACAGGCGTAGCTGCTATCAATGCCGGCGGGCAGACCATTCACTCGCTGTTTCAATTGCCCTTTGGGCCGGTGCTTCCCGGCCGGTCAGAAAACGGCCAGCTGAGCCGGAAAAAAGCCCGCTTGCTGCGGCGCATCGATTTGCTCATCATCGACGAAATCAGCATGGTGCGGGCTGACATGCTGGACGGCGTTGACCGGGTGATGCGGCGTTGCCGCAATCCCCGCCTTCCCTTTGGAGGCGTGCAGGTACTAATGATCGGGGATTTGCATCAGCTGCCGCCGGTAGCTAAGGCAGAAGAGTGGCAAATGCTCAGCGAGCGGTACGAAACGCCTTACTTCTTCAGCAGTCAGGTTTGGCGGAAGAGCCAGCCCGTCACCGTGCAGTTGAAGCACATCTACCGGCAATCCGATGAGCATTTCATCCGTTTGCTGAATAAAGTACGCGACAACGAGATAGATGATGCCGTGTTGGAGCAACTCAACCGCCGGTATCGCCCTCCGAGCGTATTGAAAATGGAGCCGGGCTACATTAGCTTGACCACCCACAATCATACTGCCAAAGCCATCAATCGGGAAAAGCTGGCAGCCATCCCGGAAAAGCTGCATCGCTTCCGCGCGGCTGTTAAGGGCGACTTCCCGGCGCACGCCTATCCGGCGGAGGAATGGCTGGAGCTCAAAGTAGGTGCACAGGTCATGTTCGTAAAGAACGACAGCAGCCAGGATAAACGGTATTTCAACGGCAAAATCGGCCAAGTGGCCGGCATAAGCGAGGAAGGCATCCAAGTGCGCTGCCCGGGAGAGGAAAAGCCGATTAGCGTTGGGTTGGCAGAATGGCAAAACCGCAAATATCGTATGCCGGAGCGGGGCGGAGCAGTGGAGGAAGATGTGGTAGGCACCTTCACACAGTACCCGCTGCGGCTGGCCTGGGCCATCACCATCCACAAGAGTCAGGGCCTCACCTTCGAGCGCGTCGTCCTTGATGCGCAGTCGGCCTTTGCCCACGGCCAGGTTTACGTTGCCCTGAGCCGCTGCAAAACCCTGGAAGGCATCTTCTTGCGTTCGCCTATCGAACGCTCGAGCATTCAGACCGACCAAAAAATCCAGCAGTTTTCAGCAGAAGCGGAACGCACAGCGCCCGGAGCGCAGCAATTGGCGCAGGCGAGAAGGGCTTTCCGGCAAGATTTAATGCTCGAGCTGCTGGACTGTTCTGGCCTTGCAGTTCACTTCAATCGCCTGCGCCAGCTGATGCGGGCCTACAATAGCAGCTTTCTGCCCGGAGCGGTGGCCTCTTGCCTGAAAGCGGCTGATTACGCCGATGAGGAGCTGATCCCTACTGCCCGCCAATTCCGGCAGCAGGCCCGCCAATTGCTGACCGTGGAGGGCATGCCAGGAGAGGCAGAATTGCAGGGCGTACTGCGGCAGGCATCTGCCGGGTTGTTGAAGCAGGTAGAAGAACAATTGCTGCCAGCGCTCCGGCGCATCAAACTGCTGGCGGACAACCAAACCGCCCAAGAACAGGCTACCGAAGCCCTGCAACATTTATTGGAAGAGCTTTCGCTCAAATTGCGCTGCTTCCAGGCCGTTAGGGAGGGCTTCCGGATGGAGGTTTACCTGCGGGCCAGAGCAAGTACAGCAATGGACTCTTTGGCATTGAGCCTGCAGCAAGAGGCTGAACTGACTCCTGAGGATGTAGCCCATCCCGAGCTGTTTGAGCGGCTGCGCGGGTGGCGGCGGTCTCTTGCAGCGGCTCAGCGCTTGCCGCAGTACCGGATACTGCCCAACCGCTCGCTGCTGGAGATGGCGCAGTACCTGCCCGAAAGCGTGGAGCAGCTGCAGCAAATCCATGGCATCGGCAAACGCCGGCTAAAAGCCTACGGCGAATCCCTGCTGAGGGTGATTGAGCAGTACCGGACAGAGGCGGAAAGCCCGGTGCCTGCTTAGGGGTCGCGCAACAATAACTTACCGATTTAGACTCGTTTTTTTGCACGCT
>CAYNIT010000204.1:0-8463 GCA_964397205.1 uncultured Phaeodactylibacter sp. | reverse complement strand
CCTACCTGCCGGTAAATCAGGCAGGTGGGGAAGTTATTCTTCACCGGGTCCTTAGTATGTATTTTCTATTTTTCATCCCGCTGCCTTCCTCTGGCTGAGCCTTCTCCTGAGGCCCCTAAATGCTGTTTTCAGCTTTCCTTAACCGTCAATTTGTCCGAGGGAGGAGCCGGCCGCTTTGATTTTCTGTTTATATTTAGGTTTTTACCTAAAAACCGAAGCAGAGGCTCAACCATTGCATCATGCCCAACGCACTCAACAAACCGGCGCTCGCCCAGCTGTTTTACCAGGAATGGGGCAAAGTAGCTGCCAACGAGGCTTTGGAAGCTCCCCAGCGGGTAGAAGCGCTGTACCGTTTGCTCAGCTTATTGTTCGTGGAGTATACCCGGCACGAGCGGCTGCAGTTTTCCACCCTCTTCGCCCGTATCGCCTATGTCTGCCACAACGAAAAAGTAGAGGGCCGTTTGCAGTACTACATCCATACCTTCCGCAAGCGGGCACTGAAAACCCTGCGCGGCCAGGAGCCGGAGCCTGAGCTCATCAGCCAGTTGGGGTTGAAAGTTTTGGCGGAAGCCATACAAGCCTTGCTGAAGCAGCCGATGCCGGAGGAACAAGCCGTCTATCGCCCTACAACCTGGCCTTTGCAGTTCCGCCCGCGCAAAGTCAAAGCATTCAAAGCCCGCGCCCGGGTGTTGGCCCTGGAAGACGATGCCGGGAGCGAACAATTGCTCGTGCGGGACGAAGAGGCCCCGGCCAATGTGGCCCGGATGCAATACAACGAAGCGGACCGCAACGACAGCTTCATGCCTACCGTAGAAGCCATAAGAGCGGTATTTGGTTTGCCCGTTTTGCTCAACCTGTTGGATGTAGAGGTGGACGGGGAAGGCGTATATCACCCCAGAGCTATGGTGGTGGAGCCGGATTACCTCATGGATGTTACCGCAGTGGCCGAATGTTTTCAGCCCGAAGGGACTAACCCATGGCCCTATCTGTTGAAGAAGTTCTTGCCCAAACCGCCGAATAAGCACCTGATGCTGGGTAACATCGCCAATTTTTTCCTCGACGAGTTGATGCATGACCCGGAGCTGTCCTTTCCGGAGGCCTTTCGGCGGACGTTCCGCAACAACCCCCTGCAGTACTGCCTGTTCGACAATAGCGAGGTGCGGGAAATTATGCAGAAATCCCAGCGCCATTTCATCAACCTCAAGCGGATGGTGCAGGAAGGCTTCGCTGAGCAAGGCATTCAGCCACAGGCCTGCTACCTGGAGCCCAGCTTTTATTCCGAAACCTACGGGATTCAGGGGCGCCTGGATTTGCTGCACATGGGAGAAAAGGGCACCAGTATCGTGGAGCTCAAGAGCGGCTCTCCCTTCCGCCCCAATGTGTATGGCCTGAGCGCCAACCACTTTACCCAGACGCTGCTCTACGACCTTATCGTCCGTTCTGCCTTTGGCAAGCAGGCTGACCCCGCCAACTATATCCTCTATTCCGGGCAGGAAAGCCGGCAGCTCCGTTTTGCGCCCCGTATCGTGTCTCAACAGTACGAAGCCTTGCAGGTGCGCAATCAACTGGTAGCCATAGAACGCTTGCTGGCCCAGCTCGGCGATCCGCAGCGGGGCGATTTGCTGGCACAGGGAGACCGCTTGTTCAGCAAGCTCAGCCCGCGCAAGCAGGGCGGTTTGAAGGGCTTCGCCCGGCGCGATATGGAAGCGTTCGAAAAAACGTATACCCACCTTTCTCCGCTCATGCGCCGGTACTTTGTAGCCTTTGCCGGGCTGATCGCCCGCGAGCATCAGCTGGCTAAGGCCGGAGAGCAAGGCATGGAAAATGTCAACGGCCTGGCGGCGCTCTGGCTCAACAGTTTTGAGGAAAAGCAGTCCGGCTTTGACATCATCAGCCATTTGCGGGTGCAAGAAATGCAGGCAGGAGAGGAAGAACCCCTGATTACTTTTCTCAAGAGCGAGCAGACCAATCCGCTGGCTAATTTCCGGGTGGGAGACATTGCCGTGCTCTACCCGCATCAGCAGGGGCAAGCGGTGCTGTCGAATCAAATCTTCAAATGCTCCATCATCGACATCACCAATGAGCAGGTGGTGGTAAGGCTGCGCTCCCGGCAGTTCAATACCCGTGTTTTTGAGGAGTTTGCTGACTGGAACCTCGAGCACGATTTGCTCGACAGCAGCTTCAATACGATGTACCGAGGCTTGTACGCTTTCGCAAATGCGCCTCAGGAAAAACAGGAACTGCTGCTGGCGCAGAACGCTCCCCGGGAGGTACAGCCGGAAAAACTGCCGGCTGATCCGGAACTGACACCGGAACAGCAGGACATCTTCCGCCGTGCCCTGTCCTCAGAGGATTACTTCCTGCTATGGGGGCCGCCCGGTACCGGAAAAACCAGCATGATGCTCAAGCACCTGGTCAGCTACCTCCTCGACAATACCCAGGAAAACCTCCTGCTGCTGGCCTACACCAACCGGGCAGTGGATGAAATATGTGATGCCATTGAGCGCATCCGGCAGGATATTCGCCGGCACTACCTGCGGATCGGCTCCCGCTACGGCACAGCTCCCGCTTTCCAGGAGCAGCTGCTGCAGGCTAAAATCGAAAAGGCGAGCAACCGCAGCGAACTGATGGAGGTTATCCAACAGCACCGCATCGTAGTGGGCACTGTCTCTTCAGTGGCGGGCAAACAAGAGTTGCTGCAGTTGAAATCCTTCGACCGGGTGATCATCGACGAGGCTTCCCAGATCCTGGAGCCGATGTTGGTAGGCTTGTTGCCCCAATTCCCGCGCTTCATTCTCATCGGCGACCACAATCAGTTGCCAGCGGTGGTGGTGCAGGACCCGGCTGCTTCTGCTGTTTCGGACGAAGCGCTGCACCAGGTCGGGCTGTATAATTTGCGCAACTCCCTCTTTGAGCGATTGTACAAGCGATGCCAGGCCAATGGCTGGCATTGGGCCTACGCGCAGCTGAGCCATCAGGGGCGCATGCATCAGGATATTATGGTTTTTCCGAATAGCTTCTTTTACGACGACTCCCTGCGCATCCTGCCGGAAAGCGTCGCTGTATCCTACAAGCAGAAGCGGGCTTTACCCTTTGCGCTTCGGGAAGAAGCCAGCGAACTGGAGCGGAAGCTCTGCACAGAGCGGGTGGCCTTTCTGCCTACGCCCCCGGACGATAGCAGCGCTACCCAGAAGACCAACTCCTTCGAGGCAGAAATGGTGGGGGAGGTGGTACAAACCTTTCAGTTTCTTTTTGAACAGCACGGCTACGCTTTCCGCAAGCAAAGCTTGGGTATCATCACGCCCTACCGGGCACAGATCGCTCAGATCCGCTCCGTGCTGGAAAAGCAGGAAGCGCCGCTTGAGCTGCTGACCATTGATACCGTAGAACGCTATCAGGGCGGCGCGCGGGATGTCATTGTAATCTCTCTGTGCACCAACTCCTTGAATCAGCTGGCTGCGCTGTCTTCTCTTTCTGAAGAGGGGGTGGACCGCAAGTTGAATGTGGCACTCACCAGGGCGCGCAATCATGTAGTGATCCTTGGCAATCCCGAGCTGTTGGAGCGCAGTGACATTTACCGGGCTTTGCTGCGGTTTTGTGCAGAAAAGACAGTGGAGCCATAGCAGCGTGGGGCGTTCAGGATGCTGACGCAAGGGTGGAGCTGATGGCCAATGCTTCGAATAAGGGGAAGCATTGCCATCCATAACCGGCCTCTTGAGCTCAAAACTTCACCCCCAAACGCAAGCCCACCGAGTAGAGGCTCCGGTTGATCCGGGCGTTGGGGTCCGAAAGCAAGCCGGTGAGCCAGAACTGGAAGTTGGGCTGCAGCAGGACGGCCAAATTATCACTAAACGAGTGCTGGTATCCCAGCCCCGTCAGAAAACTGAAGTGCAGCCCGGTGTAGTCGCCGCTGTCCAGCGTTTCCACCTCGGCTTCCTCGGTATCTCCCAAAAAAAAGGTTGTACGTTGTCGGGTGCTGATGTTGAAGGCCGCTGAAAACCCCAGCATGAACAGGAAGTCGTTTTTTTTATTGAGGCTTTGGAAAAACTGCAGTTCGGCGGGCACTTCCAGGAAGAAGCTCTGGTAGGCGGTCCGCTGATCATCCGCTCCCTCGGGTACTTCATCTCGGGGGTCCACCTCAACCCGGCGGGTCTGATAGCCGGATTCAACGAAATTCAGGCCGGTTTTGAATCCAATGCGCTCCCGCCGCCAGCTGGCGGTCAGCCCGGCTGAGTAAGAGAATTTAGCAACCTCCAGCCCTTCCAGTTGGTCGATCTGATCCTGGCTTACATCGTTTTGCGGTAGGAGGCGGCGGTTACTGACATTGGGGTAGATCTCTATACCCCACTGCAGGCTGGACTGGGCAAAAGCGGCGCAGCTCAGCGACAGAAAAAGCCATGCGGCTGAAAGTCGTTTCATGGGCGGATAGCATTTGAGAAAGAGAACGCAGAAAAGCGGGTTTCGTTATTTCAGCAAGCCCCGTTTTTTGAAATCCGTCAGTATGGTCTTCAAAACGGTTTTGGCCAGCCGGCTCGCCGCGGCGCTTGCGCCGTAGTATTTCCAGATCAAGCGGAAGAAGTAGCTCATCAGGTCGGAGCGCAGCTGCTTGCCCTTGGAGGGGTTGTAATGCTCTTGCATCAGCCGTTCTACATCCTTCTCCAGTTGCCGCTGCTTCTGGCTCGGGCTAGGGCGGTCGTACTTGTTGATGTGGATCAGCACTTCCCGCAGGCGCTTTTTAATTTGTTGCTCCAGCTTCAGGATGTCGCCCGCCTCGATGGGTTGCCGATCCGGGGTAGGCAAGCCCGTGTTCTGTGCTCTCCGCCGGTCGAAGTCCATATCGGGCACGATGGGGTAGCCCTGCACGTCCGGGCTGAAGAACCGCTGGTGTTTGGGGCCGCCCTCCTCCCAGTCCCCGAAGACGCTATCTTGCTTGGCTTTGCTGAGCGGTATGCAAAAGTAATTGCGCAGGAAGCTCTGGCAGTTCTTGCGGCCCAGCGCGAAGTCGTGTTCTCGGAAGCTGCGGCTGAAGAACCCGCCGAATCCATCGAGGGAGCCGCAGGAAATCGGATAAGGGTCTTTTTCGCCATCCGCCTCGCGGGAAGGGAACACCATGCGCAGGGTGTGGTCGGAGGATAGCCCGCCGACCAGGTCGCTTTCTTTCATCATGGCCTGTCCGCGAATAGCGCCCAGCACCTGCGGGGCCAGTTCCATGAGCTTGGGTGCCGTACGCCGCTCGGGCGTAGATTCGCTCTCGAAGTTCGGGAAGGGGTCAATCATCAAGACGGCGTAGTTCTGGCCGGGATCGTCCAGGCACTTTTCTTCCAGCGCCCGGATGACTTCTCCAAAGGGTTCGTTGTTGACGGTGCCGCCGTCCACGGCGTAAAAATCGAAAGTGTCTTCGTCGATTTCGATGCGCACGCCATTGATGGGGTCCTGCACTTCGTACCGGTCTCGTTCGCGCTTGGAGAACATGCGGTCTACCATAGCGCGGATGTAGGTCGTTTGGGTTTGTTCCAGTTGGCGGGGAGCCAGCCCAAGCGGGAAGGCACCGCTGGCTTTAGCACACTGCAGCAGCAGGGCTCGGTCGGCCGCTTGTTCGGGCCGGAAGGGGATGACGTGTGCATCTGTAGCCGCTCCTTCGGGCGTTACCCGCAGATGAGCGATGCCCTTGTGGAGGAACATGCGGTGAGCGGGTTGTGGCGGTTGCCCTTCTGCCTGCCGCTGTTTGGCTTGGTCGAAAAAATTGACAGCCAGGGGGATGCCCCGCAGGCTGGTGACGGTAAGAATAACTTCCAGTTGCTGCGAGATGTAATCGGGCAGGTTCGTTACTCGCTTCAGTTGCCCCGCCCGCTCGGCGATGGCATCAATGGGCTGAGAATTGAGCAAAGATACAACCCCGTCGTTTTCGAAAATGTCTTCCGTTTGGAGCATTTGCAAGAGGGTGGAGCGGGGGTTGTCGCCTTTATCGTTGAGGTTGACCCAAGCCTCATAGAGCTTATTGCTTTGGCAGCCCGGATTGTCTTCATTGATTGGGCGCAGGCCTTCGAACAGCCCCAGGGCAGTAATAGCGGCGGTCATACCACCGGCGGAGGAACCGCCCAGTACTTCAATGACTACGTCGTGCATCGGCACGCTGGGGTCGTAATCGGGATGATCTGGCCCGAGTTGTTTGTTGCGTTCCTTGGCGTTTTCCCATTTGGAAAGCGTCTCCAGCAGGTAATCCATTACGCCGGCGGTGTACGCTCCGGCGGAGACGGCACCCGCCATGGCGATGCCGATTTTGAAGGTAGGGGTTGATTCGGACATGTTTGCAGTATATTATTGGTTCACCAAATCTAAATATTTAAACCGATATCGTGGGATTGGACTGGGCAACCATTTCGTTAAGCGTAGAAATGCGTTCCTAAAAATCTCCCACACTTACTTATCTTTGGACCTTTATAAAAATACAGCAATCAAATATGAAACAGATCGGAACCATTCTTACCATCGGCTTGCTGTCGGCTTTCCTTTGGCAGTGCGAAAAGCCGGTTGAAGGAACCGTTATAGAAGGGCAAATCGACAACGGCGCCAATCTCCAGGTTTTTCTGGATGAGGTAGCGATCGGTGATGCCAGTAATGTGGCGGCAAAAGCGGAGATGGACGGCTCCGGCGCCTTCACGCTGGAATTTCCAGAGGGCATAGAGCCTGGGCCGTATCAGCTCCGGGTAGGCAATAAGCGGGTTGGTTTGTTCTTCGATGGCAGCGAGCGGCTGGTCAACATGAAGGGGGACCTCAGCAACCTGAATGCCTACACCTTCGAAATCGAAGGCGCGCCTCAGTCGGAAATCTTGGTGGGGCTGATGGAAAAGCTGGTGCGGCGTAAGTTGCGGGCACCGCAAATTGTGGAATTTGTAGACACGGTCTCTCACTCTGGCCTGGGAGCTTTTATTGCGTTTCAGGCATTTGGTACAAGCGGGCGGTTTTTAGATAAGCAAAAAGAGGCTGTAGCGCGGCTGGAAAAAGACAACCCGGACGCTCGCATGCTTGCTGGTTACAAGGACCTTCTGTCCAAAATCGAGGAGCAAGTAGAAAAGCGCAAAGCCAGCGAGCTGATCAAGGTGGGCCAGAAAGCACCGGACATCCGCCTGCCTTCACCGGATGGTACGGAGTATGCGCTTTCTGATTTGAAGGGGAAAGTCGTGCTGCTTGACTTCTGGGCGAGTTGGTGCGGCCCGTGCCGACGGGAGAACCCCAATGTGGTTGAGGTTTACGACAAGTACAAAGACCAAGGCTTCACGGTTTTTAGCGTTTCCCTGGACGGTATGGACTCTCGTACGCGCAACCGCATGAGCTCGGAGACACAAGCCGAGGCCTACTTGCAAAACCAAAAGCAGCGTTGGGTGCGTGCCATCAAACAGGATAACCTCAAGTGGAAGTACCACGTCAGCGACCTGAAAAAGTGGGAGTCCGTCGCGGCTTCCAAGTATGGCGTGACCGGCATTCCCAAGGCGTTCATCATCGACCGGAAAGGCTATATCGCGGCGGTTGACGTGCGCGGTGCCGAAGAGATTGAAAAAGAATTGAAAAAGCTGTTCTGAGGATCCGGCAGCCTGAGCGCTGGAAAGCCCCCGCCGGGAAGTGAGCCTGGCGAGGGCTTTTTAATTGGGTATTGGGCGCACTTGGGGGCAGTCTCAAAACCTAACCATAAAACTTCGCTCCATCCCGCGCCATGCGCCGCAGCAGTGGGCTGCAGCGGTAGCGCTCTTCCAGGTATTCGCTGTGCAGGCGGTCCATGGTTTCCACACAGTGCTGAATGCCTTTCTCATCTGCCCACTGCAGCAAGCCTTTAGGATAATTGACTCCCTTGGTCATGGCCAGGTCGATATCGTCGCGGGAGGCGATATTCAGGTGAAGGGCATCAGCGGCCTCGTTGATGAGCATGACGAGGATGCGCCAGAGGATTTGTTCACCTAGTTTTTTGTCTTTATTTGGTTCTGGGTTCTGCGCGCCCTCGCGGTAGTCGTAGTACCCGCGGCCGGCTTTGCGGCCGAGGTAGCCGGCTTCCGCCAGCCGTTTTTGGGTGAAAGCGGGCTTGTAGCGCGGGTCGTAGAAAAAGGACTGGAAGACGGTTGCCGTGACCTTGTAATTGACATCGTTGCCGATGTAGTCCATCAGGGTAAAGGGGCCCATGCGAAAGCCGCCGATTTCAGTCATGGCCCAGTCGATGGTGGCTGCGTCGGCAAAGCCTTCCTCGAGTATGCGCAGCGCTTCTCCGTAGAAGGGCCGTGCTACCCGGTTGACGATGAAGCCGGGGGTGTCTTTGGCGACTACTGTGGTTTTGCCCCAGCTTTGGATGAGTTCTATGGAACGCTGCAGTATAGCTTCTTCGGTCTGTATGGCGGGGATGATTTCCACCAGCTTCATCAGCGGGGCAGGGTTGAAAAAGTGGATGCCCAGCACCCGGCTGGGGTCTTTACACAC
>CAYNIT010000203.1:0-8536 GCA_964397205.1 uncultured Phaeodactylibacter sp. | reverse complement strand
CCACCTTGCCGGTAAGGCAGGCGGGATTTCACAAATCCTGTGTTGTTGGACTATACTTTCCAGCTGGCAGGTCCATCATCTTGATGGGCCCCTCTTCCTTGGAACCAACCGGTACGGTAAAGCCAACGCTTATGCGTTGTTCTTCTGCCGGCACCTTGTCCGGGTCATCGTGATACACGGAAATAGATTCAACATCAGGTTGCAGTAAATCCTTTTCCTGCAGCCACTCAAAAACCTGGCTAAAAAGCCTTTCAAACAAAACAGTGTCCCCCATATAGGGGCCTGTATGCCGCAGGTATGCCAACTGACGAGCTGGCATTTCTACTACTCGGAAGCTTGTTGCTACGGTTTACATGATTTTAGTTTTTTGGTTTTAACTACCTGATAAAGTACCTCTGCCCATAGTTGGTGCAAATGACTTCGGTCAGATTCAAAGCTGATTTAAATCAACGAAAAATCTCCACTTGATGAGAAAAAGCCAAGATCACCGAATTAGCATCACGTCCCCGGAATACACCTCGGTGGTACCGTTGATGAACTCCATTTCCAGAGAATAGACATAAAAGCCAGCACCAAGCGGCTCGCCATTGAAGCTGCCATCCCACCCTACTGATTCATCGGTGGTTGGGAGATCCCGCCTTTCGTACACCATTTCGCCCCAGCGGTTGAAAACTCTCATGGAGTTGACCCGCTCCACCTTATCCGTCACAAAGGGGCGGAAGATGGCATTCTCCGCATTGCTGCTTTGGGGGGCGAATACGTTGGGCACGTAAAATGGGAAATTGGTACTCACGAATACCCGAGCCGTATCGGAGACGAAGCAGCCCATGGTGTCCTCCACGATGACCACGAGTTCGGTTTCCGAAAGGGGCGCGACGTACTGCTCCGTGATAGCCTCCGCGCTGGTATCGGCCAGAATATGCTGAGGCAGCCAGCTCACCTCCGCAATCGCCGTATCGCTAATCGAAGGCACGGCTTTCAACAGCAGCGCATCTCCGTATACGATGGTATTGTCGTCGGCATCTACCACCAGGTCCACAAAAAGCTGATCCGGCTGCGTAAGGGTGATCGAATCTGTCTGAGCAACGCAGTTATTCTCGTCCGTCACCGTAAGGAGGTAACTGCCGATGGATAAACCCTCGGGGGCCGCCAAGCCGTCCAGCGTGTCTGCATTCCAGTCGTAATTCAGGTAGCCGGTGCCGTTGCGGGCTGTAATCTCAATACTGCCGTTTTGGCTCTCGAAGCATTGCAGGTCATTGGCAGCAACCTCCAAGGAGAGCGCATCCGAGGGCTCGTTTTCGATGCATATGTCAAAGTAGCCCTCCGCCCCCGTGCCATCAGACACAGCTATGAAGTAGGTAGTACCTGCCTCTACGCCCATACGGATAGCCAAGGCTCCGTCAGCACCCATGTCGCAGGCAAAAGGCAGCGATGCATCGCTGCTTGGGCAAGCCCCCTGGAATATCGCCATTTGGGGTTGCGGCAGCTCGTCGCTATCGATGGATATCTTGATGCAATCCCGATCGGTTTCGGGTGTAAAAGTATACCAAACGGTGGCATCCGGAAAATCGAAACAGCCGCCCTGCAGCATCGGGCCGGGATTGGCTGTGGCACTACACCCTTGACTGCAAGTGGTGTCCCGCTCAACGTCCAGAGCAATGGGACCGTATCTGTTTCCCGGGTCGCAGAAATCATTGATGCCACAGCCTACCACCTTGGCAACGACCGCATCTTCGCCACCATTGAAGGAATCATCGTACGGGCTGCCCACCATGGGGAAATTGCCGGAGTAGGTCCCCCCGCCAATGAAAGCACTTCCGGCATCGTCAATGGTGAGGTCCAGCGCCCAGTCATTGTCATTGCCGCCCAGATAGGTGGACTCCAGTAAGGTGGAGAGGTCGAAAGAAAAACGCGAGAGGAATATGTCCCGCCTGCCCTTGTGTGTATCATGGTAGGCATTGGCCGTCACCGGGTAATCAGTAGAAAAACTGATGCCGGTTATGAATACATTTTCTGCCCGCTCAATGACCAGCCCGTAGCAATCATCGTCTCTGCTGCCGCCGATGAAAGTAGAAGCCAGAATAGCGGACAGCCCGTTGTCCAGCTTGGTTATGATGGCATCGTGGTTGGCATTGTGGAGCTCGTCGTACACGCCGGGGGTGGAGGGGTATTCCGGGGAGCCGGTATAACCGGCGATGAACACATTCTGCGCTGAATCCAACGCTATGGCGTGGCTCTCCTCAAAATTGCTCCCCCCAATGAAGGTCGAAGCGGAGAGGATGGATAAGTTGTTATTAAATTTCGCTACGAAAATATCGCCCGAACCATTGTGTGTGGAATCGTACGACATCCCGGCAAGGGGGAAATCCTCGGAATAGGTAAAGCCCGAGATGAAGATATTCCCTGCCTCATCGGCGGCGATGGCATCTGCGCCTTCATCCGTACTCCCACCGATGTAGGTTGATGCCAGCAAATTGGTGAGCCCGTTGTTCAGCTTGGAGACGAATACATCTTCAAACCCACCGTTAAAGGCATTGTCAAACCCGCCAACCGATGGGTAGTCCACCGACTCTGTCCTTCCGGTTACAAACACATTTCCTGCCTTATCCAGGGCCAGGCCGTAGCCGTAATCATCCTCCCCACCCCCAATGAAAGTGGATACGAGAATAGAAGAAAGGTCGTTGTCCAGTTTGCAAACGAAGACGTCATTGCTGCCGCCATTGTATGTTTTGTCATAAGAAGCCCCCGCTGTCGGGAAGTTGGAGGAGCCGGTGCCGCCCGCAATGATGACCGCTCCGGAGGCCTCCACCGCGATGGCTTCCCCGCTGTCCCAGCTGTTGCCACCAATAAAGGAGGAGGCCAGCACCGTAGACAAGTCGTTGGTCAATTTCGACACAAAAGCTTCCTTTACCCCATTGAAGCCCTCATCGTAGCTTCCCGCAGTGGTAGGGAAGTTGTTTGACCAGGAGTAGCCGGTCAAAAATATGTTCCCTTCTTCATCCACCGCGATAGCAGTTCCCCAATCGTTGCCTCCATCCCCCATGAAGGTGGAGGCGAGAAAGGGGTCAATGATCAGTTCGTAATTTGGGTCATAGCCCTGCACCTGAAAAGAGTAGCTGTTTTGGGCTACGGTATATTCCGCTTTCGCAAAATGCTGCTCCCCGTCGATCCACTGATAGGCCACCGGCGCCGAGTAGGCGATGGCTCCGGCGGGGGTATGCACCAACAGCCGGCCGTCGGGAGCAACCTGCAGGCGAGTGGCGCCATCTATCGCGACTTGAATGGCCTGGGGCCCAGCCTGTGGCTGTACATAAAACAGCTTTTCCACATTTTGATTGTAGGCATGGAGCTTAAGCGTTATGCCTTCCCAAATTTCTCCCAGATTAAGCAGATCGCAGGTGGGCACGCCAGTTGCCCAGGCGGCGGGATCGTTGCCAATGAAGTAATTGAAGACCGATGCCCTGGGCTGTTCACCGGAAGGCGCCTCCCGGGCGTAGCGGCGCTTAGCAGCTCCTACAAAGCGTTCCTTAAGCACGTAGCCGGAGGCACTGTCGACCGGCAGGGCATAGAGCACCTCCTTGTCCTGATTGATAATGACATTACCCGTGAAGGTGTGGGCGACGTACGAAATACCGGCTTCCCATTGCCCGGCATTTTTAACCCAGGGGACCTTGGTGTTCGCCATTTTGGATCGCAAGCTATCCTGATCGGGAGCTTCCGTTTGTACCACCGGGCTCTCCTGCCCGGTACGCTTAGCCCCGTCGCCGATTCCTGGAAGGAAGGCCAGCGACAGGATATAGGAGAATAGAATTCTAACCATTGCTTATAATCGGTTGTTTGCCTGAATGAATAGGAGGCTTGTGTTGCGAGCGGTTTTATCAGTGTTTGACCTTGCTGAGCTGCTTATTCTGCTTTTACTACCCTAAGCCGCCGCAGCTGATCGCCCTGCCGCAGGGAAAGCACATACACACCAGCCACCGCCGGCAGGGCGTTCAATTCGAGCATGCCCTCACCGCCGGTTAAGGCAATCCTTCCGCTCATCACCGTCTTTCCGGAAAGACCCTGTATGGCGTACTGTACCGGCTCATTGCTGCAGGTGGACTTGACCACCGCCCGCGAATGCTCCTGTACTGGATTTGGGAAAATATGGGCAGACAAGCAACCGCCTGACAAGGGCGGGGCTGTACCAGGGGTGACGATCTCGTCGGCTACATCAATCCTTATTTCACTTAGGCCAAAGCAAGGGCCGCCGTAGTTTGTCAAGCCGGTGATGAGCACGTAGCGGGCGTTAACACCACCAAAGTCGTAAAGGTCAAGGCCCTCGTAGGTGGAAGCTCCGTCCGCCATCGGGACCTGGAATTCTCCCACTTCCGTCCAGCTGACACCATCATTGGAAATGTCGATGGCGATGTCTTGCATGCCGGATGATAAGTACTCGGGCGCATTGGTATTCCAAATGTGCAGTTGAAACAAGCCATAGGCGTAATTGAGGTCATACAGGATCCAATGCGATTCGCCCCGGGCGGCATTAGGGTTCATCGAGGGGGTGCAAGAGATCCAACCGTCGTACCAAGTGGTGTTATGCCGGTCCAGGAAGCACTGTGCTGAAACCGTGCCGGCAGCCAAGGCAAAAAGTAGGAAAAATAAGATGTTCCGTTTCATAATTTGGTGCTTTAGAGGTTCATAAAGCCTAGCGGCGCGCTGCCCGAGCTGGTATCGTAGAAATTGCCGATGTTCGGGAAAAGGGTGCTCAGCTCAGAAGGGCTTACGCCAAACCACAGGGCCAGTTCTGCAAAATAGGAATCATTGGAGGTGGAGGGAATGAGGACACCATTGTGCACCTCCCAGCTGCTGCCCAGGGCCAGAGAAGGGTAATCGCCGTATAAATCGCCCCCTTTGACATCGCCGCCCATCAACAGGGCATTACCGCCCCAGGCGTGGTCGCTGCCGTTGCCGTTGGAGGTCAGAGTCCGCCCGAAATCTGAGATGGTGAAGGTCGTCACCGCGTCAAACATGCCGATCTCCTGCAGGCCGTTCGAGAATTCGCTCAAAGCGTTATCAACCACGGCGAGGTTTTTCTCGTGAGCATTGATCAGTTCGCTGTGCATATCCCAGCCCCCCATACGCACGAAGAAAATCTGCCGCCGGAAGCCTAGAATGTCGCGCGCCATGATCACCTCGGTGATGCGCTTGAAGCTCTGGGAAATGCGGTTGTTGGAGAAGAAGGTGTTCAGGTTGCCGATTTGATCCATGGCGGCCCGGAATTCCAAGCTTCCCTCTAAACTTCTTTTCAGAAGGTCCGTGTACTGTTTTTTATACATGTCGGAATGGTCAGTGCTAAGCAGCAAGTCGATTCCTTCGGTTCTCGCGGCGTTGAAGCCATCTGCCTGCGGATCGTAGCCCACGATGCCCGGGCTGCCGTCGTAGGGGTCGATGGCAAACTCCACCAGCGTCTCCCCGTACTGGAAGATATTGGTGCCGGCCAGGGAGATATTCATGGATATCTTCTGGTTGGCGTTCATATCGTTGACCAAGTCTGCCATCCTGCCGCCCCATCCGAAGTGCGTCCGGACGTGCGGCAGGCCGGTTTGACAATTCTTCAGCTGATCCGAATGGGAAAACAGCCCCAGCGGCGTGGGGTAATTGTCGTTGCCATAAGAAGCCTTCGTGGTGGGCTCAATCAAAGGGCCTACATTATTGATAAAGGAGACTTTCCCTGTGTTGAACAGCTGCTGTACATTGGCCATAGCTGGGTTCAAACCGTACTGCCTGCCGTCGCTGGTGACCGGCGTAATAGGCAAGAGCTCGTTCTGCGCAATCGCCAGGTCGGAGCGGGTCACGGCGTATTCGTCGTACTCCGGGTTGCCGCGGGGCACCAGCATGTTGTAGGAGTCATTGCCGCCGGCCAGGAAGAAGCAGACGATGGCTTTGTAGTCGTTATTCAGCAGGTTGTCTGAATTATTGAGGTAGGCCGCGTTGATGGCCTTCAGCTGCGTGACGGAAGAAGCCGTAGTCAAGCCCAATGCCCCCAGGCCAAACTCCTTGATAAACTGTCTTCTTGATTTGTGTTTCATCATTTCAGGATATTATAATCGGCGCTAATCACCATTAAGTAAATTGTAAGTTTCACCTTATCGAAGGGGTCTTCCAGGGGATCTACGATGGTCGTTATGATCTGCCGGGTGTCCTCTTTTAGCATGCCATTGGTCAGCAGAATGTCCAGCTCGTTGAGCAGAACTTCCGTGTCTTCCGCGTGGAGGGCTATATCTTCAAGATGGGTCAAAACTTTGCTGGCGGGGATCTCCTTGGTAGTCAGAAGCGTTTCACCGACCACCCAACTGTTGACGAAATTCACGAATCCGATGCTGGTGCGGGAGTTGTGCACTTGAAATTCGGGGCCAAAATAGCCTTGATTGCCGAGCGGGCCGGCCGGTTGGAAATCCGGCCAGTAGAAGTTGAAGACCGAAGGAGCGTGCATGGGATGCTGACCGGCCCTAGTATTGTAATCAGCTCCGTAATTCCAGAAGAACCCATTGTCACTTACCCCACCCACGGCTCTGGCAAAGTGCGTATACCGGATGATCGGCTCCTTCAGCTTGCCCTGCGCCGGGTCGTTGTACCAGGTGCAGCTGCGGGCTTCTTCGTCCAGCAGAATGGCTTTGATCACCGCTTTCAGGTCCCCGCGTACACCCGAGCCATTATCATTGAAGGCAGCCGCCACTCGGGCCACGTAGGCGGGAGTAGGGTTGGATTTCACCAGCCGCTGTATCAGCTGTTTTCCGATGAAGGGCCCGACATTCGGATGGTTGAACAGATGCTCGATCGCCATATCGATATCCTCCAAACCCGTTTGCCCGGCGGGCACCACAAAGCCATTCAGCAGGTGCTTTGGGCCCGGCTCGTGGTAGGCTTCGTACATCGCCATGGGGACGGTCATATCTATCTGCGCAACCCTCATGCCAAAGGAAGGCTCAATAATGGTATCTGGCAAAGGCAGAGCGGCCCCTGCCCCGAGCCCTGTGAATATCTTAGCGAACTCAGCAATGTCTTCATTGTCATAAGTTGGGATGTCCTGGCCGTTACTATCCTTCACCCGAGTACCGTCCAGATTCAGTTCGTGCAGCCCAATCGTAAAGAGCTGCATCATCTCCCGGGCGTAATTCTGGTCGGGGCGGATTAATTGAGCCGGATCAGACTTCGGGTTATTCAGATGGGTGAGATAAACGCCCATGCAGGGGTGTTGGGTGACATCCATTAGCAGGTCCTTGTAATTTCCGAAGGCATTTTCAAGCAGCATATCGTAGTAACTCGCCACGCCTTCCCCTTGATGCTTCAAGCCCGAGGTCAACGAGATGACAAGAATTTCGCTCAGGGCAAAGGCGACCCGCTGCCGCAGGAGGTCATCATTGGTCATATTGGCCTGCCACCAGGCGTAGTCGAAATGCTCATTCCGGGGGCTTTCGGGAAAGTCCGTGCTGTCTCTGCCAGCCGCCAGGTGCCGCTGAAAGGTCGTATCATAGGCTTCCTGCACAAGCGGCCCAATGTAAGTGGGCGGCACAGCAAACTGCTGATCAATCCAAGCTTCAAATCCTATCTTAGCCACGGAGTCGATGGTGCTGCGGTCGGCCCCCAGGCTGGCCTGCGCGAGGAAACGCCCGGCGTCAATCAGCTTTCCGGTAAGACCCGCTACCTTGAGGGTATTGGCCCCTTCGGCTGCCTCTGTCGCCCCTTCGGGCTGGAAATCGCTGCTCGTAGTGACGGTGATGTTTTGGTCGTGGCCGCCGCCTACGTAATCCCCGTAAGTCTGTGCAGCGGACGAGCAGGCGTAGCCCAACAGGAGAAATAAGAGTACGTTTCTCATTGCTATCATTCTTTGCAAGAGCGGTCCTGTATGAACGACAAACTTCCAATACGTTGCAACTAGGTGCTACGCCTTGTTGAGCTTAAGGTACTACAGGCTGCCCGGTTTCACTTTCAGGCAGGCTCTAAGTGATAAATGTGGAATGATTTGTATTAACAAGACATGAAGGGGTACAACTGTGGGGATAGCTTTGGGGGTAGAGGTTCAACAGAAATACCCTTTTGCTTAAGGGATGCAAAGTGGCGATCTGTTTGTTTCGTTGATGACTACTTAATGTGTGGAGGGGGCGCTTTATTATATGACGATTGATCTTTTTTCACATATTTTATTAACCGACGCTTAAAGCACTGATTATCCAGCCTTTAAGTTGTTCGCTTTTTTAATCCAGCGAAGTGCAAATGGATAGTGAGCGGCCCTCTGCACGTATGTGAAAGGGGCAGCACAAGGGTTGCCGCATAGCCGGTTTTAAACGCTTCCCCCTCCTAAAGGAAGAAAGGTGCTCCGTAATCGGGAAGGCAAACTGCCTAGAGGTAAAAAATACAGGGAGTACGATGTACACCCGACTATCCAAAACCAATCAAGAGGCAAAGAAAGACTTGTATGTAATTGATGAGCAAAAACCAGTAGTGTCCGGTTAAGAAATCAGGAACCTTCATAAACACCCTGTTTTTCAAT
>CAYNIT010000202.1:0-8551 GCA_964397205.1 uncultured Phaeodactylibacter sp. | reverse complement strand
CCGCTCTGACGAAAAAAGCCAGGCACTGTCTGAAATAGATGGTGCCTGGCTTTTTTATTCAATTGGGCCGACAGAAGAGGTAAAGGCGAGCGCTAAGGCGGAACAGCGCGAGGAGAAATCGATCAGATGTCCTCTTCATCTTCGCCACTAAAGTTAGAGCGGGCAAGGTAAACGATGACAATACCCAGAAGAATCATGACTAGCTTAACCAGAAAAGCTGTCAACGCGCCAAAGTTTTCCAGCCAAGCCAGAAAGGACAGTTGTGCGCCTACAAGGCTCAATATAATAGCGCTGAACCCTAAACCGGCGATCAGAAAGCCAACTAACGAGAATATTCCTTTGTTTCTATTCATGTTTCCTATATTTAACGCTGCCTGAGTCTCTAGTGCGGATGGATTGATTTTTTTTCAAGCTTAAGGGATTGCAAAATAATCCATTTAGAGCCGCCCTAACCAAATAATTGCAAATGGTTAAAATAATCGAATGCCCGAGAGATGCTATGCAAGGTATCAAGGCCTTTATTCCTACAGAAAAAAAAGCGGCGTACCTAAATCAGCTGCTGCAAGTAGGTTTTGATACGTTGGATTTCGGGAGTTTTGTTTCTCCGAAGGCGATTCCGCAAATGCGTGATACGGCTGATGTCTTGCGGCAGCTGGACCTCTCATCTTCCCGGACGAGGCTGCTGGCTATTGTAGCCAATCGCCGGGGGGCGCATGATGCCGTGCAGTTCGAGGAGATTTCCTACCTGGGCTATCCCTTTTCCATTTCGGAGACTTTTCAACTTCGGAATACCAACGCCACTATAGAGGAATCGGTTGAGCGAATTGAGCAGATTCAGAATATTTGCGTGAAGCACGGTAAAGCTTTGGTAGCTTACCTTTCCATGGGGTTTGGCAACCCTTATGGAGATCCCTGGAACGTAGAAATCGTGCAGAAGTGGTCTGACCGCCTCATCGACATGGGCATCCATATCTTACAGTTGTCGGATACGGTGGGGGTAGCCAGCCCGGAGAGTATTCGCTATCTTTTCAGTAACTTAAGCCCTCACTACCCAGGAATCGAGTTTGGGGCTCACTTTCATACCGTGCCGGATAAATGGGAGGAGAAAATAGCGGCAGCCTATGAGAACGGTTGCCGGCGATTCGATGGGGCTATAAGGGGGTACGGAGGCTGCCCGATGGCCAAAGACGACCTTACCGGCAATATGCCAACGGAAAATATGGCTATGTACTTCCAAGGCTTAGGAGAGGAGACAGGCATCGATCTGGAAGCCTTCCGGGCATCCATGGCAATGGCTGCCTCCGTCTTCCCGGCTACTCATTGATGATATCGTACAGAGCGTCGAGCCTTGGGCTGAGAATAATTTCGGTACGGCGGTTTTTGGCTTTGCCAGAGGGCGTTTTATTAGAAGCTACGGGCTGGAATTCTCCCCGGCCCGCTGCTGTGATTCGGCTGGGGTCTACTCCATTCTTTGTCAGCTCTTTTACAACGGAGGTAGCTCTGCCGACGCTGAGGTCCCAGTTGAACGCGGCGTTCCCGTCGGTGTCGGTATGCCCTTCCACTGTGATGGCGATGTCTGGTTTGTCTTTGAGGACGCGGGCTACCTTTCTGATGGCATCCTTGCCATTCGCGTTGATGGTTTTGCTGCCGGATGGAAAGAGCAGGTTCTGAGACAGGGAGACGTACACTTTGCCCCCTTTTTCCTGCACACTGAGGTCAGTATCGGAGAAACCCAGTAGTGCTTCATTGATTTTGCTGCGCAGGCTACTCAGTTTTTCTTCTTTTTCCTGTATGGCGGATTCCAGCTCATTAACACGCTGCACGCGCTCTTGCAGGCTCTGTCGCAGCTGTTCCACATCTTCTTCCCGTTGCTCGATTTCACTTTCCAGCCGGCGCAAGGCTTGCTCCCGGCGGTCCAGCTCCGCCTGCTTGGCGGTTAGTTCGGCCATGAGTTCTTGCTTTTCTTCAGAGGAGGTTTCCAGCATTTTCTCATTTTGTTCCAGTATGCGGTCGTAGCGTTCCATGAGGTTGTTGTTAGCCTGGTTGAGCTGTTGGTAGCGATCCCGGGTGGTACGCAGGTCCGTCTTTGCTTCCCGGAGTTGTTTTTCTAGGGAGGCTCGTTCTTCCTGTAGTGCCTCAATCGTCCGTTTGGCATCCTCCAGCTCAGAGGAGGTTCTTTCAGATTGTTCTTTGAACTCATCGCGTTCGGAGAGGGCATCTTCGTACTTTTGGTAGGAGACGCAGCTCGTGGCGCTCAATGCGATAACCAAGCTGATGGAAAGGAAGGTAGCGATTTTCATACGGTTGATTTTTTTTGCTAAAAATAAGAAAGCCCTCCTATATGGCACAGGAAGGCTTTCTGCTAAGTTACAGCAATTGCGGTCGAGTTTTACATCATACCGGGCATTCCGCCGCCTCCGGGCATTCCTCCGCCAGCGGGGGCTTCGTTGCTTTCTGGTTCTGGCTTGTCGTTGATGACGCACTCTGTAGTGAGCAGCATACCAGCGATGGAGCCAGCATTCTCGAGGGCAATGCGAGTTACCTTAGTTGGGTCAATGACCCCTGCCTTTTTCAGGTCTTCAAAGCTGTCGGTACGAGCGTTGTAGCCCACACTTTCCTTCTCGGCCAATACCCGCTGCAGGATGACAGAGCCTTCTACGCCGGCATTATCGGCAATGGTGCGCAGTGGGGCTTCCAGTGCTTTGCGGACGATTTGGACACCAATGGTTTGGTCTTCATTGGCACCGCTGATGGCTTCCAACGCTTTGATGGCACGGACCAGGGCGACACCGCCACCAGCGACTATGCCTTCCTCTACGGCAGCCCGGGTAGCGTGCAGGGCATCATCTACTCGGTCTTTCTTTTCTTTCATCTCTACCTCTGTAGCAGCGCCTACGTAGAGCACCGCCACGCCGCCTGACAATTTGGCAAGGCGCTCTTGTAGTTTTTCCTTATCGTAATCGGAGGTGGTTGCCTCAATTTGCTGTTTGATCTGATTGATCCGCGCTTCGATTTGGTCGTTTTCACCACGGCCGTTTACGATCGTGGTATTGTCCTTATCGATGGCGACTTTCTCAGCGGTTCCCAAGTGTTCCAGCTCCGTGTTTTCCAGCTTGTAGCCTTTCTCTTCGCTGATAACGGTACCGCCGGTGAGAATGGCGATATCTTCCAGCATTGCCTTGCGGCGGTCGCCAAAGCCAGGAGCTTTTACCGCAACGACCTTCAGCTGTGCGCGCAGACGGTTTACGACCAATACGCCCAATGCCTGGCTTTCGATGTCTTCGGCAATGATCAGCAAAGGCCGGCCAGCCTGAACGACTTTTTCCAATATCGGAACGATGTCCTGCATATTGGAAATTTTCTTGTCGTGGATCAGGATGTAGGGATCTTCGTATTCCGTCACCATGTTTTCGGTGTCTGTAACGAAGTAGGGAGAAAGGTAGCCACGGTCGAACTGCATACCCAGCACTTCATCCACGTAGGTGTCTGTGCCTTTCGCTTCTTCTACGGTAATGACACCATCCTTGGAAACGCGCTTCATGGCATCGGCGATTAGGGTGCCGATCTCTTCGTCGTTGTTGGCAGAGATGGAACCAACTTGCTTGACCTTCTCGAAATCGTCGCCGACTACTTCCGACTGCTGCTGCAGGTCTGCTATGACCGCTTGTATGGCTTTATCGATACCGCGCTTGAGGTCCATAGGGTTGGCGCCGGCGGTAACGTTTTTGAGGCCAGCACCAATCATAGATTGTGCCAGGAGGGTAGCTGTGGTGGTGCCATCGCCGGCGATATCTGCGGTCTTGGAAGCTACCTCCTTGACCATTTGAGCGCCCATGTTCTCGACGGCATCCTCCAGTTCTACTTCCTTAGCGACAGTAACACCGTCCTTTGAGATTTGCGGTGCGCCGAAGCTTTTTTGAATGACCACGTTGCGGCCCTTAGGCCCGAGAGTGACTTTCACTGCATTGGCCAGTGCATCTACACCAGACCGCAGTTTTTCTCTAGCGTCTCTATCAAAGCTAATTTCTTTAGCCATTGTAAGGTTTGATTTTTTGTTTTGGAAAAAATTTTAAGATGAGCAACTCCGGTTGTGATTTTGAGTGGAGTTGAGTGAAAGGGAAGGGTCAGGTAGCCGTTACTCGTTACCCTCCAGGATGACCAGGATGTCATCTTCCCGCATGATGAGGTAGTCCTCACCGTTGTACTGCAATTCCTGGCCGGCGTACTTGCCGTAGAGAACCGTATCACCTGCCTTTACGGTCATTTGGTTGCCGTCTTTGCCGGGGCCTACAGCTACTACTTCACCTCGCTGTGGTTTTTCTTTGGCGGTGTCGGGGATGATAATACCTCCCTGCGTTTTTTCTTCCGCAGCAGCCGGTTTGACCACGACTCTGTCATTGATGGGCTTCATAGTCAAAAGCTTTTTATGATCTTTGTTGGTTAAATAAATACTGTATTCTTACAGGCAGCAATACTTGCTCCTTCATTGGTAGGTCTATCATAGGACGTGCCAAATTAGCCTTTCTGTCATTTTTGCAGACATTGCCAGGGCGGCTCGCGGCCGTGGCGTGTTATACTGGCAGTATTGCCATTTTGGCAAAATAAACAGGCTGAATACCGTTCCGGGTATTCAGCCTGTAGAGAAGTATTGCCTTTGCAGGCTTTGCTCCTGTGAGCTGTTGCGAATTGTGAAACAGCTGCGTTTATATCAGCCTGACATAAGCGGCGCTCCACCTTCTGCTCCACCTACCATGAGGCTGGTGATGATGCAAAGGACAAATAAAGCTACCGCCAGATACCAAGTTGCCTTCTCGATGAAATCTGCCGACTTGGCTGCCCCAAACATCTGATTGGCCTGCGACCCGCCGAAGGTAGAGTCCACGCCGCCTCCTTTCGGGTTTTGGATGAGGACTGCGCCCATCAGAAGGATGCACACGAGGGCGATCAGAACGGTCATTGTGGTTATCATATCTTAATCTGTCTTGTTAAGCTTTTCAATTTGCTTCGCAAAGTACGCACTTTTTTCTGGGAAAACCAACATGAGCCGCTCGTACATCTCTTTGGCTTTTTCGGTTTGCCCCTGGGAGGCGAATAGTTTCGCCAGGGTTTCTGAGACTACATCTTTGCTTTGCGTAATGCTGAGCTCTGCGATTCGGGAGACATCCTTTTTCTTCTTTTTCTTTTTGCTCTTCTTTTTCCTTTCCTCCAGCTTCCTGGACTCCATAATGCTGCTGAGTTGAGTCTGAATATCCGGTGGCTGGAACTGGGCGAGCCAGCTGGTAAAGGAGGTCTTCGGACGGGGCCTGGGAATGCCTTCGTGGATGGGAGTGTGGGGGTGCATGCGATTGACGCTGGCTGCTCTGTGAAGAGGCGTGCCGGGGGCCCAGGGGCTGTTGCCGGATTCCAGGGCGTGAGCGACACCAACAGCAGTGTAAATAGCGATCATCTCCAGGGCGGGCCGGGAGGGCGGCTTTTCTTTTATTCCTGTACTGTGCAATTCCTCTAATTCCGGCAAAACGGGGGGCGGGCTCGGCCTGTCATGAGCAGGGGCAGAGGGCTGCTGCAGTTCTTCGGCAATTGCCTCAAGCTGCTGCTTTTTCCAGTCGGGCAGTTGGGGAGCGGGAGGCTGTTCCGCCGGTTCTTCTTCTAGTTGTGGCAAGCCGTCGGGAGTGGCTTTTGCTGCAGGAGGCGAGGGCACCTCAGGCCGGGAGCTTTGGTCTGGCGCCCGGTTGGCCGCCGCGAAGCTGAAGTCCAGGTTTTCCTCTTCAGCCCGGGGCATTGGGGCTAAAGAGGGTTCTTCGGATTCTTCCAGCTCCTCTAGGCTCCTGAGCTCGAGGTATTCTTCGGCGAGTAAGAAATTGTCCAGCATTTCCCCTTCTCCGATCATGGCTTTGACGGTTTCGAACAAGGGTTTCCTTTCCACAGTGCGCGAGGCAGTACGGGCCAGGGTTTCTTCCCAATCCTTTTTATTGTCGAAAAGCGCTTTTTTCAGCAGCAGCAGCCGCAAGGGTTGGCAATAGGGATACTGAAGCGCCAGGGTTTTCAGCTCTTCGTAAGAGACCTGATGGAGCAGGGACGGGTTTTGTAAGTAATTGCCAAAGTTTTCTGCATTCATAACCTGCTGCTTTTGCTTTTTTGCCCTCATGGGGCCCAAAAGAATAAGGTGCTAAAAAATCATATGGATCTTTAAGTTTTCTAAATTACCAATAAATCCGCAAAGATTCAACCTATCTTCTTTCCCAGGAAGGCTGTAAGCTTCTGTATAGCCTGGGCACGATGGCTGATCTTGTTTTTTTCCTCCGGCGACATCTGCCCGAAGGTGCGGTTATACCCCTTGGGCATAAAGATCGGGTCGTAGCCGAAGCCCTGATTGCCCTTTTTGGTGTGGATGATTTGCCCCTGTACGGTCCCCTCGAAAGTATGTTCCTCGCCGTCTAGGATCAGAGCGATAACCGTATGAAACTGGGCTTCGCGCTCTTCAATACCCTTGAGGTTGGCTAAAAGCAAGGACATATTGGCCTCGTCATCGTGGGCGGGGCCGGCGTAGCGGGCGGAATACACGCCAGGTTCTCCGTTCAGGGCCTCCACTTCCAGCCCGGTGTCTTCTGCGAAGCAATCGACTTGGTAGTTGTTGTGTACAAACTGTGCTTTTTCCAGCGCATTCCCCTTGATGCTGGGGCTGGTTTCGGGAAGGACTTCTTCGCAACCGATATCCTCAAGCCCCTGTATTTCAAGCTTGGACTGCAGGAGCTGTTCGACTTCTTGTATTTTGTATGGGTTGCGGGTAGCGAAAACAATAGGTTGCATGGCGGTAAGCCGTTTTATGAATTTACAGTGATACAATCAATGGATGAAAAGCGTTTTAAGCGCTTGCCAAAGCTGGCCGGACATTTTTTTGCCGCCTTGCCGGCGCTCTTCGGCGATTGCCGCGAGGGCATCCGACCATAAGTAAGTTTTGCCCTGAAATACAATGGGCTGGTAGGCGGGCAGTTGGAAGCCCAGCCCGAGTTGATGCGTTTGTACGCCAAAGATCAGTACGTAGCTGGAGGACTTGAGCCAGGGCTGCCGGGGCAAACTAATGGCTTCCCCCGCTGTTAATTCAATGGTATAAGCTTCCTGTTTCCGGTCTATTTTGACAGCTGACAGTATTCTATCTAAAAACGCAGCTAGCTCGGCGGCATCGTCCTCTTTTTCGATTTGATACAGCAGCAAAATATCATTTTTTCCATCGCCCTGCACTCGTTCAGCGGGCCAATCTTCATCCGGGACGGGGTAAAGCGTAAAGTCTAAAAAGCTAGGATTCAAAATAATTATTGTTTGGAGCTTGCAGAACCAAATTTACATTCAAAATATTGTCAATAAAACTGCTAATTTAAAATAAATGTAAATTATTTGTTAGATTTGCACAAAAATATTGCTTATGGAATTTAATATAAGAATTACAAAAACCCAAAAATCTCGCCTAACCGAAGTTGACTTTGACAATATTCCATTTGGCAGAGTGTTCTCCGACCACATGTTCGTCGCCGACTACAGCGACGGCGAGTGGAAGGACCCCCGTATTGTCCCATTCGGGCATTTCGAAATCCACCCGGCTGCCATGGCACTGCACTATGGACAAGCCATCTTTGAAGGCATGAAGGCTTCCAAGTCTAACAGCGGGCAGCCCCTGTTTTTCCGCCCCGAGATGCACGCCGAGCGCATCAATCAGTCAGCTCGACGGATGTGCATGCCGGACTTCCCGGAGGAGCTGTTTCTGGAAGCCCTGCATCAGTTAGTAGACTTAGACCAAGCTTGGATTCCCTCCAAGGAGGGCAGCGCGCTATACATCCGCCCATTCATGTTTGCTAATGACGAATTCATAGGCGTGAAGCCTTCAAAAACCTACCGTTTCATCATATTCACCGGCCCGGTAGGCCCCTACTACCCTAAGCCGGTTAGCTTGATCGCGGATACCCACTACGTTCGCGCTGCTGTGAAAGGAGGTACAGGCGCCGCCAAGGTAGCTGGCAACTACGCCGCTTCTATGCTCCCGGCCGAGAAGGCGAACGAAAAAGGGTACGATCAGGTGATGTGGCTGGACAGCATTGAGTTCAAGTACATACAAGAGGTTGGGACGATGAACATATTCTTCGTCATTGACGGCAAAGTGATCACGCCAGCCCTCAACGGCGGCATCCTTCCGGGCATCACCCGGGACACGGCGCTGAAGCTGCTGCCCGAACACGGCTACCAGGTTGAAGAGCGGCCCATCGCCATAGATGAAGTAGTGGAAGCGTACCGGGCGGGCCAATTGCAGGAGGTTTTCGGCACCGGCACTGCAGCGGTGGTTGCTCACGTTTCTAAAGTAGCCTACAAGGAGGTTGTCATGGAACTGCCTCCGGTAGAGGATCGCGAGGTCGGGCAGTTGATCAAAACCCAAATTGACGGCATGCGTTCGGGCCGTATCAAAGACGAGCACGGCTGGGTACAGCCGGTAAAAGGAACCGCCGTAAAGGCTTAGGGGTCGCGCAATAACAAGTTACCTAGAGTAGGCGAAGTTATTTTGTGC
>CAYNIT010000201.1:0-8591 GCA_964397205.1 uncultured Phaeodactylibacter sp. | reverse complement strand
CGCTACTCTTGCAGGTGGCTTTTCCTCGCTCATCGAAATTCAATCTTTCTCCAAAGGCGCTCATCCACCCCATCCGCTTAGCCGGCACCCCCGCCATCAAGGCATAGTCAGGCACGTCCTTGGTGATGACCGCCCCGGCGGCGATGAAGGCGTAGCGCCCGATGGTGCACCCGCAGATGATGGTAGCGTTGGCGCCGATGCTGCAGCCTTTGCGGAGCAGCGTTTTCATGTATTCGCTCTTGCGGTTGACGGCGGAGCGCGGGTTGATGACGTTGGTCAGCACTGCCGAGGGCCCGAGGAATACGTCGTCTTCGCAAATCACGCCTTCGTAAAGCGAGACGTTGTTCTGTATCTTCACATTATCCCCAACTACTACCCGCGAGGCGACGAACACGTTCTGCCCCAGGCTGCAGCCCTGGCCGATGACGGCTTCCGGCATGATGTGGCAGAAGTGCCAGATTTTGGTGTTGGCGCCGATCTGAGCGCCCTCGTCGGCGTAGGAGGAGGGGTGGACGAAGTAGGAAGTCGTTGTTTCCATTGGTGTTGTAGTGGTGTTTGTTTGGGGGTAGGGGCTTGGTTATGCTGAATTTAGTTAGTTGTCGCTCGCTTGAGTCTAAGGCTGCTCATGCTAGAGCTTACGGAGAATTGGTATCTGGGTTTCAAAATGCCTCTCTAGTTTGCGGCCGGTCAAAGCGGTAGTTAGAACTTACCGGCGAAATGGCTTTTCTGCTCTTCAGAAGGCTCGCTGCTTCTTCAGTTCCTACGGCTTCGCCGAAGATAAGTCGCAAGCCTTACCGTCCGATGCACATATAGGGGGTATACCAGTATTGTGGTATAAATGGAATTTCCGAATAACCGGCGGCTGCCGGCTGTGTCGTTGCGTGCGTTGTTTATCGGTGCCGCGAGGGCCAGGACTGGCAACTGCACAAAACTAAGGGATGTTTTGCTGTTTGCCTATTGCAAAAGAACGGCCCCCTTTTGAAACTGCCAAATTTTTGGGGGATTTTTTTGTCTCTGCGCTTGTTGGGCCTTCCCCCTGAGAGGGGGCTACTCCTGTGGAGTCTTTTCTTTGCTTTTCCTGCTTTTCGAGCGGGGGCATGAGCGTTGCCAGCGTTGGGGCGGCTTGCTTAATCGCCTTATGATTTGTGAGGTGCGGGGGGAGCTGCCTTTTGCTCGGGTGGGCAGTCAGGCTTGCGGTTTTCTACTTTCCCCCTCCACCTCCGGCCGCTTATGCTTCCACCGGCGGTGGCTCCAAAGCCAGAAAGCAGGGGCTTTGCGGATATCTGCTTCCAGCAATCGCGTATGCGCCTCTGTGATCGCCCCCTCAGGCAGCTCCTGCGGGTTATCCGTGATCAGCTCAAAGACGATATCGTAGTAGCCGCGCCTTACCTTGGTGATGTGCCCATATAGTACCGGAAGGTTGTGCAGCCGTGCGTAGTACTCTGTGCCGAAGAGCACTCCCGTATCTTGATGCAGAAAAGACATCCAGTACGCCTTGCGGGGGTCAGAAGGCGACTGATCCGTAGCGAAGAGCGTGATGGTGCAGCGCTCCTCTTCGCGGAAGTAAGTCTTTACTTCGCGGATGGACACCATGTCCAGGCCGAACCGGCTGCGCGATTCCGTTAGTTTGCGGTCAAAAAAAGCATCCTTCAAAGGCTTGTACAGCCCCACGCTTTGATGGGGGATTTGCGCATCGAATGCGGTAGCGCAGAGCTCCCAGTTGTTGTAGTGGCCAGCGGCTACGATCAGGCTCTGATCGCGCTCGAAGTAAGGATCGAAAATCTCCGGGTTGACTACCCGGCAGCGGCGGCGCAGCTCCGCCTCCGATATGCTGAAGGCCCGTACCGATTCGAATACCAGGTCGCAGAGGTGGCGGTAGTACTCCCGGGCGATGCGCCGGCGTTCTGATTCACTTTTTTCGGGAAAAGATCGCGCCAGGTTGCCCTCCACTACCTTTCGGCGAAAGCCGACAAGCCGGTAGAGCAGCCAGGATAAACCGTCGGAAATCGGGTACAGCAGCCGCAGCGGCAAAAGAGAAAGCGGCCGGATCAGCAAATAGTAAAGCAGTGCTCCCATGTTTGATTAGCCTGTATTGAAGGGGCGAAGGTACACAATTTTCCTGCACTCGGCGCAAATAAGAAAGCCCGCTCCTGCGTTTTGGCAGGCGAAACGGTATGATGCCGGCACAATACAGCCGCAAGCCAATCTGGTTTTGGTACAGAAAAGCCGAGGGTGGCCTGTGCCAAGCCGATCTTTAGGGTGCAGCCGGGCTTCAATCTATGCCCATCATATCCTAACTTTGCGCGCAAACAGACAACTACACCAAACATGAACATACGGTACGCAAGCCTGATTATCGCGGCTTCTTTTGCCATCAACTCCGCGGGGGCGCAGGAAGATTGGGAGGTTATTCGCAGCACTGCTTTGCCCTGGGGCAGCCCGGTGCAGAACATCTTCGTAGATGCCGACAACACCAAATGGGTGGCCAATACGGAAGAAGTGAAAAAAGTGCTCGGCGCACGCACCTCTACGCCGGTTGAACTGAAGCCCGGAGTAATGGGGCTCTTCCAGTACCCGGGCGGCAACGCGGACATCCGCTGGATGGAAAGCGACCTGACCGCCGCGCTGGGGGATATCCTGGATGAGGACAATTACATCACCTCCGCTTTCTACGATGAACTGGAAGGGGACATCTGGCTGGGCACTAGCTTGACTGGAGCGTATCGCTTAAAGCAAACAGACGGCGGATTGGAATTCCAACAGCAGTTGTCCATGAGCAACACCCGCCTGCGCTCCAATTTTATCCACGACATCAAGCGCGGGCCCCGGGGGCGGATTTGGCTGGCGACCAACGATGGTGCGCTGGTAGGAAAAAAGGGCGATTGGGAACTGATAGAAAAGGGCCTGATCATAGAAGCGGTCGCCATCGGCGGAGCGGACATCTGGATGATGGGCGACGGCCTGATCGGAAAGGTCGATAAGCGGGACCGCTGGGAACTCATCGACATCCCGCCCCGCTACACCGATGGCCCGGTTGTGGACATTGCTGTGGACGGAAAGGGGCAGCTGTGGCTGGCTTCCGCTGTAATTACCTGCTACAATCCGGAAACGGACACCTATACCGTCTTTGGCGGAGCGGAGGAATACACGAGTGAGTTTGCCAACCGGCTCGTTACGGACCTGGACGGGGCGGTTTGGATCGGCACAGAAGACAAAGGAGTGTACGTTATTCAGGAAGGCTCTTCCCTGGTGGCAGCTTTAGAAGTACAGCAGCCAGTCAGCTGCGGGGGCAATGGCCAAGACGGCGCCCTGCAGGTTGAAGTCAGCGGGGGTACGCCGCCTTACCAATACGAGTGGCCGGGTTTTGAGAGCGAAGCAAGCGCAACTGGCTTGGTGGCCGGGGAGTACCAGGTGACCATTACAGATGCCCGGGGCAAATCCAGGGTGGTAAGCGCTACCATCCCTGACAAACGGGTGGGCGTGGAAGTCCGGCAAATCGAAAAAGTAAGCGCTGAGGGGCTGAGCGACGGCCAAGCGGAGGCTATGGCCAGCGGAGGCAGGCCGCCTTACAATTACAAATGGGATGATGGCACCACCGGGCCGCTGGCTTCCCAGCTTTCCGAGGGGATGCATCTGGTCACTGTTGTCGATGCTGAAGGTTGCGAACAGGTCGGGCAGGTTGGCATTGGCCGGACCCTGCAGCCCTTGTCGTTGAGCGTAGAACTGGTGGAGCCGATACAATGCAATAGCGGCAATGGCGCAGCTCTGCGCGCTGAGCCCAGCGGAGGCCAGAAGCCATACCGTTTTCAGTGGGGGGAAGCAGAAACCAGCCAAGCCCAAATCGATGGACTGGCCGCTGGCACGTACACCGTGACGGTCAGTGATGCTCAAGGCAATACAGCCGAGGCAGCCTACAACATGCTGGAGCCTGAAGCCCTGCAAGTAAGCGTTCGGGAAGTACAACCCGCCAGTTTGGGGCAATCGGATGGAGCAGCGCAGGCTTCCGTCACCGGAGGTACGCCACCTTATACCTATGAGTGGGCCAATGGCAGCAGCAGTGCTGAGGCCACAGGCTTACCCGCCGGGGAACAGCAGGTCATTGTGCGGGATGCCAACGGCTGCCAAGCCAGTGCTTCGGTAGCAATAGGGGAAGATTTGCTGCCCCTGCAGGCCCGCATCGAGGAAAGTTCTTCCATAAGTTGTGTAAAAGAGCGCGATGGGGCGCTAGTGGCTCAGGTAGAGGGTGGAAAACCCCCTTACCGTTACGATTGGGAGCATGATTCCATAAACTCCAGCCGCGCTACCGAAATCGGCAAAGGGGAGTATGCCGTGACCGTTACGGATGCAGCGGGCAACGAAGCCATGGCTTCTTACACCCTGGAAGAGCCGGAGAAACTTACAGTCACGGCAAAAGTACTGTCTCCTGCCAGCACCGGCCAGGAAAATGGCGTAGCCGAAGCGTCCGCCAGCAACGGTACGCCGCCCTATACCTACGAGTGGACAAATGGCGAGACGGGCAGCCGGGCGGAAAAACTGGCACCCCAAATGCATACCTTAGTTGTGACCGATCAGAATGGCTGCACGGCGGCGGTAAGCATCGGTGTCAGCGAAGACATACAGCCGCTGCAGCTGGCGCTGGAAGTCGCCTCGCCGATCGACTGCGCGGGGAACAGCACGGGCGCCTTGGCTGCCGAGCTGAGCGGCGGCAAAGGCCCCTTTGCATACGCCTGGAGCGCCGAAGGGCAAAGCGGCGATTCGGCCGACGGCCTGGCGGCGGGCGCGTACCAGCTGACGGTGACGGATGCCGCGGGCAACAGCGCGCAGGCCGAAGCCAGCCTGAGCGCGCCGCCGGCCCTGCAGGCCAGGGCGGAGGTGGCCTCCCCGGCGAGCACGAACGCTTCGGACGGGGCAGCGGAGGGCAGCGCGGAAGGCGGCACGCCGCCCTACACCTACGCCTGGCCGGGCGGGGGCACGGGCGCGCGCGCCGACGGCCTAGCGCCGGGCAGCTACGAGCTGACGGTCACGGACCAGAACGGCTGCACGAGCGTGGCGTCGGTGGAGGTCAGCGAAGACATACAGCCGCTGCAGCTGGCGCTGGAAGTCGCCTCGCCGATCGACTGCGCGGGGAACAGCACGGGCGCCTTGGCTGCCGAGCTGAGCGGCGGCAAAGGCCCCTTTGCATACGCCTGGAGCGCCGAAGGGCAAAGCGGCGATTCGGCCGACGGCCTGGCGGCGGGCGCGTACCAGCTGACGGTGACGGATGCCGCGGGCAACAGCGCGCAGGCCGAAGCCAGCCTGAGCGCGCCGCCGGCCCTGCAGGCCAGGGCGGAGGTGGCCTCCCCGGCGAGCACGAACGCTTCGGACGGGGCAGCGGAGGGCAGCGCGGAAGGCGGCACGCCGCCCTACACCTACGCCTGGCCGGGCGGGGGCACGGGCGCGCGCGCCGACGGCCTAGCGCCGGGCAGCTACGAGCTGACGGTCACGGACCAGAACGGCTGCACGAGCGTGGCGTCGGTGGAGGTCAAAGAAAATATACTGCCCCTTGAATTATCTTTGGAAGTGGTGCAGCCTCTGGCTTGCGCCGGCGACGAAAACGGCATTTTGAAAGCCGAAGCTGCGGGCGGCAAACCGCCCTACCGTTATCAGTGGAGCCAATCCGAGCTGAATGGCGCCGAACTTACGTCTTTGGCACCCGGCAATTACTCCCTCACGCTTACCGATGTGCAGGGTACCGAGCAGCAGGCAGAGGTTGAGCTGCAAGCGCCGGACTCCCTGCAGGTATCCTTCAAGCGCATTGAGCCGGCTTTCAGCGAGGACAGCGAAGATGGCCGGGCAGTGGCTGCCGTGACGGGCGGCACCCCCCCGTACAGCTATGCCTGGGACAATGGCGCCGAGGGCAAATCAACCGATAAACTGGATTTGGGGCAGCATAGCCTGACGGTAACGGATGCCAACGGCTGTCGGCAAACCGCCGATTTTGAAGTGAAGGAGCGGGTCATCAAAGCGTTGACCCGGTCTGTGGAGAGCGGGCAGACCATACAGATGCAAAAGGTGCAGTTTGAGGCTGACAGCTCCAACATACAGCCGGAGGTGATGCCGATACTCGACGAGATTTACCTGTTCCTGGCGGACAATCCCAATATCGTGGTAGAAATCGGCGGGCACACCAACAACCTGCCGCCGGCGGCTTACTGCGACAGCCTTTCCACCGCACGGGCCCGGGCGGTAGCCGAGTACCTGGTGCGCAAGGGCATTCCTGCGGATCAGGTGTTCTACAAAGGCTACGGCAAGCGCAAGCCGCTTTTTACCAACCGTACGGAGTTTGGCCGTCGGCGCAATCAGCGGGTAGAGATCAAGATCATTCGGTTGTAACTGCCCTCATTTTCTCGAGCAGCCGGAGCAGGCCGCGGTAGGGGATGAGCTCCCATTCCTGCTGCTGGCTCAGCTCAAAGCCCAATTCGTAAAGCTGCCGCTCCAGGAAGAAGGTGTCCATCAGCAATTGTAAGTCCTCTTCCCGTTCGGGCAGCAGCTTTTGCCCCTGCACCTCAGCCCGGTACCCGTTCAGAAGGCACTGCTGCAGGCGTTCGAACCAGCCCTCCACCCAGGGCAAGTACTCGCTTTCGGTGAGCAGCTCTGGTTTCAAGTGGGTATCGAGTGCTGCCATGGCTGCGTAGTAGAGCGAACTGCAGAGGCTGGTCAGGTCACTGACGGGAGACTTCCGCAGGCGGAGCTCGCTGAAGCTGCGGGTTCGGTCGCCTTCGAAATTGAACAATATAAATTCCCGGCCAGTAAACAGCACTTTCTCCAGCTGTAGATCGCCGTGGATGCGGATCTTCAGCGTGTCAATCTTATGGTCGTAAATCCGCCGCAGCTGTTCGAGGATGAGGCTACGCTTTTCTACCAATTCATGGGACACCCCAGCCAGGCGCTCGCTTTTATTCAGGCGCTGGAAGGTAGAACGGAGTTGAGAATTCCAGGCCGAAAAGAGGGAGCGCTGGTAGTGCAGCGAAAAGTACTCTGGCTCGAAGCCTTTCATATCCATCCGGGCCATGCCGTTGTGGAATTGTGCCACCGCTTGTCCGAGCAAGCGGGCGCGCAGCATCGGCATGTCGCCCATGCGTTCCTCGATGCTCTTGTCCAACTGCTCTTCGGATTCCTCGGCTTCGAAATCGATCGCCAGTTCTTCGATGAAGCGGCGGGCGCTGTCGTAGAAGTACTGCCAGGCGGTACCCTGATTGTTGACGTAGGGCTCCAGCATAGCCAGGATGAGCGGCGAGCGGCCTTTAGGCTGGTACTGGAAATGGCTGAGGTAGCCGGGCACCGGCAGTTCTTTGTCTTGGCCGTGCAGGTTGATTTCGTACTCCGGGTTCAGGGCATCTTCCAGGCGGCGGAATACCTTGAGGAAGTACTGATCACCGAATGCCAGGGAGCAGTGGTTGCTCCGGGTGGGGACGACCCGCGGGGGCGGCAGCTGCGGGTCTTTAGGCATAGCTTGCAAGCGCTGGCTGCGCACGAATTGGAACCCTTCCGGCAAATGGCCGTTGCCTTCGATCAGGTAGCGCAGCAAGTAGTTGCGGAAGCTGGCGCTTTCGTCTGCTTCAAACAAGTAGCCGTTTTGCTGGTCTCCGGTCAGCTGGCAAAGGATTTGATTGGCCGCCGGTGCATTGGGCTGCCTTTGGTAATCGCCCTTGCGCATGGCAATGGGCAGGAAATAGAGCTCGGGGAAGCCTTCGGTGTACAGCGTCCGGATGATGGCCAGCAGCGAACGGCCGCCCTCGTAGCGCAGGGGTTTCGCCTGTACGATTTGTACTTGCTCCAGCTTGCGCCCGTCCAGGTTGTATTTGTTGGTGCGGCCCAAGAACTGCCGAATGAGCTTCTGCAACTGGGGGCGGTATTTGCTGTCCTGAGCGTGGGCGATCCAATCGTCGGGCCGCCACTGCAGCTCCGGTATGCGGTCGTCGCTGCGCCCGTTCTGATGTTCTGGTTCCAGCACGAACCAGTAGTAGCCGTAGGGGCCGATGGTAAAGCGGTTCTGCCCTCTGGTGATGGCTGGGAAAAGGGTTTGCCCAAAGGCTTCCACTGGCCGATAGCGCTCAAATTCGGGGAGCTCCAGCTCAACCGACTGGGCGTGCCGGGATAGGTTGGCCACTACCAGCAAGTGCTCGTCCTCGTAGGAACGGGTAAAGGCCAGGACTTTGGCATTTTCCGGCGACAAGAAGCGGATGTCTCCCCGCCCGAAGGCCTGGAAACGACGGCGGATGCTGATGATGCGCTTCATCCACCAGAGCAGGGAAGAAGAATTGTTTTGTTGCACCTCCACATTGACCGTTGAATAGTGGTACTCCGGATCATTGATGAGCGGCAGGTAGAGGCGATGGGGGTGAGCGTGGGAAAAGCCGGCGTTGCGGTCCACGTTCCACTGCATGGGGGTGCGTACTCCGTCCCGGTCGCCCAGGTGCACATTATCGCCCATGCCGATTTCGTCTCCGTAGTAAATTACCGGAGTGCCGGGCAGGCTGAAGAGCAGGGAGTTCATCAGTTCGATTTGCTGCCGGTTGTTGTCCAGCAGCGGGGCTAAGCGGTGGCGGATG
>CAYNIT010000200.1:0-8819 GCA_964397205.1 uncultured Phaeodactylibacter sp. | reverse complement strand
GATGCCGCGTATGGAACGTTTGTGTTCTGAAGGCACGCTCAGCACGCGCCGGCCATTGCGGAAGCTTTCTACATTATCGGTCAGCCAGCCTTTGGAACGGTACTGATTGATGATGACCCGGAATTTTTGCTCCAGCTCCTTTTGTTTGGACCCCAGCTGCCGCCGGATCCGCATCAATTCGGGGGAAGCGTCCGGCTTGATGTTCCCTTCTTCATCAATGACAGCCTCTATCTCCTGAATCAGCTCCTCGTTGAAGGTAATGTCCCGGACAATGCGGTAGATATTGGGGTACAATTCCCGGCGTTTCGCCTTAAAAAAGCGGAAGATATCGCGGCTTAGGATCAGAATGGTGTTCAAATGCCGGAGCCCATCCTCGGGCAACACATACCCCTCCACCTCCAGCATGCGGAGTTCTTCGTCAATATCCTCGTAGGCGCGTATGGGAAAGTGATCGTTGTGCTCTATGCTCCGGCGAAGCTCGTCTACTTCTTCCAGGCTTACCTCAATCTGCGATTGCCGTTTGCTGGGTTTCAAAGCTCTTGCCTCTTCCCGGCCGCGCTCGC
Organism: uncultured Phaeodactylibacter sp.; assembly: GCA_964397205.1. Lineage (GTDB taxonomy): Bacteria > Bacteroidota > Bacteroidia > Chitinophagales > Saprospiraceae > Phaeodactylibacter. The sequence continues at coordinate 8,256 of CAYNIT010000200.1, read as the reverse complement.
CGAGGCATTCCTTTTCCAGCAGGGCCAATACTTTGTCAAATTCAAGCTTTTCGTACAGGTCTCTCGGTAACAGTTGCATGCGTGTCTATTTTCGGGCAAATTCAGCCCGCTACAGTACATCTAAGCCGCCAGAGCGGCTGATTATCAGGGGTGTACGCCCTTTTTAGCATCCTGCAGCCGGGTCGAGAACAGCAAGCTTTTCAGAGTCGAAAAAGCCACTCTCGATAATCAGAAACAGAATAATAACGGCAGAGTTCCCGTAAGGTTGAAAGCTTGTTTTTCGGGCAGAGTTTCTACATTAGCGAGCAAAAAAGATATGGCGGGCAATACTTTCGGGCAGCAATTCCGGATAACGACCTTCGGCGAATCTCACGGCAGGGCCATCGGGCTGATCATCGATGGCTGCCCGGCGGGCCTGCCGGTGGAGGAGGGTTTTGTACAGCAAGAACTGGCCCGCCGCCGGCCGGGGCAGTCCAAAATTGTCACCCAGCGCAAGGAAGCCGACCGGGCGGAGCTGCTCTCCGGACTGTTTGAGGGCAGAACCACCGGCACGCCCATCGCTATGGTCATTTACAATGCCGATGCCCGCTCCAAGGACTACAGCCATATCGCCGATAAATTTCGCCCCTCCCACGCTGATTTCACCTACCACGCCAAGTGGGGCCAGCGCGACTACCGGGGCGGCGGGCGCTCCTCCGCCCGGGAAACCGCAGCGCGGGTGGCGGCCGGAGCTGTAGCCAAACTCCTGCTGCAGCAAAGCGGCATAAAGGTACAAGCTTACGTCAGCCAGGTTGGCCATCTCGCTCTGAGCCAGCCGTATTCCGCCCTCGACCTTTCGCAGGTGGACAGCAACCCGGTACGATGCCCCGAACCAGAAATGGCGCAGCAAATGGAGGCTCACATCAAAGAAGTCCGCAAAGCGGGCGATACCATAGGAGGAGTTGTGAGCGCTGTCATCCGCGGCTGCCCACCCGGGCTGGGAGAACCGGCTTTCGACAAGCTCCATGCCGATTTGGCAAAAGCCATGCTCAGCATCAATGCCTGCAAGGGCTTTGAGTACGGCTCCGGATTCGCAGGCGTGGCGATGCGCGGCAGCGAGCACAACGATACGTTCCGGCAGGAGGCAGGGCGTATTTTCACGGAGACCAACCACTCGGGAGGCATTCAGGGCGGCATTTCCAACGGCATGGACATCTACTTCCGCCTGGCGTTCAAACCGGTGGCGACCATCGTGCCGGCTCAGGAGTCTGTTAATGAGGCCGGGGAGAGCGTGACCGTAGAGGGCAAAGGGCGGCACGACCCCTGTGTGCTGCCCCGAGCGGTGCCCATCGTGGAGGCTATGGCAGCGCTGACGGTAGCAGACCATCTTTTGCGGCAGCGTATGGCGCGGGTGTAGAAAAAAACCGGAGCGCTCACCATTGAGATCCAAGGGAGGGGAGTAGCGCGAGCTTGCGCGCTGCCGCTTGGCCAGAAAGGAACAACTGATCCAAACGAAGTTTGGGCCGCCGTTTCTTATTTTCTGAACATCACCCGCAAGCCCGTATAGAAACGCCGAGGTTCCGCCGGGATAATCCCCGGCCCCGGATACCCCGTAGCCCGGCGGGTAAAGTAAGCCGCATCCGCTACATTGTTGATGCCTGCCTGCAAGCGGAAACGCCCGAAGGTATAACTAGCAGATACATCCATGACGCTGTAGGAAGGGATGAACCCTCGGGTGGCATTAGCTACGAACTCCGCGTTGGTCGCGTCGCTGTAGTGGCCACCCACGTAGGTAAAGAGGTAGCTGGCCCGCAAGCCGCCCCGCTGGTAGTTCAGCCCCGCCTTAAAGCTAATTGGGGGAATCAGCTCTACTTCATTGCCTACAAACTGCCGTTGCCCGCTTACGTAGGTGCCGCTCAGTAAACTAAAATTGGTGAAGACGGACAGGGAGCTTTCCCGCTCCTCCCCCATGGCCAACTTCCATACATCTGCCTCTGCGTAAGCCTCCAAGCCCAGAATCCGAGCATCCCCAATATTGGTGCGATAGGCAACGACCCGCTCAATTACAATGGGATCCGGCACGCTGATCTCCGCCAGCCCGATCCGGTCATTGTACCGCAGGTAGAAAGCGCTGATGTCAAAACGCATCAAGCGGCCGAAGGCCTCCCCCCGCAGCCCCAGGTCGAGATTGTAGCCCCGCTCATCGGCCAGGGTAGAATCGACAACGAGGTTGGGGTTGACCACTGCCAGATCGCTGAAATTGATGGCCCGGTAGTTCTGAGAGGCATTGGCATATAGCTCGATTTCCGGGCGCAATTGGTACCCAACCCCTAGGCCTAGCAGCATCAGGGAACGCTCGTTGACTCGTGCATCCTCCAGCCGCCGCTCGAAAATGAGCTCCCCCCCGGAGAAAACCCGCTGTTTGTAGTAGCCGTCCGAAGCCGTGCGGATGTACTCGAATCGCGCGCCCGGCGTCAGGCTCAGGCGGGGAGTCAGGTTGAACAAATTCTCTGCAAATACCGCTACATTACGGCTCGGAAATTCGTAGTTGGACTGCTCCAGGTCGTTGGGGTTGAGAAACCGGAAGTCCGGCCCGCTGCCGTCGTTGGCATTGCCCTGCCGGTTGGTGGTGAGCCCGCGGTAAAAGCGAGCGCCCAGAAGGAAAGTAGACAGATGCTCGTTCAAGCTGTACTGATGCAGCAGCCGGGCTTCAGAGCCGAAGTTTTGGTACTCCCCGGTGATCAAGTCCCGTTCGCGCAGGGGGTCCGGCCGGTTGATCGGCCCCAGCTCGCCCAGCGCATCGCGCTCGGCCAGCAACAAAAAGTTGCGGAGGTTGAATCGCGTACGGCTGGACAGGCGGTAATCTAAGGTCAGCGCTGCCAGGTTCCAGTTTACCCGAAACCAGTTGCGGCGCCGCTTCGACTGGCTGGGATCCTGCTGAAACTCAAAGTCCGCCAAGCCACCCGGCTGCTTCGCCAGGTAGTTCATGTGGGTAAACTCGGCACCCAGCTCCAGTTGCTTAGACAGTTGGTAGTTAAGGCTTGCGAAAGCAGCCTGCTGCTCAAATTCACTGTTGGGCCGCCATCCGTCTCCCCGCTTGTACTGGTAAAAGGCGTAGTAATTGGCATCGCCTACAGCCCCGCCCAGGCTGTTGAAGGTGTTGAACTGCCCGAAGGAGCCATAGGTATTTTCGGAAGTAAACTCCACCGGCGTATCCTGCGGCCCTTCTTTGAACACAAAGTTGAGCAGTCCGCCAAACTGCGTGCCGTACTGCAGGGAGGCGGCGCCGCGCACTACTTCAATGCGCTGCAATGCCTGCGTGGGCGGAGTGTAGTAACTTTCGGGGTACCCCAGCGCATCCGCACTGATGTCGTATCCATTTTGCCGGGTATTGAAGTTGGACGTGCGATTGGGATTAAGGCCGCGGGCGCCGATGGCCAACTGCAGCCCTGCTCCATCGTTTTCCCAAATGTTGAGCCCGGGTACGCCCTTGTACACCTCCCGGGCGTTATTGGCCGCCAAGTTGCCTTCCAGTTTGTCGATCTCTATCAGTTCGCTCTTTTTAGCCGCATAGATTGCAGCGCCCTCCACATTGCGCAGCCGGTTCATGCCGTAAGCGGCACGCTCGGCGGCTACCTCCACGGCATCCATATCGTACTGCAGCCGCTGCAGCTCCAGCTCAAGTTCCACTTCCGGCACCTGATCACTCAATTCTACCTCCACATTTCTGCTGTTGTACCCAGTAGCGAAGAGCGTGAGCTTGTACTTACCCGGCAAGTCTGCCGAAAGGCGGAACCGCCCCTCCTCCGTCGTCACCTCCACATCGGCAGTTTCCTGCAAAAACACCGTAGCGCCGGCGAGCGCTTCCCCCGTTTCAGCGCTGCGCAGCTGCCCACTGATCTGATACGGCTGGGCAACAGCTGCGCTCGCTTGCAGCAGCAATATCAGGCCGGCAAAAAGGCCGAGGAACAAGGGTCTTGCAGTCATCTTTCCGATATTTTTATGTGCTTCTGTGCGAATGGCAACACCCAGTCCTTGTGGGCTAAACCGTCCTCCAGGCTGGCTAAGTCCACGGCAGGGTCAATCAAGGTACGGCTCGAACGGCCGTTCAGAGCTACCCGGCAATCTACAGTCACCTTTGGCTGCTCGATGCCAAAGCGCTTTTCGTATACTTCCGCCAGATGATGGGCGTACTGCAGTATGAAATCGGGCTGAATGGCCATTTGTTTCTCCTGATAGGGCGTCAGAAAGTCTTGATTGTTGACCTCTGCCGACCGGCCCGTGGCCGGGTCGTGTACGGTAAAGACCGCCTGCCCTACTTTTTCCACCAACATGACCCGCCAGGCAAAACGATAGCCCTCTTCCGTCCACAGCACATTGCCGGGATAAAGCGTATACCGCAGCGGCAACAGCAGCTGAATGGCGAAGTAAAGCACAAAGGCCGGCCGCAGCCATGACATGCTGCCCGCCGAAAAACGGTAGCGGGCGCTCTCCCCAGCTGCCTGGTAGCCAATCTTCCCCAACCAGCGCTCGTGCACCTCTGCCGGAAAGAAAATCAGCGTATTGAAAATCATAATGAAAGGAAAGAGCCCAATATTAAACAGCAGTTTGGTCAGCAGGTGGAAGACAATAACACCCAGATAAGCCAGAGGCCGGCTCCTTTTCCAAAGCAGCCAGCAAGGAATGGTCAAATCGTAGAAAGCTCCCGACCAGCTGAAGGCATAGGCTACCCAAGTCTGCGTAAAGAGCGGCCCCAGCAATGGCCAATCTGCTTTAGTGGGCAACCACACCGCAAGCGGCATAGCCCGCAGCAGCCAATCGGCATTCAGTTTGGCGAAACCGGCGTAAAAGTAAACGATGCCAATCTGCAACATCAGCACATAAATGCACCAGGCGGGCACCGTATCCACCCGAAGCGAAGGGCGGCGGCGTACATCCAGCGAAAAGCGGCGGTGAGCAGGCAGCACGATCAGCATCAGGGCCAGCAGGCAGACCAGGTAATAGTGGTTGAGGTAGTTGGTAGCATCTATCAGCTCAGCGTAGCTGAAGCTCAGAAAAAACACCGCCGCTGAGATGCGGTACCGCCAGCCCAGCATAATGCCCGCTGCACTCAGGGCGATCAGGCTGTACAGGGCGTAACTCCCCCACAACCCCAACGGCTGCACCCACTCAAAGCCGTAGAACTTGAAGAAAAATGCTGGCTCCACATACAGGCGCTCCACCCAGCCGCTCAGCATAAAACGCAATGCCCCAAACATCATCAAACCGCCAAACAATAAACGGAAAGTGACGAGGGGGGCGATGCGCAGCGGCCGATTGAGTCCTTGCTGCAGGCTCATGTTCATCAGTCGGAGTCGCTTGGGTTATCGATGTAGGTAATGGCTACGCAGAGTACGGAGGGCATATCCGTTTTGATGTTGACAATCTGTTTGGTCAGCTCATTGTAGGCGGCTACAACTTCCTCATTGTTTTCTTCTATTGCAATGGGCAAAGGCCCTTCGAGCGAGCGCAGCGCCTCTAGCGCAGCTGCAAATTGCTGAACGATTTGCGCGTTCAGGCTCTCTCCCTCTTTGGTGGCGTTCACCGCTTCCAGGTAATCGTCCAGCCCCGGCCCGCTGCCGCCGCGGTAGAACAGCTCAGCCGCTTCCGTCCCAGCAATGGCTAGCTCCAGCGACATCTCCGAGTAAGGGGCCTCTACCTTTTCGGGATTGGTAAAGCCCAGCGTAACTACGCCGGAAGGGATGCCAATCCTCTCCCGCTTGATGATCTCGTAGTTTTCGTTCAATCCGTTGATGATCAGGCTGAGGGAAGTGCCGGCAGCGGTACCGGTATTGCTTATGAAGGTGTCCCGGTAGCCATTCGCCCAGGCCTCCCGCACTGCTCCTACGGCTTGAGCGATGAAGGCAGTTTGCGCTATAAGATAGCTGGAGTAGCTGCTTGTGCTAAGCTCCGCTAGGATGGCAGCCTCCGTACCGTCCCCAATGCCGTAAAGCAGGTAATCCAGTGCGGGGAAGCCTTTGTCGAAGGTATTTGGATTGCCCAGATCGTACGCTCCGGATGCGATTTTATTTTCCAGGGAGGAGACATTCAGCGGAAAATTGTTGAGTGCCGCCCGCAGGTTGCGCTCCGCTGCCGGCCCGAATTCGTACTGTGCAACGGCCTGCCAATCAAGGTAAGCTGCCTGAAAGGCATCCCGGAGCTCGGAAAGCGCCGCTGCAGAGGGAGAGGCGGCAAAACCCTGCGCCGCTTCGTCTAGCGCGCCGGCCGTTGATTCCAATTCGGCGTAAGCCGGCAGGATGAGGTTGTCGGCCAGGTGCTGGTAAAGCGCTTGCTGATCGAAATCGCTTTCGCAGGGATTGTTGGTGCCATCCTCATTGCAAGCCACCAAAGAGAAGGCGAGCAGGAAGCTGAATAGAGCTAGCTTTTTCATATTTGACTTTGCGAGTTTTTAAACACAAAAGCCGGCAAGCTGAGAGTAAGCTTGCCGGAATTGACTATGCCAAAAAATAAGTTTTAGAAATTGTCCATCTCCGCGCTTACGCCAACTGCTTCCGCCAAGCTCGTTTTAGCATCTGCCAGGCTTTCGGGCGTGGTATTGTAGAGATCCATTTCCATAAAGTCGGCGCTGCCGGCGATGTCGGAGAGCACCTCCCCTACCTCATCGTTGCTCAAGCTCTTCTCCGGATTGAACTGAATGGCGTAAGTAAAGGCGATAGCCTCCGATAGGGCATGAGCGCGAATGGCCATGTCGTCGAAGTTCTCCAGCGCCGTGTTAATGTAGCTGATGGCGGTAGTAGCGGTGATTTTCTCCCAGGTCGCCCGGATTTCCGCAATCGCTTCGTCTCGAGTGTTGAGGTCATCGTTAGAGATGGCTGCCCGGCCGCGGATAAAGTTCTCCATCATCTCCTGATTGCAGTTGAGGATGGGGTCGCGGCGGTTGGAGTAAACGCCCCAAAAAGCCAGCCCGTCTGTATTGATGGGGAAATCGGTGGGTACGCCGTAGTAGCCGAAGGCTTCGTCCCAGTGGTGTTCCATGGCGGTGCCCTCGCCCGGTTCCACCGTTTCGTTGTCCACATTCATGCGCTCGTCGCCGAAGTAGACGGAGAGGGCCTGGTAGTAAAAGCAGGCGCCCATGAGCCCCTTTTCGATCAATTGGGCAAACTCAACGCCCTTCTCGTTCAGCAGGTATTGCTTGGCGCCGTCTTCGCTCACCACTACGCCTGCCATCCCTTCTTCACCCGGCGTGGTGGAAGCGCTGTACTGAGCGATGGCCTCCATCAGGGTTTCGAAGGTAGCTTGTTCTTGGCTGAAAGTCTTGCTCTTGAGTTGCTTGGAAGCTTCGTAGGTTTGCTCCCAGTCGGCAGTTGCAGCGTCGTTGGCGTACATGGCCTTGAGGCGGCCGGCATCGAGCACAGCACCCGTGTTGGCAGAACCCAGGTAGCGCTTCATTTCCGTAAGCATCTGCAGGCGCTGTAGCTGCCCGCTGTAGCTTACGTTTTCAAAATTGTAGGTGTCAGGCAGTTCGTAGGAAGCCTCCTCGTCCTCGCCGCAGGACCACAACAAAAGGCTGGCACCGACTGCCAGGAGAGCGAATCGCAGTAGCTTGTTCATAAGAAATGGAATAAAGTTGGATTAAGTCTAAATAATGTTTGATGCAAAGCTATGCGCCGAAACAGGATTGTAAAATACCGAAATACGGGGAAAAAACCGGGCTACAGCAGAACAAGGCCTACCTAATGCTAGGTAGCCGCTCGTTGGTTAAGCCTTGGGCATCAGGGGTTCAAGGCCCCTCCTCGATCTGTTCGACCAAGCGCTCCAAGTCCCAGGCATCCTCTAGGCGGTAGTCGCCGATGCGGGTCCGGCGCAGCGCTTTCAGGTAGCCGCCGCTGCGCACTGCTTTTCCGAAGTCATTGGCCAGGGAACGGATGTAGGTCCCCTTGCTGCAGGAGACCCGAAAGTCCAGTTCTGGCAGTTCCACGCGCGTAATGGCAAACTCCGAGATGTGTACCTCCCGGGGTTCTATGTCCACCTTTTCGCCCCGGCGAGCTTTTTTGTAAAGCGGCTGCCCATCTACTTTGATGGCGCTGAACATTGGGGGCACCTGCTCAATATCTCCCAGAAACTGCTGCCGGGCTTCTTCAATAAGTTCGGTAGTGATGTGCTCGGTAGGATAAGTTTGCTGCACCTCAGACTCCGCGTCAAAGGAGGGCGTAGTGGCCCCCAGCTGTATCGTTCCGGTGTACGTCTTGGGCAGCCCCTGCAGCTGGTTCAGCTTTT
>CAYNIT010000199.1:0-8849 GCA_964397205.1 uncultured Phaeodactylibacter sp. | reverse complement strand
GCTTTCGACTGGCTTCAAGTCCGCAAAAATTGTCAGAGAACCAATTTTTCCTTGTCAAAAACCGTTTTAGCAGGCTGTGGGCAATACGCTACATTGTCGGCATAAACGTTCAGAAGTATAATTATTTCTGCGAAAGCGGACATTTTTTGGTAATTTAGCGGCTTAATAAAAGAACCCGCCTTTAGCGACGCGCGATTAATAAGTGTCGTGTTTAGCTAGGGTAGTGATTTTTCCTTTAGTCAAGGCGAGGGTTCCCGGCCTTAGTGTCCCGATAGCTATCGGGAAAGTCGGCGGTTCCTCAACGCAGGATAAAGGAAGAAGCACTCCTAGAAAGCCGACAGTTATTGATCGAGCGTCGCTTAAAGGGAGAATTACTTTTGTGAACCAACGATAGAATCTACTTAACTGCCTATCTTTAAGCCCACAAAAGGCAACAACCGTATGGACCTCCTGAGTATCCTGACTATCCTGATTGTATTCGCCGCACTTTTCGGCTATCTCAACGTAAGATTTCTCAAGCTGCCCGTCACCATCGGGCTGATGGTGATATCTCTGGCCTTTTCCCTGCTGACCATAGGCATCAGCCGGTATTATCCGGCGATTTTTGAATTTGAAAAGAGTCTGGTGGAGCAGATCGACTTCCACCGCTTGCTGATGGAGGGTATGCTCAGCTTTCTGCTCTTTGCTGGTGCCCTGCACGTCGATTTTCGGCAGTTGAAGGCATACCGGTGGCCCATTCTGATGTTTGCTACCCTCGGGGTAGTGACGTCTACCTTCCTGGTAGCCGGGCTTTCTTACCTATTGCTGAACGCCTTGGGCATCGACATCTCCTTTTTGCACTGCCTGCTCTTTGGGGCGCTCATTTCTCCTACAGACCCCATCGCGGTGTTGGGTATACTAAAAGAGGCGGGTGTGCCGAAAAGCCTGGAGACAAAAATAGTTGGCGAAAGTTTGTTCAACGACGGCATAGGTGTAGTGGTGTTCATCACCCTCTACCAACTGGCTCAGGCTGGAGCAGGGGAGTTTGAGGCATCAAAGGTGGCTCTTCTTTTCCTGGAGGAAGTCGGCGGGGGCATTGCCTTGGGATTGGCCCTGGGGTGGCTGGCGTTCCAGATGATGCGCAGCATCGACGAGTACGAAGTAGAGGTCATCATCACGCTGGCATTGGTCATGGGCGGCTATCTGCTGGCCAGCAGCCTGCACTTCTCCGGGCCTCTTACGATGGTCGTAGCCGGCCTGATGGTAGGGCACGAGCGCTTCCGGACCACCTCTATGTCAGAGGAAACGGAGCGCTACGTGGACAAATTCTGGGAGCTGATGGATGTGCTCTTCAATGCAGTGCTATTCATCCTGATTGGGCTGGAGATTGTGATCCTGCCCTTTGATACTCAGTATATTCTGGCGGGTGTGATTGCTATACCAATGGTGCTGTTGTGCCGCAGCAGCGCCCTGGCTTTGCCGATTGCGCTATTCCGAGAGCGGCTTGATTTTTTCCCGAAGACCAATCTGATCATGACCTGGGGCGGGCTGCGAGGCGGCATATCCATCGCCTTGGCGCTTTCTCTAGCAGAGTACATGAGCCGGGGGCCCATTCTTACCATCACCTATATATTGGTGATCTTTTCTATTATCGTGCAAGGTCTTACCGTTGGCAAATTGGTGAAGCAAGTGCAGGCAGAGCAGGGAGCGTAGAAAGTGCGTCCGGGCTATCGCCAGCATTGTGGCAATACCTATGGACCGGCAAATCTGGGCCATCGGGAATGCAATGTCCTGAAACAGCCATGAACATTAACCTTCATAAAAAAAGCGAAAACACATTTGACTTTTGCTTATAATTCCCTATTTTTGCCTTAGAGTTGAAATTGATGGTTATTCTACTGCCTGTGGACGGATTCGTAGCTATTTGATAGTCAACAACTGGGCAAACGTAAAAAGCCCTAATTGTAATCGCGCTAGCAGATAATTCGGTCCATTTGCACTATTTATTCCAAGGCAAGCATTGCTGAAAAACACTCACCCGTAACTCCCCTCCATTAACCCAAGGGGAAAAACAAACTCCAACACTAATAATCCTGGTACCGGGATGATGCATCAACAAAGTTGCTACAGATCGTTCTCCTGAGCGGAGAGCGCGAGTGGCGGATAAGATTGGCATCTTTTCCCACACTCGACAAGCTTACAACAAGCAATGGAAACCATTTCTTGACCGGAAAACCAGCCTTTGGCGGTATCCGGCAAGATCAACTAAACAAATATGCACAAAACAATGAAGTATCGTCTACTATCTAGTAGCCTGCTTTTACTATTCCCCCTATGGCTGGCAGCACAAGATTATGATGTAGGATTTAAAGGCGGAGAAGTGCCTTCTAACGCCATGTTCTTACCTTCTTCTGAGAATGATTCTATTTTTGCTCCTTATCTTTACGAGGGCAATTATTATCTAATCATGCAGTTCTTCGATATCCCCTCCGACGATCTGCGGCAGCAGTTGTCAAACCAGGGTATCGAGTTGTTTTCCTATATACCTAATTATGCATACCTCGTCAAGTTCCCGGAAGACGCAGGCTTTATGCAGCCTGGCGTCCGGGGGCTGACGGGTTACGACGGAGCTTATAAGCTTTCCGCGGCCCTTTCTTCAGGTAATTACCCCGACCACGCCTACGCCAACGGGCAGTTGGACCTAGTGCTGACGCCCTGGCCGAGTGTAAGCCCGGCTTCCCTCGAGGCGGAGCTGACGGCACAAGGGTACAATCCGGTGGATACGCTGGGAGATAAGCTTTCCCTGACGGTGCCAGAGAACGAGTTGATGCCGCTTGCGAACCATCCTGGCATTCAGTACGTGGCTACTCCTGAGCCGGCACCCGAGAAAGACGGCTGGATTGGCCGTACTTCCCATCGGGTCAATCTGCTGAGCAGCGGGCCTGGCGTGGGCTTTGACGGCAGTGGCGTGGAGATAGCCATCGGCGACGATGGCAGCGTCAACCACATCGATTTTCAGGGGCGGCTCACAGACCTCACGCAGGGCAGCAACTTTGGTACACACGGAGATATGACGGCTGGGTTGGCAGTGGGAGCTGGCAATTTGAATGCCGACTATATGGGCTTTGCTCCGGCTGCAGATTTGCGTCTGTACTTCATCTCCGGCTATCCGCAGATTACCAATGCCCCGCAGAATTACCAGGACTTTGGCACCATCATTACCTCGACTTCCTTCGGAGAAGGTTGCGGCGGCCGCTACACCAGCACTTCTCAAGCGATTGACCGGCAGGTGTATGATACGCCCTACCTGCTGCACTTTTTCTCCGCCGGCAATTCTGCTTTTGCCTCCTGCAGTTCCGTATATGGGGCCTACCAGTACGGCAACATTACCGGCGGGCGCAAGGCGGGCAAAAACGTATTTGCGGTAGCCAATCTTTTCTACGATGATACCAGAGTGGCATCCAGCAGCCGTGGGCCTACCGAAGACGGGCGCATCAAGCCGGACATCAGCGGGCACGGGCAGGGGAGCCTCACTACCGGCCCTGATAACAGTACGATGACGGGGGGTGGGACTTCCGCTGCTTCGCCCAGTGTAGCCGGTGCCGCAGCCGCCTTGGTACAAGCTTACCGCAGCTACTACCAGCAAGACCCGACAGCCGACCTTATGAAGGCCATCCTGCTGAATACAGCGGAGGATCTGGGCCGGATAGGCCCGGACTATGACTTTGGGTGGGGCCGGGTGCATGCCGGCAGAGCGCTGGAAGTAATTGAGGAGCAGCAGTTCATCAAAAGCAGCGTCAACCAAGGCGCGAGCAATAACCACAGCATTACGGTGCCTCCCAACACAAGAGAACTCAGAGTCATGTTGTACTGGACCGACGAAGAAGGTGCCCCGGTGGCAGCAAAGGCGCTGGTCAATGATCTCGATCTGAAAGGGCAGGGGCCGGGCGGCCAGCAATACCTACCTTGGAAGCTGAGTACCGCGCCGCATCCCGACAGCCTTACCTTGCCGGCCTACCGGGGGCAGGATCACGTCAATAACATGGAGCAGATAAGCATTATGGATCCGGCACCAGGGGCTTACAATTTTACCGTAAGCAGCCACATGCTGCCCAGCCTCTCCCAGGACTACGCGCTGGTCTACACCTTCTTGAAAGATGAAATAAAGGTGGTCTTCCCCCGCGGCGGGGATGCCCTTGTGGCCGGCGAAACCGCTGTCGTCCGCTGGGATGCTTATGGCAACAGCGGCAATTTTATCCTCGAGTACTCCACCAGCAGCGGGGCACAGTGGACGACCATCTCTTCGAATGTTGCCGGCAGCCGGCGCCATTTCGATTGGAATGTGCCCGATATTGCCTCCGCCGATGTCCGGCTGCGCGTACGCCGGGGCAATAAGGTAAGCCCGGTTAATGGAGACTTTACCGTACTAGGAGTGCCTTCCCTCAATATCAGCACGATACCTGGCAACAAAGTGCTGCTGGATTGGAACGCTGTACCTGGGGCAGACACCTACACCGTCTATAAACTGCAGGACAAATACATGCAGCCCATCCATACCACCTCCGCCACTTCCTATGAGACTACGGCTCCCTCGGGTGAGGAGAGCTGGTACGCGATTCAGGCAGGTATCGAGGGACAGGGTGCCGGAAGGCGGTCGGAGGCTAAGCCGCATATCTTCTACGCCTGTGAGACTTTTGTGGAGGTAGTGCTCAACTTCGACTTATATCCAGGAGAAACCAGTTGGGAAATCACCGATGAGAATGGCTTTGTGTTGGCTTCCGGCAGCAACTACGAGGATCAGGCGGCGCAGTCCACCATCAGCTCCGTGGAGTGCTTGCCCTACGGTTGTTTTGATTTTACCATATACGACAGCCATAACGACGGCATGTGCTGTGATGACGGCACCGGCTCTTATCAGGTATTCGATGACTCTGGGAATTTGCTTTTGAGCGGCGGGGTGTTCAGCGCTCAGGAAACCCAGCCGTTCTGCCTGGATGATACTGGCGAGCCGGACCTATCCCTTAGCGTGGTCGATCAGCAGGACGTAAGCTGTTTCGGTTTTTCCAACGGCAGCGTAAGCGTGAGCGCCAGCGGCGGCAGTGGCGACTATACCTACACCTGGAGCGACGGCACTACCGGGCCCAGCCGCTTTAGCCTCGCGGCGGGCACTTATACTGTAACGGCTACCGATGGCAGCGCCCAGGCCAGCCTCAGCGTGGACATCGTTCAGCCCGACCCAATTACCGTTAACTTAATCACGCAAGCCCCCAATTGCAATGATACCAACGACGGTAGTATTCAAACCATAGTCACGGAGGGGGTGGAGAGCCAATACACCTTCAGTTGGAGCAATGGTGCTACCGGGCCAAATATCAGCGGTTTGGCACCAGGCAGTTACACGGTGACCGTCACCAATACCAATGGCTGCTCCGCCCAGCAGGCTGCTTCCCTGCTGGCCCCTGCGCCAGTATCCGCACAGGCGGTGCCTACGGCGGAGTCCTGCCCTGGGAAAGCAGATGGAGGGATCACCCTGGCTAACTTGAGCGGTGGAGACGGCAACTACGCTGTCAACTGGAGCAATGGCGCAACTGGCGACAGCCTGTTTAGCCTCAGCCCGGGCACCTACGAAGCTACCATTACCGACGGCAATGGCTGTACAGGCTCAGTCAGCGCTACGGTCAGCCCTGGGCAGCCATTGGAGCTGGATTTCCCTGCCGTCACCCCCACTTGCCCCGGCGGCGCTTCCGGGGCGGTGACCGCCGCAGCCAGCAACGGCCAAGCTCCCTACACCTACGCCTGGAGCAACGGCAGCCTTGCCGCTTCTGTGGATGGGCTCGAGGCAGGTGATTATAGCGTGACCGCTACCGACGCTAATGGCTGTGTCGCGGAAAAGAATGTACAAATTGAAGCATCGGATCCCATAGGGGTAGACGTGGCGGTTGATCCTGCGGATTGTGGCTCCAACAGTTTTGCGTCCGCCTTCGCTAGTGCCACTGGTGGTACAGCACCGTACGTCTATACCTGGAGCATGGGTGCCACTACTCCCAGCGTATTCGGGCTGCCTCCGGGGGGCTACGGGCTCACCGTAACGGATGCAGCAGGCTGCGTTGGCACCGAGCAGGTGGTAGTAGAAGCCACGGACCCAATTGAATTATCAGTCGACCTACAAGCGCCCAGCTGTGCTGGGCAGAACGATGGCAGCCTGAGCGCGGCCCCGAGCAACGGACAGCCCCCTTACCAATTCAACTGGAACACCGGCAGTACCGCAAGCAGCATCACCGGCTTAACTGCTGGCACGTATACCGTTACCGTTACGGACGATAACGGCTGCACTGCGGTACGTTCCGTATCCTTGGAAGCACCCGAGACCCTCATTTTGGAAACACAGTCCACCGATGCCACCTGTATCGGCTCACAGAACGGCTTGGCCTCGGTAAGCGTGAGCGGCGGCACTGGTGCGTACACTTACAGCTGGAGCAACGGCGCTACTACTGCCAACGTCTCCAATCTTGACCCTGGAGCGTACATTGTCACTGTCACCGACAGCAACGGCTGTTCAGCGGAAGCCGTAGCCGAGATCAAAGAGCTGAGCGCGATGGAAGCTTCCATCACGGCATCCCCCATTTCCTGCAACGGTGCCCAAGATGGCGCACTGCAGGTTGCCGCGAGCGGCGGTTCTGGAGTGTACACCGCTTACAACTGGAGCAATGGTGCCCAGGGTAATCCCTTGAACGGCATTGGTGCAGGCGGTTATACGGTCACCGTAACCGATGAATTAGGTTGCGAAGCCACCGCTAGCATCAGTTTACAGCAGCCCACAGCACTCGCCGGCGATGTTACCGTGGTTCCCCCCGCTCCGGGGCAATCTAACGGCAGTGCTGTGGCAACTGCTTCTGGTGGCCGCCCCCCTTACGCCTTTGCCTGGAGCACCGGAGAGGCTGGCAACTCTATCGACAGCCTTGCTGCGGGGGATTACAGCCTGACGATTAGTGATGACAACGCTTGTTCAACCATACTGGATTTCCAGTTGGAAGAATCAGAGCCCGAGCCCTGTGACGCTAGAGGGAGTTCGACCCGCTATGAGTGGATTGAGCGGGTGGCCATTGGCGGATTCGTTAACCAAAGCGGAGACAATGGGGGCTACGGAGATTTCCGGGAGGACTCTTCCAAGATCATGGTCCTGCAAGCTGGTGTTTCCTATGATCTGGAGCTGCAGCCCGGCTTTAGCGGCGCTGCGTTCAACGAGCATTGGCGGGTGTGGGTAGACCTTAATAAGGATGGCGTGTTTTCGAATGGCGAAGAGGAATTGCTGCCGCCTTTGTCTTCCCCGCAGGCCGTTAGCGCAACTGTAACTTTGCCTGATTCCGTACCCGAGGGAACCTACGATCTGCGCATAGCGATGAAATACGGCAGCCCGCCTGAGCCCTGCCAGAATATCGCCTACGGCGAGGTGGAAGCGTATCGCCTCAGCGTGGTGCAAGCCCCGGCCTACTGTAACTCCTCTGCTTTCAGCTCAAACTCCGAGTGGATTGAATCCGTCGCCTTCAACGACCTCCTCAATGTCTCTGGCCCGGATGGAGGTTATGGCAACTACCTTGGGCAAATGCTTACTGCAGCGCCGGGCGACACCGTAAGCTTTGAACTGACACCTGGATTCAGCGGCGCCAACCTGCTGGAAACCTGGCAAGTGTTTGTTGATTTCAATGCAGACGGCGATTTTGAAGACGCAGGGGAAGATGTTTACTTGAAGGGCAATTACCCCTTTGCCAACGGCGGTACATTCGTTATACCCGATGATGTGCCCGAAGGCCTGCGGGCCATCCGGGTAATCATGAGCTACGGAGGTGTGGTCCCAGTTTGCGGCAGCTATACTTGGGGGGAGACCGAAGACTATACTTTAGAAATTCAGGCACCTTCTTCCGATAGTACTGGAAGCCGTCTGCTGTTGGCTGAACGTTCCCAGGAAGAGGAGGAAGCCAAGCCGGGAAATCGGGATAAGCCAGCCGCTCGATTGTACCCAAACCCCAGCCGGGGCCAGGCCTTTGTGGAATTAGAGCTGCTGCAGGAAGCCATTTTGGAGCTGCAGCTGTACAGCAGCACTGGCGCACTGATGCGTCAGCAGCGGTACCAGCTGAGCCGGGGTATGCAGCGCTTGCCGCTTGCTACCCACGATTTGCCGAGCGGGGCCTACTGGCTGGTACTGCGCACACAAGAACAACAGTGGCGGCTGCCTTTGCAAGTCGTACACTAAAGATTTAAGGTATCAGGTTTCTGAAGCCGTCGGGGGTTGAACGCAACCTCTTGACGGCTTTTTTTATGAACCAGCTCTTAGCAAGCCGGGCAATTCACTCAGGGTATGGAGGCGGGCTTCGGGCTGAAAGCCCAGTTGTTCCAGCTGCCCGCCCCGGCGGTCAATCCAGACGGTTTGCAGGCCGGCGGACGCTGCTCCGGCGATATCCCAGGTATTGGAGGAAATGAACAGCATGGCATCCGCTGTGGCCTTCAGGGCTTTGGTGGCTAGCGCGTAGACCTCCGGCCGTGGCTTGTACATTTGGGCCTGATCGGCGCTCAGTATGCAGTGCAGATGCGCTTCTAGGCCCGTATGCCGGGCAGCGCGCTCGAGCAGGGAGGGGTTGGCATTAGAAAGGATGGCCAGCTGGTACTGGCCGCTTAGTTCGGACAGGCTAGGCAGAGCATCCGGGTAGGCTTGAAGCTCGTAGTAGCTGCCCATGATTCGGCGGATGCTTTCTTCGTTCAGGCTGCATTCGCAGGCTTGCAGGGCGAAGTGCAGGGCCTCCTCTGTCAAGGCGTAGAAATCTTTGTAGCGTTGCATTAAGGTGCGCAGCCAAGTGTATTCCAGCTGTTTTTGC
>CAYNIT010000198.1:0-8877 GCA_964397205.1 uncultured Phaeodactylibacter sp. | reverse complement strand
AAATTTCCATCTAAAACGGAGGGTCTCATATCGATTCACGTTTAAACTTTTAATGCAACCCAAATGGCAAAAATCAAATCCCGCAAAGTCAGGGTGTTAAAAACGACTTCAAAGTACGTCACGCTGCTATTTTTAGAACAACACTGCCAAATGCAGCTGCCCCGCAGCATTTTCAATCACCGTCAAGAGCTCGGGCTGTACGAGGTACTCAATCCCGGAACCATCAAACCTGCAGTATAAAACGAACTGAAGCATGTGGTTAAAAAAGATTCTGAACTATTTCAAAAGCAACGGCTCCCTGCAAAAGAAAGGCAGGGTCAAATTTTTCAACCGCAAACGCGGCTACGGCTTCATTGAGCCAGACAATATGGAAAGAGATGTCTTTGTGCACGTTACCAATCTCGAAGACCAAATTTCCAAAGGCGACGAAGTAGCCTTCGAAGTAGAAGCCAGCGCAAAAGGGCTTGAAGCCCGGAATGTACGATTGCTGCAAGCCTGACCCACCGGGTCTGCTTCGCATTTTTTCTTCACCAAATTAAAGTTATGAGATTGCGTAAAAACTTTTCGATGGGAAAGGGCAAATACTACTTTACCATCAAATCCGTACCGAATAATATCACCATTTACCGCAAATCCAAGGAAGCTGCGATGGCAGCCTATCGGAAGTACGAAAAGGCAGGCAAAGAAATTGAGTGGCTCGGAAAGTGGGACGGTAAAAAGTTTGTGGAGAGCTCCACGCCGGCTGCTCTGACAACATAAAACTCAGAAACCTCATTGTATAACAACTCATTACAAACGGCAGGCAATGGCTGAAAAAGATGAAAAATTCTACGAAAAGGCGGTAGAGTGGGTCAAGAAAAAGGGCTACTCCAAAGTCAAAGCCAATCTGGAGGAATTTGAATCTCCGACCTCTTTCAAGACTCAACAGAATGGGGAGGAAGCTTATATCACTCCGGATATTACCGCAGTCATGCGTGGCAACAAGTGCTACTTCGAAATTGCGATGAAGTCAGAAGACAAGCAGGAAGTCATCACCAAATGGAAGCTGTTAGACCGCCTGGCTTCTATGAAGGAAGGTAAGTTCTTCCTCTTCACGCCCCACGGCCACCGCGCTTTTGCGGACCGTATCGTGAAGCAGCACGACATCAACGCCACCTTGATCAATCTTTAAACCAAGATGGGGCGCAGGGCAACAGCAATGCCCCGCCCTGTTTTAATCCATTATTTAATCTAAATCAAATCTATACCAATGGTCGATAATAGAAGTATCAAAGTCCGTATCCTTAAAGAAACCTCCAAAACCGTAACCCTGAGGTTCCCAAGCCTCAACCGCAAAATGCCCGTGCCCCGCAAAGATTTCGAAAAGCGGGTGGAAAAAGGCTTGTACGAAGTCATAGGCGACGACAGCACCGATGAGAGCGAGGACAAGTAAATTACAGCCCCTACCGGCACAGCACTTTTTCTACTCCTAACAGCTGTTGGCCTTCAAATACCTTTACAAAGTACAAACCCGGCGCCAGCCCCTGGATGGTACATCCGGGGTGCTCCAAGCGCTGCATGGGCCTTATACGCTTTCCCTCCAAATTGTAAACCCCCACCCACAATCCTTGCTTGGGCTGTTTGAGCCGTACCTGCAGAGCACTATCCGTAGGATTGGGAAAAACTTCAAATCTGACGCTCTGCGATACCGATACCTCCTCGCTTACACTGACGGCATCCGCGAAGAGCCATTCGTAAGCCGCGGGGAACTCCCGGCGCCAGTACCATTCGCTGTGATCCCCGTCTTCGTGCGGCACCGCCCGCAGCGCATCCGCCTCGAACCCCGCCGATTCTAAGGCCGCTTCCATTGCCAGCATATCCCCTACCTGCTGCCCGTTGCTCCCCTCTTGTGCTCCAGCAATCATATAGACCCGGCTGCCCGCCGCCGGCATTGCCGCCGCCGCGTAATCGTATATCTCCTCCGCAAACCAGAACGAGCCAGAGAATACTCCCGCCTTGCTGAAAACAGCCGGGTGCCGCAGAAAACCGTACAAGCTGATCAAGCCTCCCATAGAAGAGCCAGCGATACCCGTACTGCTGGCCTGCGGTAGGGTACGATAAGTAGCGTCTATGTGAGGCTTGAGGGTTTCAACGATAAAATCCATATAGGCTTCTCCTTCTCCGCCGCCGTAGGCAGGATTGACCCAGGGAGAGTATTCGTCCAAACGATGGCTGCCGCCGTGGTCTATGCCTACCACGATGATGCCATCGTCTCCTTCGGCAAACAAAGCGTTCAGCGACTCGTCTACTGCCCATTCGCCGAAAGCAGCGGTGCTTTCATCGAACAGGTTTTGGCCGTCCTGCATGTACAGGACCGGATAGGATTGGCCACTGTCCTCGTACTCCGGCGGCAGGTATACCCAAATCCGCCGTTCGCGCTGCAGCTGCGGCATGTAAAACTCCTGCGACAGCACCTGAACGTTCTCCTCAGCGGTAGAAGCCCCCATCCCTTCCCAGCTCAGAATGGCCAGCTCCACCACCGTCGGGCTACCGTCGTAGTCCAGCGTGCGGTTTGGAAGAAAACCGCCCGAAGCGTTGCCTTCCACTTTTTCCCAGCTTCCACGGGTAAACTTGAACTGCAGCGTGCCGGGTGCCGGGCTGAACGTGATAGCGTACCCATCTTCTTCCTGGCTCAGTGCATAGGCGGGGGCGCCCGCTGACCAGCCATTGAAGTTGCCCGCAACGTAAAGGGTGTCTCCGGCGGGCGTATTCCCGGGTACCTCACTTACCCGCAGCTCCAGTTGTGCACACACATTGGACAGGCCCAACAAAAGCCCGAGCAGTACCGACAACACTTCCTTCATAACTACTTTTTTGACAAAGATAGACAATCTACCCAACCCTCTGCCGCTACCATACCGTCTTCACTCATAATTTAATTACCTTACCAACCTAACAAATTCAGAGCCATGAAGACACCATTCCCGCTCTTGCTACTACTGGCTTCCTGCACCTTTTTAATGACCTCCTGCATCGGAGACCGTTGTCAGGAAGTTTACGAGTACACCGCCTATGAACCAATCTACATAGCCCCCGAAGAACTCCGGCAGCCTATTCAATCTGAGCCTGCCCGCTTGTTAGAAGAGCCTGGAAAAATCTACGTATACCAGGACTACCTGTTCATCAACGAAAAGGATAAAGGTATCCACGTTTACGACAATTCGCAGCCCGAGGCACCGCAGCCTGTGCGCTTCATCAACATTCCCGGCAATCGGGATATGGCGGTTCAGAATGGCATTCTGTACGCTGATAATTACGTCGATCTCGTTGCCATTAACGTTAGCGATCCGGCCAACCCGCAGCATGCCGGGCGTACCGAAAGTGTCTTCCCGCATTTAGGTGAAAGCGCGGAGCAGGGCATTCTCGTACGCTACGAGCCCACCGGCGTGATTGAAGAAATCCCCTGCGACAAAAACCAGGCCATGCCCTTGGTGTTTGACCGAGGCCAGACCGTGTTGTTCGCATCGGGCTCCGCTCAGGAAGCAGTTGCCGACGCAAGCGGCAGAGCCGATAATAGTGCCGGGCCCGGGCAGGGCGGCTCGATGGCCCGCTTCACGATGGCTATGGGTCACCTCTATGTAGTTGACGACCACAGCCTGCACGTATTTGACCTCTCGGCTCCCACCCAGCCTCAAAAGGCATCCACCGTGGAGCTTGGCTGGGGCATAGAAACCATATTCCCGCTGGAGGACAAGCTGTTCATCGGCGCCAACAACGGCATGCACATTTACGACAACAGCAACCCCAAACAGCCAGCTTATCAGTCGATCTTCCGCCACGCTACCGCCTGCGACCCGGTATTTGTGGATGGCGACATCGCCTACGTTACTCTGCGGGACGGACAGGCTTGCCAGACCTTTACCAATCAGCTGGACGTAGTCGACGTATCCGACCTGACCAATCCGTGGCTGATCAAAAGTTTTGAAATGCACAACCCGCACGGGCTCTCCAAGCTGGGCGATGCCCTGTACATTTGCGAAAACACCCAAGGCGTTAAGGTATTCGATGCCAGTAGCGCAGGAAGGGTCGGAGAGCGGCTGCTGGCCCGCATGCCTGGTTTCCAGGCGTACGACATCATCACCCTGGCTGGCCGTGAGCTGGCGCTGGTCATCGGTGAAGACGGGTTCTTTCAGTTTGATATCAGCGAGCCCAAAAAACCGGAGCTGTTGAGCGAGATAAAAGCACAGTAGATCAATGAAGCTGCAAAGAGCAATCTTCTGGGCCGGGCTGCTTTGCCTGGTATGGAGTGAGCCTAGCGCACAAGCGGCAGCGGCAGCAGTTGATACTGCGCGGGCCCAAGAGCGTGGCTTGCGGTACGAACTGCTGTATGGCTTGCTGCTAGAGCAGTCAAACGAGGAGAATACAGCGCTGAAAACAGGCGTTTCACTGCAGTACAGCCTCCTCTACTACTGGAACCGCAAAATAGGGCTGGGGCTCGGCAATGGCTTGCAATTTTATAATTTTGACCGCGGGGGAGTATTTGTTCCCCTATCTTTGGAAGCAGCTGGCAGTTGGCTCCCAGGCTGGAGCTGGCAGCCGCGCTACAGCCTGTCGGCCGGCTACGGCGTGCTGCTCGGCGATGCCGACGTTTCCAAAAGCCGCGGCGGTTTCTGCGGGCGCGCCAGCCTGGGCTTAGCCAAAAACTTCCAAGAGCAAGAAATGGGCCTGCTGGTAGACCTGGGGTACCAAATCCAGCGTTCTACCCTGATCGAGGATCGCTTTTGGGGGGTCAGGCAGATCCAGCGGTGGACTTTTCAGCGCATCAGCCTGCGGCTGGGGATATTTTTTTAAATTTTGTAACCCGATGGCAAAGAAGGCCTCCGACTATACCGATGAAGAACTCGTGGCGGGCTGCCTGGAGAACAAACGCTTCTACCAGGAGATGCTCTACCGCAAGTACTTCAACAGTATGATACGGATGTGCCTGCGCTATACCCAAGACAAAACGGAAGCCATGGAAATACTGAACCGCGGCTTCCTGCGGGTATTTACTAAACTGCATAAGTTTTCCTTCAGCGGCTCCCTGGAGGGATGGATACGCCGGCTGGTCTTCCACAGCCTGTCGGACTACTTCCGCCGGCGCGGCGACGCCATCCGCTTTCTGGACCTGGAGGAACGGGATAAGCCGGTGAGCGAGCAAGCATTGGATCAGCTCTACCTGGATGATCTCATGAAGATGGTAGACCAATTGCCCGATGCCTCCCGGCATGTTTTCTACTTGTACGCTATCGAGGGCTATACGCATGTGGAAATCGCCGAACGTATAAACATAAGCGTGGGCACGTCCAAATGGCACTTGTCCAACGCCCGTAAGAAATTGAAGCAATTCATCAGAACGAACTATAATCATGCCGGATAAGGACGCTACACCCATAGACCCCAGCTGGGCGGATGAAGGCTGGCAACAGATGCAGCAAATGCTGGAGCAGGAAATGCCCGCGCCTGCCCGTTCGGGCCATCGCAAACGAAGGGCCTTGCCTGTGGCTTTACTCGGCTTGCTGCTGATCGCAGCTGCCCTTTGGCTGACCCTTTTCTCTCCTGCCTCCTCTCCATCGGCGGATGCTCTGAGCGCCTTACCCATCCCAGTGATGAGCAGCCCGGCTGAGGCTGGATTGGAAACAGCCGGACGGCGGGATAAAGAGCATCAGCCTACAGCCCCTTCTGCTCCGCTGGCCTCCACTGCCCAGATGCCGGAGGAGCGCATCCCCTCCGCTACCGGGCGAAGATATCCCCCTATGCCTCCCATCGATAACAGCAGGCCGCTGCTTCGGCAAGCTTATGGCGCAGCGGATATGGCGGCAGCCGAATCTTTTCCTGCAAAACAACCTGCTCCCGCCCGGCTCAGCCTGAAGCAACTGCCCACTGAGCCTACACCCCTTCCGATAGCGAGCTCCAGCAGCCTCCCGGCTCAACCCTCTGCAAGCGCACCACCCAAGATCCGCTACGGGCTGCGGGCAGGCATCGCGCTCGCTGATTTTCAAGCCCCCGACGGATACACCGCCGAGTTCATCACGGCATTTCGGTTGGGTAATCAGAGCCCCCTCTACGCCCGGGCCAGCTTGGGGTATTGGTACTGGCAGCAATGGGAGACGGAAGGAGAGCGCACCTTTTTATTCACCAATTCTAGCTACTTCCAGCCCAACCAGAACAACAGCGGGACACAAACCCTGAGCGCGGTGAATGGCACGGAGGAGATGCACTACGCTACCCTTTCCTCGGAGCTGGGTTATCAATTCCACCCCCGCTGGAGCCTGGAAACCGGCCTGCAATACGCCCGCCAAATATATCGCCGCTCTGCAGTCCGTTGGTCTACTCAGAGCGAACAGGTCACAAATTCGAATCCTGCCGATGAAACAGAACCGGAAGCTTTATCAACTGTTGCGGAGCAGCTTCGCCACAACAATCAGGCTAGCCGAAGCCGTGCCAGCTTGCTATCGGCCAGAGCCGGCCTACGTTACCGCATCAGCTCCCGGCTTTCCGCCAGCCTGCACTGGCAGCAAAGCCTACAGGGGGTCTTTCAGCCACCCGCTTCGCCTCAGTACCGCAGCTTCGCGCTTTGCTCTGTTACGTATTGGGTACAATAGGGCTTGTTTGTTCTGCTGCCTCTTAGTTGCTTTGCAGAGCTGAAAAAAATCAGAACAACCTTCAACGGGAGAACAGCAACGCCGATGAAGCGCATAGGAATATTTCTACAGCTATCGTTGGTCGTCCTATGCTCACACTTGAACGCACAACTGGCCCCAGACAGGTTTACACGTTTGACCATCAAGGACGGCTTGCCTAGCCAGAATATCTACGATCTCGCACAGGACAGTGTAGGCTTTTTGTATTTGGGCACAGATGTTGGCCTGGTACGGTTTGACGGCTACAAATTCTTGCAACTGAATCAGCAAGATGGCTTACCTTACCACGATATCATCAACCTCTCATTCGCTGCGGGCCGGCTTTGGCTGAATACGCTCGGCGATGTAGCATATCTAGAGCAAGACACCATTCTCCCCTTACCAAAGGGACCGTATGACTCCTTCAAAGACATTGCCGACTGCAAAGTAGCCGCTGCGCACGGCAACATCTGGATCAGTGACGAAAACCAGCTGCAACGCTATGACTACGAGTTGAACCCACAGCCAGCTGCCGAAGCACTGCAACAACTCCCGGGCCGAATTTGGGTCTTCGAGCACCAGGACTCTTCCTGGCTGCTGAACCAGGACCGCCGCTCCTGCACCTTGTTCAATCTGGATAGCAGCCCTCCTTACCGGAAGATGAAACTGCCATGCCTCCGGCAAGCCCAAACCGTTCGTTTCTTTAGCAACGCTTCCTATGGCCCCTGGCTTTACCTGCACCTCGATGCCCAAATCTTAGCGCTGAATACCCAGACCGGAGCGTACCGCTCGCTGTTCGAACTTGACCAACTCGCCAGCCAACTGTTCCCGCATCAGGGTAAAATGTGGATTGTACAGCCCAACTTAGGGATCGGCATCTACAACATCAAAGCCGGAGGCGGGCTGCAATTCGAGCGCAGGCTATTCGAGGGCATGACCCCTTCCTCCGTACTACAGGACCAGGAGGGCAATCTTTGGGTCGGTACCCGCAGCAACGGCTTGTATTTTTATCCTAGCTACATCGATAAGGTAGCTTTCATTTCCCAACAAAGCCCGCTGCCCAATTTGAACCTCAATACAGTCACAGTCACTCCCGAGGGCATTGCCCTGGGCAGCAATGCCAGCCAAGTTCGATTCCTAAACCGGCAGTACGGCTTGCTCCAGCAAATTAAAGCCTGCTCGGGGACAAGCCTGGCCACCCTCAACCGCATCACCTTCGTAGAGCCGCTCGAAGATTGGGGCTGGCTCGTAGGCTCAGACCATGGTTTATACCTTGTTTACAATGGCGAGGCACAGCTTATCTCCTCCAGCAAAGCCATTAAAGATGGTGCCGTGGGGGCAGGAGGGCAGGTATTGATCAGTACCCAGGAAGACGTGCTGCGGACCAGCATCCCCCGGCTGAAAGCAGCGACCCAAAGGCCAATTGTGCCCGCAGAGCTTTTCGATACTGTTTGGGAAGGGCGGGCCTACGGAACAGCCGTAGATGCCCGGGGCCATCACTGGTTTTACAGCCACCGCAAGGGCCTGGTGCAAGTACAGCAGCAGGATACCGTTTTCTGGGCAGAACGTTCGCCGATTTTCAACACCGTTGTAAAAGAAATCGCTTTGCTCGCCGACAGCACCCTCTGCCTGTCAACGCGGGGAGCCGGCTTGATCTTCATCAAGAACGGGCAGTACCGGCAAGTGGAGCAGCAACAGTACCCCCCGAGCAACTTCTGCGGGCGCTTGGCTAGCCGAGGGCAGGAGGTTTGGGTCGTGAATAGCTTGGGGCTTACGCATGTGGCCGGCTTCGAGTTCGAGCGGGACCCCTTGCCCATTTTCAACTACCGCCATACTGATGTACTGCCCGTGCAGGATATCGCTGATGTGGCCATAGGCGACAGCCTGCTCTACCTGGCCACCTCCGAGGGATTGGTGTCCTTTAACCCGGATAATATCAAGGCGGACAGCCATCCTCTCCGCTTAATGATCGAAGAGGTGCAGGTCAACGGAAAATCCAGGCAGCCCCAACTGGAACTGCAGTTGGAACAGCACGAAAACAACCTGCGCATCCGCTTCCTGGCCCTATCCTTCCGCAGCCAGGGCAATATTACCTACCGCTACCGATTGCGCGGCGTAGAAAGAAAATGGAAAACTACCAAACGCACCGAACTTACCTATCCTCAGCTCCCTCCCGGCGATTATTCCCTGGAACTGAGCGCACATACCAACTACGGTGCCACCGCCAAGCTGCAGC
>CAYNIT010000197.1:0-8992 GCA_964397205.1 uncultured Phaeodactylibacter sp. | reverse complement strand
TCCATTCCAGCAGGATCTGCTCCGCTTTCCGGAAATCCTCCGGCTGCTTGTTGATGGGGTAGTTGGTGGCGCCGTCTAGCTCGCGGAAGCCTTCCGCATAGAAAAGGTCGAGCAGTTCGAAGGCGCGGGCCTTGGGCGTGGTCCAGCCCCACATGGCGGTGCCGAGGAGAAGAGTGTTGGGTTGTGGCATAAGTTGATGAGTTGAGAAGTTGATGAGTTGATGGGTTGAGAAGTTTAGGGTTTAGGGTGGGGAGGAGCTAGGGGGAGTTTCCGGCTTTGCTCGTTGAGCTTGGGTGTTTACATCCCGGCATTTACAGGGGAAATCGTTATGGGCGGGAGAGGAGGGGGGCAGATAATGCTTCATAGATAGTTCAGGGGCTTGTTCAGTTAGCGGTGTTTTGTAAAATGTAGAAGCAGTTAAGAGGCTGATGGTCATCTGCTTTTCGTGCTGCATTTCTGAGATCAACTTGGTAAAATGAAAGATTCTGCGTTCCAACCTGTCCATATTATAGCTTTCCCACTTTTCGTTTTTTCAGCTCTTTCATTGACTTGACGTATTTCTTGGCCAGCGGTAAGATTTTAACCCGGCTGCTGCTGATATCGTCGGTCCACTTGACGGGCAGTTCGTATATCCGCTTATCCAGCCATTCGGCGGTGACGAGCAGCTCGGTGGAGAAGAACCAGCCGTCGTTGGTAGCGCCAGCTTGGTTCAGCTCGGGGTACACCTGCCGGCGCAGCCACTTAAAGCCGCACATGCCGTCGGAAAAACCAACTTGTAGATAGGCCTTGAGCAAACCATTGAAGACCCGCGAAGCGACCTCCCGCTTGAAGGGGCGGTTGACCACTTCCGAATTGGGGTGTAGGCGGGTGGCGTAAACGAGATCGTAGCCTTCCCCAGCAATAGCCCGGTAAGCCTCCAGGAAGTGGGGCAAATCGGTTGCCAGGTCGAGGTCCATATAGCCTACGATGTCTGCCTGGGATTGGCTCCAGGAGGTTTTCAGGGCCAGGCCAACGCCTTTGCGGGGCACTTTTACGTAAGTAACTTCCGGGATTTCGGCATCGAGCGCCTGCGCAATTTCCAGGGTGCGGTCGGTGGAGCCATTATCGGCGATGACGATCTGCCACTGCTCCTGCTCGGGGAAGTGCTGCATCAGAAAGGCGTGCAGGCGGCGCACATTTTGCGACAGCGTGGCTTCTTCGTTGAGGACCGGAATGGTTACATCAAAGGTCATGTGCCGGATTTGGAGCGAATATACGGGCTTTTGCCAAAATGTAAAACTTGTTGGGTATGCCGAAGATCAAGTGGCTTCCGATCGCGATCGGAGCAGCAAACCGATTTGATGCTTGCCCTGTGAAATAATGCAAGGCCATTTCGCAGGGCAACTTGCGCGCCGATACTCTGGCAGGCAGGTCAGCATAAACGCTGGAAGGTACCTTTGCTCTGCCCTGACAAGCTAAGCTTCGTCATGGGGCGATGTCGCAAATCCAAGATCCCAGACGATGAATGCCTGGATCAACGACGGCAATGCAGGAGCCACAAATTATTGTTTCACCTATTGGCAGTAATTCCATAAAATCGCAAACGGTTTTGCTTGCCAGACTGGCTTGGAGTCCGTACATTAACTGTAGTAGGGCAAGGCTATTTCGGCGGGTCAAATTGGTATGCTGGCAAGGTAAGCCAGCGCACTTCAAGCTACAGTTTGGCCCTGTGATAGAGCTGATGAGGGGGCTAACGAGCTTGTTTGGAACGGTGTAGTCTTGAAAATCAAGGGTTTATGCCTACCACCCATCAGGTAGGCAGGGTTCTGGCGAAGTCACTAAATTTGAGTTTAGCGGGTGTTTACATCCCGGCATTTATCGTCGGGATTAAATGACCGTAAAAACCGGATGCCAAAGTCTGCCCCGCAGCATTGCGAGGGTTCATAAAGCGTTAATTTGCAACAAGAACAAGCTCCAAACATGACTTCGTGCCTGCCCGTGTCCTGTTGCCAGAGGCTTTGGCCACCGGTGAACATGCTAAGGCAGGCGGGTCGGCATACTTGTGCCGATGTATATCGGTATACTCGTGCGTCGGGTGGATGCCCAAACCTCTCCGTTCCGAGTATAGTAGCCGCAAGCTATACCAAGACCGCCAGAGAACAATTCAGCAATGAGTACTTCCTCTGTATTATTTAGTGCAGTTCTGATTAACGCAGATCGTTACCGTAAATTGAAAGCGGTACGTTATGTCATGTATTTTATATTGCTCTTCTACTATGGAATCTCCATTTCCCCTAAAACGGCAAACTTCTCCGGCATCCAAGTCTTTTGCAGCGGCTCAGCATTAATTCGGAGGTCTACTATGGCATATTGATTGTGCTCGTGCTGGCCACCTTTATATTGTATTTTTACTCTACACGCCACGAGGAGCTCGGCCAATTTAACATCGGTCTTCAGCAAATTGAAATCGAGACAAACGGCAAAAAAGAGGTTTTTCCCTTTAAAGAACTATCCAAACTCAGGATCGAAAGAGGGGCAACCTACCACTATTCTCACAAAAAGCGCAATTACCTCAAGAAGCATAACAATTGGATATCCTTCGAATGCAAGGGCACGCCTATACGCTATGAATTTCTAATTGACTCTGGACGGCACAACGGGCAATTTGAAGCAATGATCCGCTCACTGCGCGAGCACGGTATCCGGCATCAGTACTTGTTGATCTAGCAATAAGAGGTGGCAGGAAAAAAGTGCCCGGACTGAACTACTGATCTCATTGATTCTCAACCGGCTTCGATCGCACTTAGGAAAACAGGATTGGGGCGGTTGGAATTAGTATCGGCTTCTTTGTAGTAAACAACGGTGGGCCGTTTGTATTACAGCAGTTCTGCCAGGAGCTTGTCCTGCCGAATGGACAGGATTCTAAAGAAATAGAGAGGCGAAAATCCAGGTCTCGCTTTTTAAACCTTGCCTTTTGCTTTAGGTCTAATCGAGCAAAGAGATGATCATGAAAGCTGCTGTGAAATCCACCTTTATCATGACAAGTGTAAAAAAAGCCGGTGTATTCCTTCTGGCGCTGCTGGCCAGCCCTTATAGCTGGGCGCAGCCCGAATTGCCGTACCAGAATATGCTTCAAGCTTCCGAATACGCGGAAGAGAAAGGCGGAGTAGCCGTCTTGGTCCTGCAGAACGACAGCATCATTTTTGAAGACTACCACAATGGCGCAGATTCCACAGTAGCCACCCACATTTTCAGCGCCACCAAAGGGTTTTGGAGCCTGGCTGCCGCTGCTGCTCTGGGCTCGGGCCTGATCGACAGCTACGAGGAGCCGGTAGCTGCCACCATCACCGAGTGGCAGGATGCAGAACGCCACCCTTTCAAAAACCTCATCAAAGTGAAGCACCTGCTGTCTCTCTCTTCGGGGCTGTCGCAGGATATAGAAAACATTCAGGGCCTGGATGCCGCCGCCCCCGACCTTTACCAGTACACAGTCGACAGCCTGGACTTGAATTTCCTGCCTGGCAATCGGTTTCAGTATGGCCCTAGCCACTACTATGCCTTCGCCGTTTTTCTGGAGCGCAAACTGCAGCAGGCCGGCATCCACCAAGACCCGCTGGAGTACCTGGACAGCCTGGTTTTCCAGCCCATTGGTTTGGCCTACGACGATTGGGCGCGCGACAGTGCCGGGAACCCGCACATCCCCAACGGCTGCTATATCAATCCAAGGCAATGGATGAAGTTCGGCCGATTGTTCCTGAACAAGGGGCGTTGGGACGGTGCCCAACTGGTCGACAGCGCTTTGATAGAGGGCCTGCTGGTAGCCGATGGGCCCAATCTGGGCCATGGGCGCTTCTTGTGGCTGAATCAGCCGGACGGCTACGGGGCTTATCCTATTCAGTCTGCCCCTCCCGGCTCGGCGGGCGGTTTTATGTACCACAATGGCTACCCGGGAATCATCGGCGCACTGGGTGCTGGCAAGAATCGTATGTATATCATACCCTCTCTCCGTGTAGTAGCTCTCCGCCAAACCTTTGGCGATGTAAGCAATTTCGATGATCATACCTTTCTAAGCTACCTGCTGCAAGATGTGGTGGTCTCCAACCAAAGCTACAAACGGGAGACAAGCCTGCGGCTTTATCCGAATCCGGTGCAACGGTGGCTTTGGGTCGACAGCGGGCCGCTCTACGAGCAGGCGGTGATCACTAGCCTCGACGGGCGCCGGGTGTACGCTTCCGGCTTTGATGTCTCTAAGCCCATCGACTTGTCTGGCTTACCCTCCGGGCTTTATGTCTTGCAGCTGCGGGGAGAGCAGGCCATAAGCAGTTGTAAATTTGTAAAGCAGTAGCTTCCCCACAGGTAGCAGCCGTATGCCGGAAAAAGTAACTTTAAGCCAAAACCGCTATGAATATCCGTCCGCTTCTCTTGGGGCTCTTGCTGCTGCTTTCCGCCTGTGCGGGCAGCGGGGAGAAAGCAATAATCTACCGCTGCAAGCCCTGCAATCGTCAGTTTCTCGCCAGTGCCTTTTTATAAAACGTAGCTCTTAGGATGGCTTCAAGCAAAGGCCGGGGCAGCAGCCATTTGCAGAAGCGGAAGAGGTTGGCATCGAAGCCGATGTAATGATGAACCTTATGAGAATGCACTGCTTTCCATGCTGCCCGGGCAATGTCCTCGGCCCTGAGTTTTACATCCCGGCTGGGCAATTCCATGTCTTCCTGTACATCCGCCACCATGCCGGTTCGCACGTAAGCCGGCGAAAGGTCCGCCGCCCGGATGCCGTGCTTGCGAAACAGCAAATTTATGCCCTCGGTCAATGATTTCACAGCAGACTTGGTAGCCGCGTAGGTGGTCAGCTCTGGATTGCCGTAGATGGCCGAGGCGGAGCACATGCTCAAGACGGTACTGCCGGGCGTAGCCTTCAGCAGGGGCAGGGCTAGGTGGGTCACGTTGATCAGCCCGGTCAGGTTCACGTCGATCAAGGCGTGGTGTTGCTCGAGGGGCATTTTCTCAAATCCGCCCGGAATCAGTATGCCGGCATTATTGAATAGGGCGTTCATGCGCTGTCCGGTGGCAGCGCCAAAGGCGGCAATGGCCGCTTCCACCTGCTGGGCATCGCGCACATCCATCCGGTGCGTGGAGCACTGTTCTGGCCCGATCTTCTGCGCCAGCTGCCCCAGTTCCGCTTCGTTGATATCCGATAGCCCGACAAACCAACCCTGCTCTGCAAAGAGCAAGGCGGTGGCTTTCCCGATGCCCCGGGCGGCCCCGGTGATGAAGATGCTGTTTCGGTCCATGCTTGCTGTTGTTTAGCTTAAAAACTTGGTAGGAAAGCTAAGCTTTTTTTGCCTACTTTTACAAACCTTCTCTCATCCAGCGGCTACCAAAATCAAGCGCTATGCGCATCGGTCAAACTTCTCCGAAGCAGCTTTTTTCTGATAGACAGCACCGGGGCATTGCTCACTGTACTTGCTGTTGTCGTCGCCCTGGCTCGGGCCGATTGGCAAAGGGCAGGCAGGCCGGAGGCTGTTTTTGTGCAATTCACTTAATTTTTTAGCTTATAAGTCATTTCAAGTTTTTTGAGTGACCACCAAGCGGCGGCGCCAAACCCAAGAGAGGCTATTCATTTTGCTCAGTTGCACGCCGAGACGCACCTGCCTGCTGGTAGGCAGGGGGGTATCCGTCTAAGATTGGACAGCCTTTAAAGATAGGGCGTGTAATCTGTCCTGTTTTATGTTCGCCACTTCTTGGTTAAGGCCAGGGTGGCAAGTGCGGGGGCTAACAAAAAAGCCCGCTGAAGGCCAGCGGGCTTTGGTTGGGGTGACTGACCGGACTTGAACCGGCGACCTCTGGAACCACAATCCAGCGCTCTAACCAGGCTGAGCTACAATCACCATTTACTTTTTTTTAATAAAGCGTTGCAAAGATAAAACAGTTCCCACAAAGCCAAAAAAAATCCTGCAAAATCCTTTGGACTGATCATCGAGGCATTCAGTTTCCCGCAAATGTTTTTATCTTGATCCCAAACTACCACTGAACCATGCGATGTTTATTTGCCCTGCTGATTGCCATTTCCCTCTTTCTATCCGCCTGCGGAGGCGGAAGCCAGCAAAAGAAGGCTGGCCCGGCCTCCGTAGAGCTAAGCGCGGAGAAGGCGGCAGTATTCCTGATTGCCGGAGAGGATAAAGTCAAAATTGCCCAAGCTCCGGGTTGCCAGCCGCTGCAGCCAGCGGAATTCGAACGCTACGGCATTCCTAAGGCGGCTAAGCATGCGCTGGCTTGCCAGGAAGCAGCAAGCGGCAGTTATTACTATCTGCTTGCCGAGGAAGAAGGGCATATGGTATACGAAGGCTTGCTCGCCGGCTCGGCGGACAGCAGTGACCTGGTCTACCATCCCCTTGTGCGGTACAGCTCGGGGGAGCTGAAGTTCGACCTCGGCCCGCGCGTAGATGAACTGGTAGGCACCTACACCAGCAGCCGGGAGGAAGGCTCCGACATACTCTTCGTCGGTTTGCACGAGGATACTCTAATCGCTGAGCATTTTGTGACGGACGGCATGCTACCCCCCGTCAACCAACTCAACTTGCTTATGACTGGCATGGCGCCGATCGACTCTGCCCGGCTGCAGCTGCAGCGCAACAGCATGCGCTTTCAGTCCGAGATGGGCGATGGCCGATTCCTGCGCAGCCGCGATGGCATAGAAGCTTGGATACAGTTGAAAGACTCCGGCCGGGTGCGGCTGCAGAAAGTGTTGTCCAAGGACTACAGCATCCCAGTGAACTAGCAGCGAGACGGGCTAATTTTTCCAAAACTTCCAGTCAAAGCCTTCTCCCTGCCGCTTGCGGCGGCGGCGTTTGCGTTTCCGCTTGCGGCGCTTTTTCTTGTTGCCCAATTTGATCCACTTGCGCTTGAAGATGATGTAGCGCAGCGATATGCCGGTCTGGGTGTACATGTTGCGTTCGCCACCTACTATATTCAAAGCGGGCTTGATGTCGTAAGTCAGGTTGAGCCGCCCCAGCGACAGCTCGATGCCGCCGATGAGCGTCAATCCAAAGGGGTCCTCATACGGATCGCCGTCGGTAGTGGCTTCCAGGCTGCCCCAACCTTTATGGATGCCGCCGCCCGCGTAGATGTTCAGCCGCCGCGTGATGAAGGGCATGTGCTGGGTAGCTAGCAAGGTGGCTACCGCTTCCTCACGTTGCAGGCTCGATTGCAGGATGGCCTCCAGCGTGGCCTTCTTGGCAACCCGCTGCTTAACGGTCAGCCCCCAGTCGGTGCCGAGCCGCATGCCGAAGGCGGTATTGTAAGATTGAGCGCTGAGGCTCAGTACAGTACAAATCAGAATAAGGGTAAACGAAATTTTCCTCATGCCTAGCTAACGTCAAAGGAAAGCGCCGTATTTTATCACCCCGGCGCTTTTCAAATGGTTTGCTGTAAGCGGGGATTGGAGATGGATGCGGGAGGCGGCTAAAAGGTTTTCATACAAAAATAGAGGCAATTTATTTTAATGTCGAAAATAGTTGTTAAATTACAGAACAAACCACCGACTGCACGGCAGTAAGAAAGTTTCTTGCCAACTACTGCAAATCTCCTTTTCTATAACGTCCCCTTATCCGACAGGCTTAAGAATCAATCACTTATTCATTAACCCTTGTAAACCATTTCGCCTAATGAAAACCTTTTTCAAACTACTCTTCTGCGCTGTAGTGCTCCTCCTTGGCAGCTGGAGCTCGCTCTATGCGCAAGAGGAGCGCCAAGCCAGTATGGACTCCGACAGCAAAGTCATTCAGATCAATGCTGATGCCCCATTCGGCTACCTCTATTATCTGGATATATCCAGCCAAGATTTCGACAGCGCGGAAGCCGCCAAGCAGTACTTCCGCAAGCTCAATACGGGGCTGGTTTCCTATTCGGTAAACTTTGCGGACAAGCAGGTCAAAGTACTGCTCGACCTCCGCTCCCGGCCAGAGTGGTCCGCGGAAGAGTGGAATGCCTACCTGGCAGAGCACAGCGGAAAGCCATAGAGCACTAGTCCTCTGTCGTATCCAGCCTAACTTTATTATCATTACCTAACCTCCGCTTTCCCTTGCAGGAAGCCACCTGTCTGCGGTCCAACGGCTGCATTCAGGCTGCCCTTCTCGTGACGGGTGAACCGGAGGGCTAAACCTTGAGAACCATGAAATTCTTAATGAAGTACCTTTGTTTTTCTTTTTGCTTGCTCATCGGCACGGCCTGCTTTGGGCAACTCAGCCTGTCTTCCGGCGCGGATGGAGAAGCACTCGCCAGCATGCTCACCGGAGGAGGCGTCACCATAACCAATATCAGCCTCAATTGCCCATCTGGCAGCTCCGGCACCTTCAGCAATGGCAACACCACCAACATCGGATTGGACGACGGCATCCTGCTGACCTCGGGCTGCGCTACCGATGCCATAGGCCCGAACGACGCTGCAAACAAAACCTGCCAGACCGGCGGGCCCAACGATCCAGATCTTGCCGCGCTGACCACTGCCAGCACCTTCGACCGTTGCGTTTTGGAATTTGACCTGGAGTCGATCGGCGATTTCGTCACCTTCCGCTACGTATTTGCCTCCGAAGAATACAATGAATATACCTGTACCCGATTCAACGATGTATTCGGATTCCTGGTCACCGGCCCCAATCCGGATCCCAGCCAACCTGCCTACAACAATTTTAACATCGCTCGGGTACCCGGAACCAGCCATCCGGTCACCATCAATTACGTGAACAACGGTAAGGTAGGCAGCTCGGGCGGCAATATTTCCAACTGTTCAGGGGCAAACGGCTCCTTAGGGTTTTCCGGCTTTTTTGTCAACAATCCCGAATCGCCAACCACCACCATACAGTACGATGGCTTTACCACTGTACTGACCGCTAGCATAGAGCTTGTACCCTGCCAGACTTACCACTTCAAGCTGGGGGTGGCGGATGTGACGGACCGCGCGTACGATTCCGGGGTATTCATAGAATCCGGCAGTTTTACTTCTAACGAAATACTG
>CAYNIT010000196.1:0-9020 GCA_964397205.1 uncultured Phaeodactylibacter sp. | reverse complement strand
CAACTGCCTGTATCGAAATCCTGCAGATAAGCAACAGACAGAAAAGTTCTTTCGCGAGCGCTTTCGTAAGGTTTTTCCCCGGAGCACGCCTTTAAATGTAGACGGGAATTGGATGCTGGTGAGCGAGGAACGCTTAGTGAAAAGCAAAGGGTAAAACCCTCTGCTCTTTCGGGAAGCCAAATGGGATCAGGCGTTGCTGGTTTCCGTGCGCCCTACGTCGATCAGGCGGTCCATTATGTAGGAGCCAATCAAGCTGATGGCGATGCCCTCTACGAAAATGAATAAGCTAGCGGTAAGTGGGTTGAGGTACTGCCCCATGGGAACGGTGGTTTTGATGTGCTCCATAAAGGCTTGATCGCCAATTAGGTAAAACATGATGAAGAGGGTGAAAGGCAATACGCCGATAATTGAAGTATACATGCCCGCTATTACACCGGAGACGATGGCGTTGCCCGTATTGAGTACCTTCTCGCGGTATTTTTTGATGGCGATGTAAATCAGGCTGATGTGAATAAAACCGTTGAGAATTCTCAAGTTATAGTTTCGAATCTGGGCTACCTCGTGCATGAGGAGAAACAGCGCTACGAAGCCAATGAACATGAAAATACCATACTTGATCGCAATGCTTTTCATAAAATGACAGTTGATTTTGCTTTTTTACTTAACTGAAAATCAAGTAACGATGTTTAAACGGGCATCGGAGGCACTGCCCGGCACTGCCGCCTGCCTCTCTTTGGCTGGGGGGAGCTGTACTTTGCCGCAACTTCTTGGGAGACAGGCAAAAAAAAGGGCTGCCAACGGATTCGTTGCAGCCCTTTGTGATGTATTACCCTAAGCATGTTGGGAGCTTGTTCCTGTTGCAAATCAACGCTTTATCCCTACCTGACGCGTGGCAGGCAGGCATAAATCCTTGATCTTCAATACGAAACTGCTCCAAGCAAGCTCTAACCAACTTCCGTGCACCTTACCGTACCCGGAATGTTTCGTTGTAGATGTGCTCGGGAGTATTGATGACGAAGTTGTACTGGCCGCGCGGGAGCCGCTCGGTGCTGTAGCGCTTTTCTACAAGCACCACGTTTTCCAGCTTTTCCTCGTAAATGACCTCCTGCCCGTTGCCAAATATGGTGATTTGCACATCGGCAGCCGTACCGTTGTAGAGGGATACGTCTACCTGTCCCTCTTGCGCGCGGATGATCGGGGCGTAGAACTCCTTGCGGCGGTCGGTATCGATTTCGACACCGTAGGCTGTGAGCTTAATTGGCTGCACAGTTTCCTTCAGGCTAGTCTTAATAGACATGTAGTAAGTGCCCTCGGGGAGGTTGCTCAGGTTGTATACCTTTGAGTAATTGCCCTTGCCCTCGGTTTGCTCTTCCAACAGGATAACGCCCTCGGTGTCCCGCAGAGCTATGGATGCATTCTCTTTCAGCCCATTGATGGCCATGGAGAACTTCGGCTCCGTGGGGATGGTAGAGAAAGACACTTTGGGAAGGTCAGCGGCCCATGTGTTCATTGCAGTGAACAGCACAGCCGTCATCGTGATTGCTAACTTTTTCATAGTCATCGGATTTTTTAATAGCACATTAGCAGGCACCTGAATAATTGGCGTGCCCGCTTTTTAATTCATTCCCTGCAAAGGTAAGGGCAAAGGAATGGGCGTTCCACCAGGAAATTGATGTATACTTGTACTATATTGACAGGTTTTTTGCAAAAATGAGCTAGCCGGGTTAAAATAGTGTTCTTTTTTTGGAATTTAATTTGGATCGCCGGCGCAAGGGCAGTAACAAAAATCACCTACTTAGTGTAAGAAATACAATATTTGGTTAGCGGCCTGCAAGCCAGGCCTAGTGCCTCAAGTCGCAGATCTCTGAAACTTGGGGTGTCAAGGATTTATGGCTTGAGGCACTAGAAGGGTAATATAGCACAAAAGGAAGGAAGCTGTGCAACAGCACATCAGGGGCGTGCATTAAAAAAGGCAGCTCGGATGGATAATCCGGCTGCCCTTTACGTTTGAATCGCGAAAAGATGATTACTCGTTTTCTGTCACTTCCGGCATGTCGTCGTCTTCGTCTTCAACATTGACGTGAGACCAACGGATACCTTTTTCGATTTTGTATGCGCAATTTTCGGATACTCCGAACTGCTTAGCGATAATTTTGCGTTTAGTTTTGCCGCGCTTCAGCAGTTTTTTCATCATACGCACCTGCGTTTCAGTCAACTTGTAATTTTTTGTCCGGGCGGGACGGCCCTTATGGTTAGGGTTTTTTTTCTGATACTCCTTCCATTCCTCTTCCGTCGCCCAGGTCAGGTTGGTCCAATTGTTATTGCTCTTGTCATAGTCTTTGTGCAGGATGTATTCCTGCTCTTCCGACTCCCGCTCTACGAAATTTTCTGCGACAAAGCGGTGGACGTAAACAATGCCAGTGGAGCCATCCTTCAATTTTTGGTTGAGCATAATCAGCCCTCCGCGGGCTTTGGCGCCTTTAAGCAGACGCTCTCTGCCAGTCGCCTTATCAATACTTTTGATACGGCCAAAATTTGAAATGGCGTAGTTGCAGGTTTTGGTCTCCCTGCCGAAGTTGACAGGGGCCCATTTCTCGTTCCAAAAAGCTTTGACCTGCTGAGGTGCTTCTTGGGTGTCTGAATTTTGTTGTTGTTGCATGACGCTCTCTAATATAAGGTTAAAAAATCTTGGGCGCCAATTAACCATGTCGTATTTTCCTTAATTTCGTGAGGCTTTTTTGTGGCTGTTTGGCACCCGGTTGGTTTTCCGGAAATTATTCAGGGCCAATACCTGAAATGTCTTAAATAGCTTTTTCTAAGGGCTTTCCTTCCCCTACAAAAACTGCAGATGGGATGACGGCATAAAACCTTACAGCTTATCAGCTTGGGTGGATGGGCGGAGCAGGTGGCCAAAGCCTGTTTAAAACTGATGGCCTTGTTGAGCCCTCGCCAACCAATGACCAGCTTTTGAAATAGCTTCTTTATTGGAAAATCATAGGAATATTTTTGGCTGAACGGGGATACAGCAAGTAGAGAATAATAAAAGATCCATTTTATGTTTTGTAGACAGTACATTTATTGCTATTGCCGGAACAAATTAAAAATGCATATGCTTTACATTATGCAAGCGAACCATAGTCCGCTATTAGACAGGCACGAAACCAATCTAAGGGTTGATGCAGGGCATTAACCTGAGTGTTTAGTCTTGAACCTACTTTATAACATACAGTTTAATAATTCGTCACCAAATGCAGTGTTAATTCCAACGTTTAGAGTG
This sequence comes from uncultured Phaeodactylibacter sp., assembly GCA_964397205.1. Taxonomy (GTDB): domain Bacteria; phylum Bacteroidota; class Bacteroidia; order Chitinophagales; family Saprospiraceae; genus Phaeodactylibacter. Next base: position 5,743 of record CAYNIT010000196.1, on the reverse strand, counting down.
CTAAAAGGCTTCTTAGAGTTTATTTATTAAATGCAAAATACGATAATTAAATGCAAAATGCAAAAAATCGAGGGGTAAAAATCGCAATGTCTTTTAATCAAGCCCATACGGAACAGCCTCGGACGGAGAGCGGATTGGTTTAACCGTGCTTTCAGAGTGTACCGTCAACCCTTTCTTACAGTGTTTTTCAGTGCCTTACGTATTGGCCCAAGCTTGGTCATTTACTAAGTGTTCAATGCTGCAGCCGGGCCTTCTTTGGGTTGATCCATTGCTTTACAGTTCAAACAATTTGGCGCTCCTTTGTCCTGCATCCGCGATAAATTCAAAGAAATAAACGGTGCATGAGCTGGGAATGTTACATAAATGAAATAAAAATATATATCAAGGCCAATTCAGCCTACACCACAAAAGATAAGCCAAGCGGCTCATCATCCTGCCGCAGCAGGAGAAGTAGCATGCAACGAATTCCACTTTGGCGCAGCAAGTCCACCGTATTGGCTTTTCCGTAAGAGGTTGACGGTCTTTGCAATTATCGTACCTTTGTTTAAAAAGGAATACCATGAGCCAACAAGCCTTTGACAAGCTTTGGAAAATGATCGGCTTGCGATATACCAGCCATCCGTGGCATGGCATCGACATTGGGAAAGAAGCCCCGGAGGTGGTCACTTCTTTCATAGAAGTAATCCCGTCGGATACCGTCAAGTACGAAATCGACAAAGCTACCGGTTATCTGAAAATCGACCGGCCGCAGAAGTTTTCTAACATAGTTCCTGCCCTGTACGGTTTTATCCCCCAGACCTACTGCAAGGAAGAGGTGGCTGCTTTCTGCCAGGAAAAAACTGGCCGCCAAGACATCGTAGGGGACGACGACCCCCTCGACATATGCGTTCTGACCGAGCGGGAAGTCACCCACGGCAACGTCATCGTAAGCGCTGTGCCCATCGGTGGGTTTCGGATGATAGACGGCGGGGAAGCGGATGACAAAATTATCGCGGTGCTCCGGGAGGATGAAGTCTACGGAGACTGGAAAAGCGTGGAAGACATTCCCACCAACGTTATCAACCGCCTGAAGCACTACTTCCTGACCTACAAGCAACTGCCCGGGGAAGAGCCCAAGTGTGACATCACCCATACCTACGGGCGGGAAGAGGCCATGGAGGTCATCCGGGCCAGTCAGCGGGATTACAACAAGGAGTACGGCAATCTCGAGGAAGCCCTTTCGCTCACATTATTCGAAGCGTTCAACTTCAGCAACCGGCAACAGAAGATGCTCAAAGATCTGGAGTAAGCCGGCCTGCCTACTGTCGTTCCAAAATGCGCTGCTTCTGCTTGGCAAACTCTTCTTCGGTAAGAATGCCTCGATCCCACAGTTTGCCCAGCTCCAGAATCTGCGCAAGCGGATCCGGCTGTTCTCCTGCTGCTTGCTCGCTCCCCGGCAGTTCGGGCAGGGCCGTACGCTCGGCATCCGGCAGGGCAGGGGAGGGGCGGCGGTAGCCATTGTCTACAAAAGCCTGAAACTGCGGCGAAGAACGCAGCTTAGCCAGGGCATCATGCTCATGGATCTTGTCGTAATGGTCGAAGCCTAGTTCTACGGCTCTTTCCAAGTAGTAGAACGCGCGTTTCTCATCCCCCAGCACAGCGTAAGTGACCGCCAAATTGTAATGCATGCCGGCTTGATTCGGCGCCTCGAACAATGCTTGCTCAAAAATTTCCGCTGCTTCTTCGTACCGGCCGGCGCGAAAGCAACGGATACCACTTTTCTTCAGTGCCTGAAAATTGTCGGCGCGCTGATCCAGGTGCCGGTAGCGCTGCCACGGGCTGTGCGGGCGGTAGTAGGCTTCCGGGAAGGGAGCAGCCTTGTCGGCATTGTACTTTTCGTCGAAGTCGGGTTGAGGCATAGCAAAGAACAACACGCTGTCGATCAACGCCAGCACGGCAGGTAAGAGCACGAGCGGGGCGCCTTCTTCCGCTGTGATAAAAATAGAGCCCAACCCTATCAAAAAGTACAGGCCCCCCAGGAGCCGCTGCCCCAAGTAAAAGCGGTGCAGCCCAAAAAAGCCTAACATCAAAGCCAGCAGCCCGGCTACGTTCTTGTTCTTCATGATTTACTCCTTTCCGATAGCGGATGGCGGCCATACCCCGGCGCTCCGCCATTTTCTGCACAAACAAAAATACAGCAAGGAAAATACAAAAATCCTTAGGCGGAAAGCCCGGTTTTTTAGATGAATCACCGGTTCAGGTCCCAGATCCACTCGCCCTCCATGTCGAAGTAGCCTACTTTGTCGCCCTTTTCCACCCGGAACAGCCCCTCGCCCGCGTAGCTGATGTACTCGTAGTCGGGCTGCACGATAAGCTCCCCCTCCAGGCTAGCCAGCCCGTTGAAGCCCTGAATGCGCACCTTAGCAAAGCCATTCTCGAAGGACTCGATCTTGTCGTACTTGGGCGGTATGATCTCGATGCCTTTCTGGTTGATGATGCCCCATTTGCCATTGACCTGAACTACGGCTACGCCATGGTTGAACTCCGATGCGCGCTGGTAGTAGCCATCGTAGTGGCTCGCTTGCTCCGTGATGTAGTAGAACCGGTATTTATCGTCCCGCACCAGCCCTCGGCCCTCCTGGAAATTAATCAGCCGGTTGACGCTCGGCTCGATCAGCACCTCTCCGGAGCGGTCCAGCAAGCCCGCCCGGCGCATGCCCTGATAAACCACTGCTTTGCCGCCCTTGAAATCCCGGCATTTGGAGTATTGGCAAGGCACGACCAGCTGCCCGGCCCGGTTGATGTAACCGCAGTCCCCATCCATCTGTACGGCTGCCCTGCCTTCCGAAAAGCCGGAGGCCTTAGAAAACTGGTCTTCGATGACGAGCTGCCCGGTGGTGTCTAGGTACCCCCAGCCGTTGCGGTAGCGGGCAGCCGCCAAGCCTTCCTGAAACGGCTGTATGTCCCGGAAGGCTTGCTTAGTAAGCATAGAGCCGCGGCGGTCGATCAGCCCGTAGCGGATTTGGTGGTTGCCGTACTTCACAATAGCCAAACCAGCTTGGTTGAAGGGCTGTATGTCCAAAAAGCGCGGGCGCTTGATGTATTGCCCCAGCGTGTTGATCAGCCCGTATTCGTTGTTTTCCTGAACCCGGGCGATGCCATCCTCAAAATCAAAAGCCCGGTCGAAGCGGGGTGGAATGACGAATTGGCCCGATTGGTCAATGTAGCCTGTCCCTTCGGGCGTATAAACCCAGGCCAGGCCGTCATTAAAACTTCCCGTGCGGGTATATTGAAAATCCACGGCGATATGCCCCTGTTTGTCGATGAACCCCCAGCCGCTGCCTAGCCGGGCGGCTGCCAGCCCGTTGCTGAAGTTTTTGACTTCCCGGAAACGGCAGGGGATCACTTCCAGCCCGTCGGCATTGACAAAGCCCCACAGGCCATTGCGGCGCACCGCCAGCCGCCCTTCGCTGAAGGAGCCGATTTCATCGTAGGCAGCATTGATCTTCAGCTGGCCCAGGGTGTCAATCAATCCGTATTTGGGTTCTTTGACGTATACTCGGACAATGCGGTTGCCGGTGTTCTCCAGGAATTGGACTTCATCGTACTGGCAGGGAATGACGGATTTTGCCTCCCGGTTGACCATGCCCCATTTGCCGTTGCACTCTACGATGCCGACATCATTGACGAATGGCCGGGCAAAGCTGTACTGAGGAGGGATAATGACCTGCCCCGTGCTGTCCATATAGCCCCATTCGCAGGACGCGCAGGTCAGTTGTGCTTCCTGCCGGAAGTCCTGATCGTACTGCGTGTAATCCAGCATCACGCTGGGGGCGTTCAGGCTGCGCAGGTAGCTGCTGAGCTTGCCCAGCGAACGGCTCGCATCGGGGGCGCCGGAAAGCCGGCCGGCAAAGCTGAAGCGGGCTACTCCATTGACAAATGCCCCCAAATACGCTAGGTCGGAGCGCAGGACCTGCCCCTCCTGGCTGATCAGGCCGTGCCGCCCGTTGGCAAAGACGCAGCGGGCCGCCGGATACCCCTTCTTAAAATCTTCGTAGCGGATGTCCCAGAATTCCAATTCGGTAACCAGCAGCCCCAAATCGTTATTGACGATGCCGTACAGCATGTCGAAGCGGAAGGTAGTGCGCTCGAACTCGTAGGTGCCGGAATGCTGTATGCCTACTATGGTAAACCCCAGTTCCTTTACGACTTTCACATAGTTGAACTTGGCGTCGATTTGCACGCTGCCGTCAGATAGGCGGCGCAGCCCCCAGCGGTCTTCCCCCGGGGAGTAAAACCACTCGAACTTTTTCAGCAGATAGCTATTCTGTTCGCTGCCCGTCTTTTCGCGCCGGGATCCTTTCTGGCCGGCAATTTTCACTTTAAAGTGCTGGCGCAGCTTGCTGGTATCCCGCAGCTGGCCTTCCGCTGTAAAGCTCAGCACGGTCAGCTGCTCCTTGGGGCCATCGCCCTTGCGGTAGGCTTTAGCGCGCCGGCCCTCCAGTTCTATGCGTTGGTAGACTGGCGGCACGACTTCCTCTCCCTGCAGGTTGGCGACGCCAAAGCGCCCGTCCTTTTTGACAACGCAGATTTGCTGCCGCAGCGGAGCGATGTAATCGTACTCAAAAGGGATGATTACCTTCCCGCTGTCGTCGACTACCCCCCAGCGTTGTTCCTTGCTCACTCGGAACAGGCGCTTGTCGTAGGCCTGTATCTCATCGTATACGGGCGGCAGCACCAAGTTGCCGCACCAATCCATAAGGCCCAGCTGCCGGTCTTTTTTCACCAGAAGGCAGCGGGGGGAAAAGGGGTAGAAATCGTCAAAGGCGTGTTGTTTGAGCACGCGGCTGCAGGCCATGGAGTAGACATGCCTGGCGCTTTCGTTATTGAGCTTGATGTAGCCGGCAGAGATGTTGCTGTACGAGCGGTAAGCCAGGGGAATGGTTTGTATGCCGTAGTAATTTACCGCTCCCCAGAGGCGGCCCTCCCGAAAAAAGAAAAGACTGTCGCCGTGTTGCCGGATTTCAGCTGCCCGGGTGGGCAGTATCTCCCGCCCGGTGGGCGACAGCAAGCCCAGTTGGCCGTCTTGCTGGGTCAAGAAAAAGCCAGTTGGCTGGTACTCGATATTATCATAAACGGTAGGCGCCAGTTGGTAGCCGAACTTGTCGCGCAAGCCCCACTTCCCTTCCTGCTGATAGGCCAGGTAGCGCGATTTCCACACCCTGACCCGTTCGTAGCCTTTTTCAAGAATCGTTCTGCCCTGCAGGTTGACCACCATCCAAGCCCCCTGATCCATCACAGCTACCAGGGTGGAGTCCAGGACTTTAAGGTCCTCGTACGCTGGGGAAAGCACTTCTTGGCCGGATTGGCCCAGTAGGCCGACCTCGCCTTCCCGCTGCATGATGGCGTGGCCGTAGTGCTTGAATTCACCGATGGCATCGTAGATTGGCTCCTGTACAATCCGGCCTTCCGCATCGATCAACCCCCACTTCTTATCCACCTTAATGGGGAAATAGCGCTGGCCGGCAAGCGGCAGAACAACCGTAAGTAGAGCAAGCACAGCACAGTACCTAAGCATATAATCTGACCTTCTTGTTGACAAAGAAACTAACGATCAAGGCAACAATAAATTTTACAGAGCCGTAACAGTAGCATAGCTCTCTCCCTCGCGATGCAGCACAGGAGGACTTTAAAAACGGTGGCAAAAATAGCAAAAAAGCTTGCTATTGCACATTTGAGTTCTTTTTATATGAAAAAATGTTTC